>CAYGJP010000186.1:2593-4279 GCA_964350175.1 uncultured Candidatus Bathyarchaeia archaeon
TTTCCCTGTGAATCTGCCTATAATGTACGGCAATAAAATAGCGGTGTCTTTGCTTTCTTCATCGGTTAGGGCTTTTCCTGCGCCGTCACTACTGCCTAGGAGGGTTAAGATTTGGGTTAAGGTTCGGTTTGTGGCGCGTTCCATCACGGGCTGTAGTTTGGCTTGGAAAGGTGACGCTTGAGCGTAGCTTAAGGGGTCGGGTTGTGGTTGTGGGAGTGTTTCAGGTGTGAAGTTGTGCTCGGTTGGTTCGGGGTCGGTTGTTGCTTCTGCCTCGGCTTCTACCTCTACAGTGTCAGGTGTACCATAACCTATGGTGGCTTCTGTGCTGTTAAGCTGGGGTGGGTCGCCTGAAAAGGTCATTTTCTTTATGACGTTGTAGCCTACGCCTCTGGTGCATCCGATTTTTTTTGCAATATCTTTTATGTGTTTTAGTGCTTCCACTTCTGTGGGGTATCTGCTTAGTTCTGCTTTGAATCGTTCGGTTGCTGTTGGTTCTTTGCTGGGCTGTGCGGCTGGGTCTGTTTTGGCAAAGTCGGATAGTGTGTTGTCGGTTTCGTCTGCAAAAACTATTTCGGGGTCTTCGCTCATTTGTTGAACACCATAAGCATTCTTTTGAGGTTGTCATAGTTCGCTGGGGGTAGTGCGTTGATTTGTTCTGTAAAAAAGCCAACTAAAAACCATAGAGCGCCTTCGCGGTTGTCGTATATCTCGATGCTGCGTATTTGGGTGTGAAGTTCACACAGTCGGGTCATGTCTATGTTTTGTATGATTCTCACCAGTTCGTTTTGCATGTCGGATATGATTTTTCCTTGTGTTGGCTGTTTTGTTGCTTCGCTCATCGGTGTCTCTCCAGTTGTGCGTTTACGCCGTAAGCGTTTATTTTCGCGTTCACCGCTCCAAGGTGAATTTGGATGCAGAGCGCCATTGTTTGCCTTCCCTCAATGGTAAACTCATTGCATAGGTCTCTGCGTCTGCCGCATTGTGAGCAGTTTTTTTCTATCCACCCATCCAATGCGCTCCTGAAGGAGCGCTTAGGCGGTGAAGGTTTCTCCGTTTGTGTTTTAATTTGCGTTAGTATTTTGCTCATCGTAACACTCTCTGTCCGTTTTGGTCTTTCCCTTTGCAGAAAATCGCGTAGTTGCGGCAAACCGCGCAGTTCCCAGAGGTAGAACAGTTAATCATTACTGTTCCTCCCATGAGGGCGTTTCAATGTTATCTATCACCTCGGTTAACTCGAATTCGCGGTGTAAACCGATAGTTGCGCCTTTTTCTATTAAACCCAAAGCCTCAAGGTTCTTAACGTATTTTCTTAGGTTCCCCGCTACGTGCGTTATTAGAGCTACGGGTTTTAGCTCAATCACAATACGGGTTTTATTTTTTGGTTTTTGTTCGTTCATATCCTCAGTTACTCCTTTGGTTTTTGAGGATTTTCAGCGAAGCATACAACTCGCGGCACTGTTCGCCTTTGTCGGGTGTCACTTGGCGGCATCGTTCGCAGTCTTTTAGCCACACGTTTTGAAAACCTAATCCCATTGTGTCTCCGTTGTGAAAGGGGCATCGGCGGCTTCCGTCTGTTTTTTGTATGAAGGCGTTGTGTTGCCAATCAAAAATTAGTTTGCGCGTGATTTTGGGTGTTGGCTGTTCCCCGTACTTTGTCGGCGCTGCTTGTGGGCTTCCCTGTTGCTC
>CAYGJP010000187.1:0-4252 GCA_964350175.1 uncultured Candidatus Bathyarchaeia archaeon
TGCTGTTTGACCTACCCTCTATCGTTTCTGCATACAATTACTAATAGGCACCAAATATGACGGTTGACATGTCCAAGCAACCCCAAAAGCATCGGAACCGCAAAACCTAAAACACCAAGCCGCCCACATCTAACTCATAGGGGAACCACAAGATGGTTGAGTTTAAAACCGTTAAAATTGACCCGCCCAAAGACGCCAACATCATCCTAGGCCAAGCACACTTCATAAAAACCGCAGAAGACCTCTACGAAGCCCTCGTCAACTCCGTGCCAAACATCCAATTCGGTTTGGGCTTCTGCGAAAGCAGCGGACCCTGCCTTGTCAGGCATGAGGGAAACGACGAAGAACTCCGACGCCTAGCAGCAGAAAAAGCCTTCGAAATAGCCTGCGGACACAGTTTCCTCATACTTCTGCGGAACGCTTACCCCCTAAACGTGTTGGACAAAGTCAAAAAAGTGCCTGAAGTCTGCACGATTTACGCGGCAACAGCCAACCCGTTGCAAGTGCTAATTGCGGAAACTGAGCAGGGCAGAGGCATAATCGGAGTTGTAGACGGCTTCAAAAGCAAAGGCGTAGAAACCGACGCGGACATACGAGAACGCAGAGAATTCCTGCGCAAAATAGGTTACAAACTATAATCTCGAAACGCCCCGAAAGTGCGAAACACTTTTTAGTCCACTTCAACATCAAAAACCATCTATATTGGTGTTTTCTGTGACCACAGCAAACGAAGCCCCAAACCCTATGGAAGCCCGCAGGCAAAAACTGCTCGAGCAACAGCAACTTCTCCAAGGAAAAATGAGCAAAATCAAACACAAAATCGCCATCATAAGCGGAAAAGGCGGAGTCGGCAAAAGCACCGTAACCGTTAACCTCGCCGCAGCCTTCGCTCAACACGCCAATTTAAACAAAGTCGGTATACTTGACGCGGACATTCACGGGCCCAGCGTCCCAAGGCTGTTAGGCTTAACTGGGCAGCGATTAAAAGTGGGTCCACCTGGGGCCTTCCCCGTCACAGGCCCCCTAAACATGAAAGTTGTCTCCATAGACTTCTTTTTGTCTGAGGAAATTCCGACCATCTGGCGAGGACCCCTCAAAATGGGCGCCATACGCCAGTTCCTCCAAGACATCGTCTGGGGCGAACTTGATGTGCTCTTTATCGATTTGCCTCCGGGAACAGGCGACGAACCCTTAAGCATAGCCCAACTTTTACCCGAAATCGACGGCGTCATCGTAGTAACCATGCCCAGTGAGCTTTCAAGCACCATAGTCAAGAAGGCGATAGCTTTCGCAAAACGCCTCAACATGCCCATCATCGGCGTGGTCGAAAACATGAGCGGCTATGTTTGCCCACATTGTGGCGAAAAAGTTGACATTTTCCAGGCTGGCGGCGGCAAAAAAATAGCTGAAGAAACCCAAGTTCCCTTCCTAGGCAGCATCCCTATAGACCCCAAAGTTGGCGTAGACGCGGACAAAGGGTTACCTTTCGTGATTACGCATGCGGATTCTCCAGCAGCGAAGGCATTCATGGAAGTGGTTGAGAAAGTTGAGTCTTACCTTGCGGAGCGGGAAAAGCTCAAGAAAACTCAAACGTAGAAAACGACTTTTTCAGGGTGCGACCTTAAGAAAAGTTTGATGCTGCGCAAAATGTAGAAAGAATTGGAGAGAGAACGAAATCTTGCTTTCGTTGCTCCGCTTTGTGTTTACTCTTTTGTAAGAGTTATCTCTATCGTGGAAACCATTCTGGACCTGTTTTCGCCTTCTCTGGGTGGCATCTCGGCTGTTCCGATGGCTATCTTGGTGACTTTGAGGTCTTTTATGAAGCGGTTTCTGGTTATTTCAGCTACGTCGACTGCGGTGGTTATTGCTTGGCCTCGGGCTTTTAGGGTTGTTTCTTTTGCGGTGCCTGAAGAGAACGCTGTTATGATTGCCAGCACATAGCTCATTGGTGGTTTGTTTCCAACGAAGATGACATCTTGTTGTCTTTCAGTCATTTTTTTTCCTCCTTTTTGTTTTTCATTGATGTGGATGGCGTTCCATGTTTTCTCTCCGATTACACAGAACGTTGAATCCATTATACGTGAACTAGTTTATAAATTCAATCAGATTCTGCTTCCGCAGAGAGGGCGATTTGCCTTTTAATTTTGTGGCTGCTCTTTAGCTTTTAAGTTGAAAAAGCGGTTATGCACGAGTACGTATTTAAGATGCACAATGTCAGTATTGTCATGTGGGGCGATGGCAGTCGTGCAGCAAAAAACTGATGCGCTCATAGCCTATAATGTTCTGAATAAAAAAATAATCAACAATGGGTTCTGTACGTTATGTGGAGCTTGTGAAGCTGCCTGTCCAGTGGGTGCGTTGCAGGTAGAATCAGAAAAAGTTAACCGTTTGCATGATTGTTCCAAGGACTTGGACTTGTGTCCTATATGCTATGAGATTTGTCCTCATTCTGAAGCCTTGCAACTTAGGGCTTTAAAGTCGGTTGCTGATGCGCCCGTCAAGCATGAAGCCTTGGGCTACTACCGGAAAATTGTGCTTGCCCAAGCAGTAGACCCAAAACTTAGAGAGCAAAGTCGGGGCGGTGCAGTGGTTACTTCACTTTTAACTTACGGTGTTGACAAGAAGCTTTTTGACAGCGCTATAGTTTCTCAGGCTGAAGCTGAAAACCCATCTAAACCTAAGGCTTCAGTTGCTCTTGTACCCGACGACATATTGTCTGCAGTTGGAAGCAAGTTCTTTCCTTCAGCGGTTGCTAAAGCTTACGGTAGCGCAGTTTACGGTTATGGGAAATCAAAAATTGCTTTCGTGGGCGTGCCCTGTCATGTGTTGGCTCTTCGAAAGTTGGAAGCTTGGCAGCACAAAATCGGCAATAATCTAGCTATAACGCTGGGGTTATTTTGTTTCGGCTCTTTCTCTATGACCCCGTTGTTGGAGTACCTACAGAAAAACTATAACGTTAAACCTTCAGAAATCAAGCATATGCGTTTGTCCTCAAAGTTCGTGGTGCAAACTGCCAATAGCGTCATTAGAATTCCCGTATCTGAAATTGAGCATCATATTTTACCCAGCTGCAGAACCTGCACGGACTTCACGAATGAACTTGCTGACATATCTATCGGTGGTGCTTACCCCTTGGAGGACTGGTCTACGGTGATTATCCGAACCAAAGCAGGCGAAGCCTTCTTCTACGACGCAGTAGAAAACGGCGTCATAAACACGTGGGTCATTGAGCAGGAGCCTAACGTGTATGAACGTGTGGTTCGAGCAGCCATGCAGAAGCGAAATGCTGCACTTAAAGAAGCCAAGGAAATGGAGGAAAAATTCGGCTACCTCCCCGTTCTTATGCTTCGCGAGAGTGATGCTCTGGCTAAGGTTAAAGTTGAAGATGTGATGACGCGAGACGTCAAAACTGTGTCTCAAAATATGCTGATAAGTGAACTGTTAGATTTAATGGTGAAACAACACCACGTTGGGTACCCCGTAGTGAATGATGAAGGCGCCCCAGTCGGAATGATTAGTCTGGAAGAAGCAGCACAGACCGGCAAAGAACAAAGAGACAAAACTCTCGTCAGTCAAGTGGTAAGTCGGAAACCTGTTTTCGTTCACGTCGGAGACACAGCTTTAGACGCGTTCAAAATGATGAGCAAATACGAGATAGGGCGTGTCCTCGTTTTAGATCCAGCGAACCCCAAGAAGATACTGGGTATGGTTACAAAGACTGACCTGATGCACATTATGATAGAGCAGTAGTGCCGCGCACGCTTTGCCTTCGCCCCCTTTTTCAAGTAAACCACACACGTTTTTTATTTTCAAGGTCTGAATACCTTAATGGCGCCTACTTTTGGCTGTGAAAAGAGACTATACGCTTGAAGAGGTTCAGTTTTTTGGCGCGAAACTTAAATCTGTGATTCCTTATCCCCTAACCTACAGAACCGACTTGAACGGTCTATTAACTGGCGGAAAATATAATGAGCAAGACCTTATCCGAAAAAATATTCACCACCCACCTCACCGAAGGAAAACTCAAGCCCTCCGAGCAAATCGGCTTAAAAATAGACCACACCCTCACGCAGGACTCAACCGGAACGATAGCGTATCTGGAATTCCAAGCCATGGGCGTCCAAAAAGTCAAAACCCAGTTGAGCCTCAGCTTCGTTGACCACAACATGCTGCAAAACGACTTCAGGAACGCAGACGACCACCGCTACCTGCAGGGCGTCGCCGCCAAATACGGCATCGTTTTCTCGCGTCC
>CAYGJP010000188.1:0-4247 GCA_964350175.1 uncultured Candidatus Bathyarchaeia archaeon
ATCAACAGAGCGTGAATGTGGATGCTCGCCCCGTAAGGGGCGAGTAGTTCACTTTGTGTGAATCTCTACTATATCGCCGTCTTCTAAAACGAAGCTTAACCCCGCTTTCTGCGGACTAAACACTAACCGTTTAGCCCACACTCTGGCAAAAGCAAAGTCTTTCACGAATTCACCATGGATGCTTTTGGCCAAGTCCTGCAACGTTGCGCCTCGCTTGAGAGTGAATGGATTTGTGCTGGGTGCTTTGGCGCCGGGCTCTTTGGTGTAGATGCGGATGATGTCCAGGTTTTTGAAGAGGGCTTCGCCTACTTGTTCCAAGCCCCGTTGCTGTTCGCAGGAGATGGCGATGATTGGCAGTTTTCCCGCTACATGACTTTGCAGGCGCTTTAGGTTAGCCTCAGAACCTTGTATGTCCAGTTTGTTTGCGATAATTATTGCTGGTCTGTAGATGGTGCTTTCGAAAATGGCGTCTTCCACTTCATCTAAGGTGACTTCGCCGCTAATTTTGACGATAGCGTCGTTTATTCGATAGCTTCGCAGAAGGGCTTCTACTTCTTTCATCGTGCAGTCGATGAGTTTCCCGACAAGGATGACTCGTAATGATACTCCGGTATGTCTGCGGTCAATGTCTATACGTCCTTTTGGCTTGCTAAGCATTATGCGTGATTTTTCTAGTTCCTCTATAAGAAGATCCAGCTGCGCAACGGGGTTACTCGATAAATCAACCATAAGTATTATGCCGTCTGCATTCCGCGCTGATCCCAGAGTTGCCATTCCCCATAATTTGCCGTCTGCGGAGCCTTCTATCATGGCTGGAGCTTCTACAATTTGGAACCGTATGTCCTTGTAGCTCATAATACTTGGCACGGGTTCATGTGAAGTAAAGGGAACAGGTGAGACTTCCACTTTTGCGTTTGTTAACGCGGCTAAAAGGCTGCTTTTGCCGACGTTTGTCATGCCAAGTAGTGCAACTTGTGCAGCGCCTTCTTTTTCTATGAAAAGTTTTGGTCCACCACTGCTTTTTCCAGTGCCTTTTCTTTTCTTGTCATCAAGGTCCTTGCGTATGACTGCCATTTTCTTTTTAATTTGTCCGCGAAGCTTCATGGTGCCTTTGTGTTGAGGGACAGCACTTAGGAATTCTTGATACTTCTGAATTTTCAGTTTTGGATCATTGGTGGCTTCTACTTCAGCCCACTTGTCTTTTGCTTCAGGCGGCAAATTTGTCGGCATACACGCTTCAGTCTACATTATCTGCAGAAACGGCTTTAATATGATTTCTAGTCTGCGGATGTATTGTCACCGTGGCGCAGTGAGTTTTCCATGCAAAATGCTATAAATTATTGCTCACTCTAAAACAAGTGAGGAATACTGTTGCCTCTACTTGGACGCAGCATGAAGGTGTGGGTTGCTGCAAGTTTAACGTCCCTATTCTTGTTTAACACCTATTGGGTAGCGAAAAGCTACGAGAACTTTTTCGGTTACCTCTTTCAAGTTCCGCCTGGTTACGCTTATGTTAACATGTTAGGCTTGGTGTTTTGGACTGGACACATCGGTTTAACCGCCCGCTTCGTTGCCCTAACGTTGGGTTTGGTTGCAGTTTTTCTGCTTTGGTCTAAAAATTGGCCTTTTAAAAAAGTGAAAACCATCGTGGCTGCGGCTTTACTTTTGGAGGGTGTGAATTTTCTTGGGCTTTTGCCGTCTACGTGGTGGATGCTCAGAGCCGATTCCTTTGTTTATTCTCCTGCGTTGGGCATAGGTTATCTGTTGCAGGTTCTGTTTACAACGCCGCTTCTTTGGGTTTTAGCCGCAAAAGTCATCCGTTACGATGAAACCCTCGGTGGTGGAAGTTTGTGGAAGTGGGCTGGTTTTGCTTTTGTAGGTTACATGGTTGCTTTGTTCGTTAATGAGGTTTCACGGTGGGTGGGCATGATTTCCATAGACAATATTGCGTTTCTGGTGCAGGGAATTAGGGCGGTTGGTTTCTTAAACGCCGTTGTCGTTATGCCTTTAGCAGTTATTTTCGCTGTTGCAGGCGCGTACTTCCTGATAAAACAGCACAAAGATTCTGCAATGAAGTGGTTGGGTGCGTCTTTGGCTACCGCGGGCTTGCACTACACCTTATACATTGTTTACTCCTATTTCGCTAACTCTTTGAATTATGCCCTTTTGGTTGACATCTGGACCATACCCCTGCTGGGTTTAGGAATAACCCTGCTTGTCAACGCACGCCAAATGCGCTCTTTTGGGCACTGAAGATGTTTTGTAATCGGATGCAAAGGCGCAAGCAGTATGATAAACTTAAAATAATTGAAAGGACTGATGTGTTACCGAAATCACTACAATTTAAGGAAAAATAGAAAGAAAGAGGAATGAAAAATGAGCAAGAGCGAAAAGCCACACATAAACCTCATCATCATGGGTCACGTTGACCACGGAAAATCTACCACCACCGGGCACCTGCTGTACCTAGCCGGAGCAATCGACCAAAGAACCATCGACGCTTATCAGGCAGAAGCCGAGCAAATGGGCAAAGGAACATTCAAGTTCGCGTGGGTACTCGACAACCTCAAAGAAGAACGAGAAAGAGGAGTAACCATTGACCTTCGATTCCTGAAATTCGAAACCAGAAAATACTACTACACCGTCATCGACGCACCAGGACACCGCGACTTCGTAAAGAACATGATTACTGGCGCAAGCCAAGCTGACGCCTGTGTTCTCTTCTGCTCCGCCAAGAAAGGCGAGTTTGAAGCAGGCATCGGTCCAGGCGGACAGACACGCGAACATGCGTTTCTGGCTTTCACTTTAGGCATTCGTCAAGCTGTCGTCGCTATTAACAAAATGGATGATATAACTGTTAACTACAGCAAAGAAAGGTACGAAGAAATCAAGAACGAAGTTACTCGGATGCTCAAAATGGTCGGCTTCAAGACTGACAAGGTTAACTTTGTCCCCGTTTCAGGCTGGACAGGCGAAAACCTGCTCAAGAAGAGCGAGAAGATGACTTGGTATACTGGTCCATCCTTGATTGAAGCGTTAGACATGCTAGAAGTCCCCGCTAAACCAACCAACAAGCCACTGCGCGTTCCTATACAAGACATCTACAGCATCACTGGCATTGGCACTGTTCCAGTAGGCAGAGTTGAAACCGGCGTACTCAAACCAGGACAGAACATCATTTTCATGCCCAGCAACAAGACAGCTGAAGTTAAGTCAATTGAAATGCATCATGCTATGATTCCAATTGCTGAGCCAGGCGACAACATCGGTATGAACGTTAGAGGCATATCTAAGACTGATGTTCACCGCGGAGACGTTGCAGGAACAGTTGACAATCCACCAACCGTTGCCAAAGAATTCATCGGACAAATCATCGTGATTTACCACCCCACCGCCATAGCCGCAGGATACACACCAGTTCTTCACTACCACACAGGACAAATCGCGTGCCGCTTCACTCAACTGCTGAAGAAAATCGACCCCCGCACAGGCCAAGTCACCGAAGAGAATCCAAGCTTCATCAAGACAGGCGACGCTGCCTGGGTCCGAATGGAACCCTTGCACCCCATCGCTGTTGAGACATACTTAGAATTCCCAGAACTCGGGCGCTTCGCCGTCAGAGACATGGGCACTACAGTCGCAGCAGGCGTTGTCAAAGAAATCACCAAGAAGGGTCCGTAGCACCCTCCCATCTTTATTTTTTTGTTTTAACTTTTAGATTTTTAGTTGTTGTAGTTTGCTGGTTTGCAGCGTTTAAATTTGGTTTATTTTCTAGAACAAATTGGAAATTTTCCATGAGTTGTCTTTGTTGTCGGCGTGGCGCAGTCACATATTCTTAAAAGGTTTCAACATGCCTTCTAATGTCAGAGCATGTGTGAGGGAGGATCCGTGAGGTCTCAAATTAGAAGAATCAGGCATCCCCTGACCGAGGTAGAATTAGCGTCTGCTGCACGAAAAGAGTTCAGAGGTGGCGGAGCCTATTTGGAAGAGATACTGCTGGCTTCGTTAAGTGATGTTTCGTTGGAAGAGCGGCGGGATGAAGCGAAAAAACCCCTGTACCTAATACGGTATGAATAAATCGTTTTTATGCGTATTGTGGCTTAGCATATCTTCAGGGCAAACAAACTCTTATTGCGTCAGCGAAGCTTTTGCCCATTAGTTTACCTGTTTTTTGGGAAAATAAAGAAGAGATGTGTTTTGTTGTTTTGGTTTTTTGTTTAGTTGTTGTTGTGGGTGGTTTGGTGTTT
>CAYGJP010000189.1:0-4241 GCA_964350175.1 uncultured Candidatus Bathyarchaeia archaeon
ATCAACAGAGCGTGAATGTGGATGCTCGCCCCGTAAGGGGCGAGTAGTTCACTTTTGGCAGGCAGCTTTGTTTTATATACAAAGCACTGTTAAACCTGATGCGTCTTTTTGTTTTCATATGATTTGTTTGCTCTGTTGGTGTGCATTTTACGGGTTTTGTTCGAAGTTAATCGAACCTTAAATAATCATGCCTGCTGAGACTTGAAACATCATGCGCCGAAGCGGTTTCACAGTAAAAAATCGCGTGTTTAGCCTTAAAATGTGCTGAAGAATTTCTGAACAGGTTCTGCTGTAAGGTTTTTCCATGGAACTTTCCCGTTAAAGTCTTGTTTTCTCGTAGTTACAACTTATTTTTCAGGTCCCGAACCACCTTTTTCGGGTGATTTGATAATTTTGAGTAATCGAAAAAACTTCGAATGAACACAATTTACAACTAAAACTAAAAAAGCGGGTGGTTATAATTTAAAAATGGCGTAAAAACATTAAATTTTACCATGGAGTCTTGGTTTTTGTGACTACGAGAAGCGAAAAACGACAGTTTCGGAGAAACTATGATTGATTAGACAAAAGCTATCAGTCAGGTTTCAGTATGCCCTTTCGGATGTGTGCAACTAAAATGCTGATGGTCTTTATTGTCCCTGAAGGTTCTTGCCAAAATCATCATGCCCACACGTTGACCAACTATCAATGGCTATTAATGATGAGTTTTGTTGATGCTTTTGTATACCAAGCGGCGGGATATGCTTGAATTTTTCGGGATTATACAGACTAAAACTGTCGCTAAGCAGCGTTTTTGCCGTATTTACGCATATTCGCAGGTAGTTTGTTGATGGTTGTTGAGCGGGATTTGCTTATTTCGCTTCTGAAATTAACTAAAAACGGGGCTGTTGCACAGGAAAGTGTCAATAGAGATGTAAAGGTTCCTTCGTCTGTTGGATTAAAATTGTTCCAAAAGCTGCAAAACGCTAACTTGGTTTATCTGAAAGGCGACTTGGTGGAAGTTGACGGCAATAGCAGATTGCAGTTAGCGGTCAGGGCTGTGGAGTTAGGTGCAGATGTTGAGCGGGTAAGCGACTTTCTTGATTGGCAAGAATTTGAGTCTATTGCCGCGTTAGCATTGGAGCGAAACGGGTATGGGGTAACAAAGAATTTGCGGTTTAAACATGCAGGACGCAGACGGGAAATAGATGTGGTTGGATGCCGAAAACCTTTGGTAGTTTGCATTGACTGTAAACATTGGCGCCACGGAATTTCGCCGTCAGTCTTGGCAAAGATTGTTGCGGCGCAGGTGGATCGAGTTGGAACGTTAGCTGATTTTCTGCCCGAGGTGTCGGTGAAAGTTGAGTGTGCGAACTGGGATAAGGCGAAGTTTGTTCCAGTAATTTTGTCGCTTGTTCCGAGTCGATTCAAGTTTTGTGATAATGTGCCTGTTGTGCCTGTGCTGCAGTTTCAGGATTTCTTAAGCCAACTGCCTGCCTACATGAATTCGTTGAAGGTTTTTGTGAAAGAGTTTAGGCATTTATGACATGATTTTCAGCAGGGGTTTCTTGGCGAATTTTACTGCTGGATAGAGGCTCACGAGGAACATTACGGCAAGTGCTGATAGTAGCCAACCCGATATCTGCAGAATAGTGAATGTTGTGACTAGGGGTTCGCGCATAAGAACCATCAGCGTAAGTATAGTGCCTATGGAGATACCTACGGCGAAGCTGGACAGCAGAACAATGAGGCTTTGGGCACCTAGAATGGCTATAACCGTTTTAGGCTTCATTCCGGTGGCTCTTAGCACGGCGAATTCTTGATGTTGTTCGTCAATGGCAACCACGAGGAAGGCTATCAGGCTGAAGGCTGCGGCAGTCAAGCAGAATAGTGGGAGCAGAAATACAACAGACCAGGTGGAACCAAGAAAATCCATGTTGTTCTGTAGTGCAGTGTTAAGGTCGACCATGGTTAAATCCGCGTCTATGTTTGCTACGGCTTCCTGAAGTTGCGCTATGGCAGCTTCGTGGTTAAACGAGGAATCCAGTTTTACTATGAGAACATTTGGACTGAAAAAGGCGGTTAAGTTTTCCAGTTTAGCGAGGGAAACGTAGACGACGTTACCATTATTGATAGGATCTACACAAACGCCAACTATGTCAAATGTCACGTTTTGTAGTCTAACGCCTTGCTGCAGGGGGTCAGAGACTCTTATTTTTTCATCCGGATTGGGAGAGTACATGATTTGTGCCGTGGAGTCGCCTACTACAGCGTCTAAAGTTGCATTTACGCCTATGAATTGTCCTTTTACAAACCATGTTGATGTGATTTTTTGCGGGTCAACACCGACTATGAGGGCTGTGTCTTCGCGGTGGTCGCCAACGGGTATAGTGGCTAAGGTTTCAGGGTCAAAAGTGTAGCTGCTCACTTCCTTAATAGTGCCATAGTAGACTAGTCGAGGGTCAACCTTTGCGACTTCAGGCATCATGTTTAACTGTTGAAGAAACTCTTCGGATAAGGCTAGTTTTGGGTCTAAATAGTCAAAGCCTGATGTGTCTTGGTTTGTGCCTGAGAACTTTGCCAACAATGCAAGGTACTGTGCACTCATGTCTTTATGTGCAATTAGGATGGTGTCTTTTCCGGTGGCGTTTTCAACCCATGACGTTGTGGTGTCGCGGGCGATTATGCTGCCTGCAATCGAAACGGTTAGCAACGTGAAGACAAGTGATAGGAAAATGACGATTCTTATGGTGGCTGATTGGCGGCGGAATAGGCTTCTGGCGGCTAAGTTGAGGGTTAATCTGGATTTTGAGAGCGCTTTGAACTTGTTTCCCTTGTTTAAGCCAAAATACTGCATGGGCGAGATTGCTTTTACAGGTGACATGCGGGCGGTGTCAAACATGGGTTTTGCGCCAAAAATCAGTGCGAAAACAAAAAATGCCGCAAAAACCAGGGGTGCGAACCAGATGTTTGGTGCTTTCTGGTAAATTTGAAAGCCGCCCATGTTGATGATTGCGTAGTCTGCTGCGAAGCCAAGGATTATTCCTAGTATACAGCCCAAGGTGGTCACTAAGAGTAGTTCGGTGAAGAAGTAGCCAAATATGAGGCCGTTTGGGCATCCGGTGGCTTTCATGAGCCCGAAGTCGCGTGTTCGTTGCTTCATCATCAAAAAGACGATGAAGGAAACTATTACTGCGCCTACGGCGAAGACTAAAATGCCTACAAAGGAGAGAAACTGGTTAAATATAATCAGAAAACCTATTGTTAACGTGTTTTGGGCTGTCTGGGTTATCCCGGAGCTTATCTGGTCACTAAAAAGCAGCAAGAAGAGGGTGGCGGCGACGCATGCGGTTAGGCTGAGCAGGGTTAAGCCTGTTTGGAGCCTTCTTCGAAGCAAGTCGTTAACGGGGAAGGCGGTTTCACTCATTTTGAGTCGCCAGTTTTCCCTCGTCCAAACATAACTTCTGGTCGGCTAAGCGTACTATTTCCTCATCATGTGTGGAAACGATTATGGTTTTGCCTTCTGCTTTTAGCCCTTGGAGGATTTCGATTATTTTTTGTCCATTTTTCGCGTCCAAGTTTCCTGTGGGTTCATCCGCCAAAAGCAACGGTGGGTCATTGGCTAATGCTCGGGCGAAAGCTACGCGTTGTTGTTCGCCGCCGCTTAGTTGTGCGGGAAAGTGGTTGGCTCGGTGTTGCAAGCCAAGTTTTTCTAGGAGTTCTTGGACGCGTTTTTCTATGTCTTTTGGGTTTTGTCTTTTCCACTCCATGGGAAACGCGAT
Source organism: uncultured Candidatus Bathyarchaeia archaeon (assembly GCA_964350175.1). Classification (GTDB taxonomy): domain Archaea; phylum Thermoproteota; class Bathyarchaeia; order Bathyarchaeales; family Bathycorpusculaceae; genus JADGNF01. The sequence goes on from CAYGJP010000189.1 coordinate 3,762, forward strand.
GTTTTCCGCTACTGTGAGAGTTGAAACGAGGTTGTATGCTTGGAAAACGAAGCCTACTTGGTTGCATCGGAAGTCTGCGAGGAAGTCTTCGTTTTGTTCGGCGAGGTCTTGGTTGAAGACAAGTATTTTGCCTGTGGTGGGTTTGTCTATGCCGCTGATTATGTTGATTAGTGTTGTTTTTCCTGAGCCTGATGGTCCGCAGAGTGCCACGAATTGGCCTGCGGTTATGGTTAAGTTGATATCGTTTAAGACGGGCACTTGGGTGTCTTCTATTGGGTATGCTTTGTTGAGTGAGACTGCTGAAATGACGGTGTTTTCTATGCTCATTTTGGGTTCCTTCCCGAGTTTGAATATGGCTTGTTTGTTATTGTTGTGAGGCTATAATATGGGTTGAGGTACGTTCCCTTACAGCTTTCAGTTGCACGTTTAGTAGGTTTTTTCTAAGCTCAAATTTCCCCTGTCACGTTTGAGGATACGTAC
>CAYGJP010000190.1:0-4234 GCA_964350175.1 uncultured Candidatus Bathyarchaeia archaeon
AAATCGACCAAATCATCCCGGCATAGTCAACGTGGAATACAAGAACTGCCCTGCTGTATGGAAAGAAGTAAAGAAACAACTCGCCGAAGATGAAGCGGATTTTGTTCTAAAATTGAAAAACGCATGGAAAAAATAATCGCGCCCGTTATGGGTGGTTAACTCCGAAGAAATCGTGAAGCTTCACAAACAACTTCAGCAAACTCTGCCCCTTCTGTGTTATAACGTACTGGTCCTTGTTTTGAGTCAGCAGATCTTGCTGAACCAGATACTCCAAGTAACTCGATGTCTGCGCATCGCTCAGCTTAATTTTTGCCTGAATTTTCTTTTCATTGGGGTTTTCTTTGCAAAACGCCAAAATGTCCTCCATAACCGCAATGCTGCCTCTTCCAAACCCCTCAACAAGTCCCCCGCTGGGGCCCTCCTCCAAATCAGCCAGTTGCGCTTTGCAGTTGCAGTCTAAAAATATGGCTTGCAGTTTCTGGTGTACCACGGCGGCTTCGAAAATTTCATTCCTCATGCGTTCATTCCTTTATAAGGGCAACAACGGAAAATACGTGTAGTACCTTTATCTTATAAAAATTTGTGACTGCTAGTACACAACCACATCGCTTAAATCTGCAAAAACCAACAGAAACCAAAGGGAACCAGCTTGTATAAGCGATTGATTGTTTACTCGGATGGTGGCGCCAGAGGCAACCCTGGACCCGCAGCCGCTGCCTTTGTAATCTTAAATGATAACGACCAAGTGGTGAAGGCTTCTTCGCGTTTTTTGGGCGTGCGCACAAACAACCAAGCGGAGTATGAAGCGTTGATTTCAGCGTTGGAATCTGCCGCGGCATTGGGCGCTGAAGAAGTGGTTTGTCACTTGGATAGTGAAGTGGTGGCTAAACACCTCACAGGAGAGTACCGAGTAAAAAATGCTGAATTGCTTAAACTCTGGAATAGAGTCCGCGATTTGCGGGTGAACTTTACGAAAGTAAGTTTTGTGAATGTGCCTCGAACCAACGGTTATATTCAAAAGGCGGATGCGCTGGTTAATGGGGCGTTAGACGCGGCAAGAATGTAGAACTGTTTCGCGTGAGTTTGACGCATACGCTCCCCATTGACAAGCGCCAATACAAGTCAATACTTATCGATGTTGTTACAATAAATATATACCAGTCAATGCTTTAATGAAAATGGGGTCTCCAATGAACCAGAACTACACCTACGCAGTTGAACTAAAAAGCGTCCTCAAACGCTACAACGAACTCGTAGCCGTAAACAACATCAACCTAGCCATAAAACCAGGAGAAATCTTTGGTCTCCTAGGACCCAACGGCTCAGGCAAATCCACCACCCTGAAAATGCTCCTTGGCTTAGTGCAGCCCGAAGCAGGTTCCGTCCACGTTCTAGGATTAAACGTAAAAGACGACCCTGTAGCTGTGAAAATGCTTGTGGGTTACGCTCCTGAATCCCCTCACCTATACGAGTTCTTGACGGGAATTGAGTTCCTAGATTTCATAGGCGACATCTACGGCATGAATGCAGAAGAGAAAAAGACCCGCATCAACGAGTACCTGCGAGCCCTGCAGCTTGAGGGACGAGAAGGCGACATGATAAGCAGCTACTCCGAAGGCATGAAACAAAAAATTGCCTTAATCGCCGCGTTCCTCCACAAACCCAAACTCCTGATTCTAGACGAGCCGCTGAACGGGTTAGACCCGCGTTCCGCCCGAATCGTCAAAGACTTCCTCTACAAGCTCAAACAACAAGGCGTAACCACCATAATGTCCACGCACATTCTAGAAATCGCCCAAGCTGTATGCGACCGCATAGGCATCATGTACCAAGGCACCATCCTCGCGTTGGGCAACATGGAAGAACTTCAGCAACTGGCGAAGTTGCCTGGTTCAGGTTTAGAGGACATATTCTTGAAGCTAACTGGGACAGGCGATGTAAGAGCGGTGGTTGAGGAACTCGTCAAATGAACTGGAAGAAAATCCGTCAACTCATCGGTGTCGACAGGAAGTCAGGCAGGCTTCTTAGAGGACAAAGACGCATAAACTATAACGTAAAACGGAACAGACTCTTCAGCTACCTAACATACGGTTTACCCATAATCGTAGGATTAGCAGTCGGCTTACTGGCAGGTTACTTCTACAATTCATTGGTAATAGAAGCTGAGATTCAAAGCTTATTTAGCCAAGGCTTTCAGAGTTTGCTCTTGTCGTTGCCGACTATAATTTTGATTTTCAGCCTAATTTTCACGATGCTTATGCAGATTCAACGCAGCGGCACAAGATTTTCCCGTCAAGCACCTTACTGGTTACCTGTCACTTGGCAGGAACACACCTTTGCAGCCATTCTGGCGGAGATGCTTGGTTTTCCTGTAATGGCAGTTTTGCTTATCTCCGCAGCAGTCCTGCCCTTCGCAGTTTTTGTCGGGCAAGCAATTATTGCGGTAGGTGCAGTTTTGGCTATGTTTGCAGCTGCGTTCATGGCTAGTGCCACCACTGAAATTGTCAGAATTTTGCAGTCTCGCTTTGTCGGCGCGGTGTACAAGTCATCGGGGCGAGCGGCAGTTTGGGTACGCTTTGCAGGTTCCATAGCTTTCTTTGTAGTTTTCTACGTTATCTACTTCTATATAACTTCGGGCGCAAACTCGCTGTATTTCATTCAATCCGTTGCTTCTGTGCAGAGTATAATCTGGTTTGTGCCTTTCGTGTGGCTTGGCATGACTTTGTATTCACTAATTAGCGGGTTGCTGTTACAGGGAATTGTCTTTTTTGTGTTGTCCATTTTGTTCATGGTTGGCTTGTTCCTGCTGGGAACTGCTTTGAACACGCGGTTTGGACTTTACGAACCTCCAGCAATAACCATTTCACGCGGCGCCTACGTGCCTAAAACGGGGGTCTTGGGCAAATTCGGTTTTTCCGCAGTTGAAGCTGCCCTGATTCGCAAAGACCTCAAAGCATTTACTCGCAGACGAGAGCTGATAGGTACATTCATAGTGCCCATAGTTTTCCTCATAATACCCTTTATGTCGTCGTTTAACGGGGCGCAGTCAACAAATGCACCTGAAGTCCCCTTTGTCATGCTTGCCATTTCCTCGGTCTTTCCAGTGGCCATCATGGCTATGAGTCTTGGTAGCTTCATGACAGGCGAAGAGGGCCAGAACATTTGGCGGCTTTACTCGTCTCCCGTTTCAGCCAAAAACTTTGTGAAGAGCAAGTACGCATTCATTCTTTTCTTCTCGCTCATAGTTCTGCCGATCACCGGAACAGTGGGCTTTTTGATTTACCAGCCTTCGTTTAATACAATCCTAACCCTGAGTTTAGCGGCTGTTTTTTTGGCCATACCTGTAGGTTTGTTGTCTTTGGCAAACGGCATCAAAGGCGCTGACTTCAACGAAGTCCCCAGACCCCGAATGATACGTGGAGAATGGAGTTTAATCAACATGCTTGCCTGTGCGGGTGCAGGTGCAGCTATACTGGCGCCTCTGCTTCCGTATGTGCTTTCAATCTTTTCGGGGGGTCAGATTGCGCCCTTCTTTGACCTGTACCTGTCAATTGCAATCAGCGGTGTCATAAGCGCCGTGTTAACCGTGGTCTTCTACCAGTTGGCAATTGGAAATGCAAAGGAACTCCTAGCCAAAGCCGAAGTCTAAACCAAAAACACGTAAAGGGAAGGGGAACCCTATTCTGTTTTCTTGCCTAGTTTTGGGGGTTTTGTTCTGCCATCCCACACATGATGCAAAGCCAAAACAGGGTGATGCAGCAGCATGCGTGGTCCCGCGTACCGCATGACTTTTTTCACTTTTTCTTTCATGTCTGGGCGGTAGCAGTGAATGAGGCATTTGCCGCAGGTGCTTTTCTTCTCTTGGAACGGACACTTGTCTAGGCGCATGAACGCGTACGTTGAAAATTCTGTGCATTCAGGGCAGAGTTCTCCGTGGGTTCCGTGGTGGTTTTTGCAGTAGATGTGGACCATGGCGTCGATGGTTTTCTTTTCGCGTTTTATTCTTGGGTGTTGCTCGGTCATTTTAACATCTGCCTCTGTGTTGATTAAGAATTAGGCTTACATTCAGATAAGGCTTGGCACGAAGATGTTCGGGATTAATGGAAAACGGCGAGTAGCGGGCTATTCAAAAATCTACTCTCCTATTACTGACCAAATTTTTGCTGACGCGTTTAGTTGTGTTCTATCTAGAAATAGCCTTACACTTTGTCTTTGAGGTATATCTCTGATGGCG
>CAYGJP010000191.1:0-4204 GCA_964350175.1 uncultured Candidatus Bathyarchaeia archaeon
ACAAATATTCGGCTTTGGGACATAAGTCAGGTGGCGCCTCCTAACCAGAGAAGATTATGCCACAACCCCTAAGCAACGTTGCTGTACCTATTCTGTCGCCTCTTCGCTGCCAAATCTTCCAGCCATCACACCGCTTATCCGCAGAAAAACCACTCTCCGAATGCTCCCGCCTAAAATACTCACTCAAAAACAAGAAAGGATACGAAATCAAATCCCTCAACATATCCTTCCAGGCATACGACCCTTTGATGGTTGCGTTACTCTTAGGAATCACGTACAGCCTGGTATCCACGCCAAAAAGAGCCGCCGTAGACTGCCCAGCATAATACTGATCCAACCTAACACTCTTAGCCCCCACACCGCACTCCTGCATAATCGCAAACGCAGCTTCAAAAGCCGTCTTCTCCGACTTCAACGAAGCGCCGTATCCAACATACATGTGAGTATTGAGATCCATAAGCGCAAAAGCATAAGTAAACAGCCTCTTTTTATCCTGTTTAGTTTGCGGTTTAGCCTTGACACTTTTAGGCTCATTGGACTTCGCTGCCTCTCCAGCCTTTTCTCTTACACTCAGGTAATGTTTGGTGATGGTTAAGCTGTACCCGGTTCCGTCTCCTGTAAGGTCTGCCTGCTTGATGCCTATTCTCTTTTTCATCTGTGAGAAGTGGGCTTCAGTTGGCGCTTTATCGCCGTATCCTCAGGCTTGGCGCATATCTGGGCTTCGGCTGAGTCGCTTGGCGAGGTCTTTGACGGTAGGGTATCTGTTCGAGTTGGGTTAGCATCAAAGCTCTCAGGTCGCATTGTTGGTCGTACTCTACTGGGCGCCCTGCACCTTGGAGGTGTAGGTTTTTCCAGAGGATGTAGTGGCTAGGGGTTAAATCCAAGTTCTCGAATAAGAGCACAGGAGAACCTGATCCCTTCATGCTAACCCAATAAGAAGAGACCCTGTTCTCCCCTTAAGAATTATTTAATCTGCCCATATGCGTGCCTTCTTCACTAAACGAGTACTTGCCGTGAAGCTGATCCCACAAGTCACCTGCCTCGTACTGTACGCTTAAGCTTGTCTTGAGCCACTCTAGATAATTCTTGTAGAGCCACATGTTTCTGACACGCCACCGCTGCAGCCCAACTACCCTCACAACCTTCCGCTCAACCTCCAACGCAGCACGGTTAAACTCGTCCTCTGTGTCAATCTCATTGAGCTGAGGCATAAACAGCCGGACTGCTTGAGGGCTATACCCACCCTCGAATCTCTTAAGCGCATAACCAAACGCCATAACAGCCCCCTTTACAGGCATGCCAGCATCGTTCGCTACTCGGGGCACAACCTTCGTGAAGAACACCCTCCGCGATTCCTCGTTCGCCATGTCTACAAGACTAAGGTCTATAGTCAAGTGCTTTAGAAGTGGATAATAACTGCCCGTCCAGACGCCGACCCAACTGTCAGGGGAATAATAAGGATCCTGCGGCTTCTTATGCGATGGGGGCGATTTGTTTCGGAGCAACTTCCATGCATCACTCTTCCCCAAAATCCGGAACCAGTATCGCTTAAGCCGTTCTCCCTGGTCCTCAGTCTGGCTCATGAAATTCTCCCACCTCCATTTGAAGCTAGACGGAGTCAAATCTAGCAGGCTGTCAGCTTCATCTTCACCAACATAACCAAGATATGTTTCCCTCCTGAAGCCTTGCCTAACGAGCTTTCGGGGCGTCCTAAGCAACCACATGCCCCCCTTTCGCAGTCGCCGAAACTCCACCACTCCACACCGCCAACCCACGCCATCCCTAAGCCCACTAAGTGCAACGGCCACAAGAACACCTGTGCTTCGCCTCCACCTCTTTTTGGAGTCTCTGTGTGCGGTCAAAGCGGTCACAGTTTTTCCACAACCTCTTAGCGTAAAAAGCAATAGTGGGAGATACTAAATAAGCTTGCCAGCAGCCCATTTCCACCCCAAAAGCCCACAGTAAGCCTGCTTATCAACCGTTGCCCATATATTAAAGTATTATTTGTTTATTGGAGTATCCGTATTTTTCATTTTGTGACCACGTGTCCGCTTGTTTGTCCATCTGCGACCGCTCTGAACAGCGAGTTTTGTCCGTCTTTAACCGCTTAACCGCATGTTTTAACCGCAGCTCTGCCCTTAACCGCGTTCTTCACCGCATCTCTTTGTAGTCTGGTTATAATGCAATTAGGTTTTCCCCATTGGGTTTGCCCGCTTTTGTGCTTTCCTTAGAGCGTAGTGCTTATGGTCTGGTTGTTGGCTGGCTATTTGATAGTTATAGTGCGCCACATAATGAGTTATATGTGAGCTATGTGATTTTGTGTCTTGGTTGAAGGTAAAACAGATGACTATTAAGAAAACCATTGCTGAAAGGAACTTGACTACTATTCAGCTTTCCAAAGCGACGGTTCAGCGGTTGAGGCAGGCTGAATCTTATCCGCGTGAAACCTACGACTGCATCATTGCTAGATTAGTTGAGGTGCATACGGCTTTAGCAGCTAACCTGAAAGGGTTAGAATCCTACCCGCATGAGCCTATCGAGAGCACCGTAGCAAGACTAGTCGAGGAACACAACCACCAGAACCCCAACAACGATAAGCAAGCTAAAACCACTGAGAGGAGCAACGTAAACAATGACAAGGCCGACAGTGACGACGCTGCTAAAACTTTTCAAAGAGAACTTACAAAAATAACAGGTCAGAAGTAACGTACAGGTTCAGCTATTGTTTAAGTAATTTGAACGCCAAGCTGGGTAAACATAGCCATGAAAGGTAACCGCTAATTTTGTCCGCCTCCTTAAGTCCCTTTGTCGTCTACTTTGTCCATCAAGTCCATCTTAGCGCTTGACTGCGTGACTGCTTGATTCTTCCTGTTGCCTCTCTTTACAATTGTTGTTACGCTATTGTTCGTAACGCGAGTTTCAGTTTGACCTTCCAGTTTGATTGTTGAGGAGCAACGTAATAGTTTGTTCTAGCTTTTGCAGCCGGCTCTGGATTTCCATATCCTTTTCTGCTGTCTTCTGTTCCGTTTCCTCAGCCAGACGCCTATCCAGTATGAAGCCGCAGAAGCTACACCTGACGTTGCCAAACGGGTTCTTGTTTCGGCACCTTGGGCACTCAATGAGCTTAGCCATGCCATCACCTCTTTGAGGCTGCTTCAGCCCATGCAGTTCCAAAACCGCGTCTTCCAAGTCTCTAGCCGAGAAGTGGACGTAGCGTCTGGTCATTTTGCTGCCGTAAGTCCATCCAGCGAACTGCTCAAGCTTAGCTTCTGTAAAAACCTTAGCCATTGCGGTTAAAGTCGAATGCCTATACAAATACGGCCAAATATCCTTCTTCAAACCGGCTTTTTCAGCTAGACGTTTGACGCGCAAGCGAAAATGCTGGTAGCTTAGTCGGTCCCCAACGCGATTGCTAGAAAGTGAGCACCACAGTGGCGCGTTTCGGTCATCTGGGCAAGGGTGGTCTCGCAGCCATTCGAGTAGCGGTTTGAAGGAAACGACTAGCGGTATGCGTTTTATTCCTGTTTTGCCGTTGACGCTGATTAGGCAGTAGTCTTCTTTGAATTCCACGCCACCCACTATCATTGTTAGCAATTCTCCAGGTCGCAGCGCAGCCTCGAAAAGAACGTAAACCAAAGCGCGGTCTCGCGTGTTTGCAGCAACATTAATCATTGAAGCTACTTCATCTTGCGTTAACAGATTCTCGGGTGTGGCTCTGAAGTCTTTCTCCTTAACTGCCAAACTTATCCAGCTAACCTCACAAGGCAAAGGAGTGCCTTTAGTACAGCTACCCTGCTTAGCGTACTGGACAATCTTACGCAAGACAAGTTTCGAGTCATGCTTAGTCCATTCCTTATGCGGCTTGTTGTTTATCCACGCAACGACCCTTTCCGCATCTTCTCGGTTTAGGTCTTTGAGGTCTTTGTCTATCACTCGCAGTAGTACCACAAGCTTAGTTGCGTACTTCGCTACTCTCGCTGTCGAAAGTCCCAGCGCGCTCATATGGTCAAGGAATCTTAACGCTACTTCACCGTTGTGCAGAGTCTGAAGTGTTCGCTTGCTTCGCTTAAGGCTTTTGTCGTAGTCGTGTATGGGAGTGGGGGCGGGCGCTTGTAGTGGGGGCATGGTAGCGTAGTGTTTTGAGAATTTAAAAGGAGGAAAAGCTCTGCTCTCGGACTGGGTTAGCCCGCTCGAGGCTCCATTT
>CAYGJP010000192.1:0-4201 GCA_964350175.1 uncultured Candidatus Bathyarchaeia archaeon
TTGCTCGCGATTTTCTCCACCGTTATGATACTTGCGAAATGGAACTCCGTTGTCTTAGCCGTAATCATTTTTGTGTTGCCCATTTTCTTAGGTCGGTTCTTCTGCGGGTGGATATGCCCGTTCGGTTTGTACATGGATTTAGTGAGTTTAGTTCGAAAAGTTACCCGCGTACGCTACAGGAACCTCCCTGAACGCGCCAACAAGATTCTGCATAAACTCCGATACGTGCTTGCCGCTTCCGTGTTGACTTTGCCGTTCTTTTATGGCGCTTTAGACCCGCAGGTTTGGGAGCAATTCCTGTTTTTCAATGGTCCTTTTAAGCCCCTGATTGTTTATTTTTTGGGTCCGTTAGAGCCGCTGCTTATACCGTATCCGGGGCTTGTGGGGTTTGGTGATTACAGCCTCAGCTTCCCGTACATGCGCGCGTTTGAGCTTTACTTCCCTGAGTTCTTGGTAACCGCGGGCATTCTTGCGTTCGTCGCTACTACGTTGGCGGGTTCTTTTGTGGTGCGGCGCTTTTGGTGTCGGTTCTGTCCCACAGGTGTCTCCGTGGCTGCTGTGAACCGTTTTAAGAGTCTTCGCGGTGTTCCTCTTCTTCGCCTAAATAAGGTGGAGGAGAAGTGTACGAAGTGTGGGATTTGTAAGCGGGTTTGTTCTGTGCAGGTTACGGATGTTTACGAGGAGAAGGGCGGCGACATACCTACGCAAATGTGCGTTCTGTGTTTGCGGTGTGTTGAAATGTGCCCATATGAGGGCTGCTTGAAAGTGAACGCTGCAGGAAAAACCCTGATTAAGTCGCGGAACTGGTTGGAACCTGCAAAAACTGACTAAGCAAAGTTTGCGTATGTTGAGTGGTAAAACTTTCAGATGCGACCGCAACACAGAAAAGGGAGTCTGCAGAGATATCGCCAATAACAACCAACATGAGGCGAATTATTCTTGGCCGTTTATTTAACCAGCATCATCGGCAGCCCAAGCATAGGCGTATATACACTTGCAACTGAAAAGTTTGTATTAATTCCAAAGATGGTTCCGCAGGATAAAGCGGAGAAAACGGCTGAGTGGCTGAAAACTAAGCTTATCCACACCTCCATAGGCGGTTCTTTGCTTGGGGGCGCGTTGGCGTGTGCGAACTCGAACGGCATTATCCTTTCTCCGTTTGTTCGCCAAGAAGAACTCGACGCCATCAAAGCCTCTTTCGACGGCAACATCACCATTATGGAGAGCAGGAAAACCGCGTTTGGCAACTTGGTTTTAGCTAACGATAAAGGTGCAGTGGTTGACCACCGCATGAAAGACTTTGTACGAAAGCAGGTTTCCGATGCGTTGGGCGTTGAAGTGGTTTCAGGCACCATCGCTGGGTTAACCTACGTTGGCTCATTAGCCGTCGCCACAAACAAAGGCGTTCTGGCTCATCCACAACTGAAGGAAGACGAAAAGAAAATTTTAGAGTCTGTTTTGAAGGTTCCCGTGGACGTGGGCACCATTAACTGCGGCATACCCTACGTTGGCACAGGCTTGATTGCGAATAGTCATGCAGCGGTTGCTGGTTCTTTGACAACTGGACCCGAGATGTTTATAATTGGGAATGCACTGGATGTTGTGCAGGAAGTTGAGTAAATGAAGGTTTTCAGAGTAACAGGCAAAATCTACAAGCCGAAATTGAAGACGGAGTTTGCTAAAGAAGTGTTAGCGGACAAACCCGAGCATGCCGAAGAGAAAATCTACGCCGAAATCGGCAGCAGACACCGCGTGAAAAGGTGCCACATGAAGGTAACCAAGGTTGAAGAGATTTCGCCTGAAGAGATTGATAATGCGATTTTGAAGAAAATCGTCACTGGAGCATAAACGGTTTGGCTTCTGTTAGCAAAGACGAAGAACTGCGCAAACTAAGCATGGAGCTCAGGTATTTTGAGCAGACGGCTGAGGCTTTGCAGCAGCGGCTTAGCATGATGAATGCGGCCATGACTGACTTGTCATATGCGAACATGACTTTGGAAAGCATAGAGAAGGAGAAGGAAAACGCTGAACTCCTCGTTCCCATAGGCGGCAGTAGTTACGTGAAAGTCAAACTTGCAGACACCGACAAGGTTGTCGTGGGCATGGGCGCAGGCGTATCCGTTGAGAAGACGCTGCCTGAAGCTAAAACCATAGTCAAAGAACGCTTAGCTGAAATTGAGAAAACCCGAGCCGCGGGACAGCAGCAGCTCTCTCAAGTTGCTGAACGCATTAACCACGGCAGAACCCGAATGGAAGAGTTGCTTGCCGAGTTAAGACAAGGACAGCAGTAAAGACATGTTTGAGAAGCTCAAGTCAGGGTTCAAAGGTTTAGTAACCAAAGTAACCACCACTGAGCTTAAAGCTGAGAATCTGCGTCCTGTTCTTTCAGATTTTAAAATGACCCTTGCCGAGAACGACGTTGCGTTTCCTGTAGCAGACAAAGTTTGTGATGAGCTTGAGAAACGTTTACACGGCGTCCAAGTGAAACGGCTTGAGGACCGCAAAAAAATCATCGAGGATAATCTGCGGCAAGTGCTTTTGGAAGTTATGCTTACCGACAAAAAAATTGACCTCCTAGCCAAGGCTGAGGAGAAACGGCAAAAGAAAGAGCCTTTGGTTCTGCTTTTTGTGGGCATCAACGGCACAGGCAAAACCACCTCCATCGCCAAAGTCGCCCAGTTCTTCAAAGACAAGAAGTACTCTGTGGTTTTCGCGGGCAGCGACACCTACCGTGCAGGCAGCATCGAGCAGCTGGAAGAGCATGCGAAACGCCTGAACGTACGCATGATCAAGCACCAGTACGGGGCAGACCCCGCGGCAGTAGCTTACGACGCCATCAGCCACGCCAAAGCGCATGGCACCAGCGTTGTCCTCATCGACACCGCGGGCAGGATGCAGACAAACCAGAACCTCATGAATGAACTTGCCAAAATCAAACGCATAGTAACTCCTGACTTGACTATTTTGACGGTGGATTCGCTGGCGGGAAACGATGCGGTGCAGCAGGCAGAGGAATTCCACAAGTGTGTCGGCATAGATGCGACGATTTTGACGAAGGTGGATGCGGACGTGAAAGGCGGCGCAGCCCTGAGTGTGACTTATGTGACGCAGAAACCCATATTGTTCATTGGTGTGGGGCAGGCGTACAAGGACCTTGAAGTGTTTAACCCAGAAAAATTCGTCAACATGATATTAAGATAAGTTTGCTTGTTTCTTTTTCTTGTTTAGCGGCTGCAAGAGATTCAAAAGTAACCTTTAAGACAAGAGTTTATAGGTTCACCCGCATATTACGTCTTAGTGGTGGCGTTAGTAATGGTTGAAAATGCGGCAATCGTTGAGAGGCTTTCCAAAGTTTTCGGTGTCCCGCCAGATGAACTTGTAAGGAAGGGCATAGAGGAGTTTCTTGAATCGCAGTTACGGCTTTGCTTTGCTGAAATCCATGAAATAAAGACGCGGTACGAAGTAAAAAGTGCAGCAGAACTGGAGAAGAAAATTCGGAAAGGTGCTATTGCAGAACATCCCGCGTGGGAACACTTAATCGTATTAGAGAACCTTGAAGAGCGAGCCCAGACCATTCGAAAAGAGTTAGTGGCTCTTAAACATGACTAACCGTCAAAGTTTGGACGAGCTGTTTAATCGAATCGTTGACCTTGTTCTTGCCGAGTTTTCCGACATAGTTGTTGATGTTCAGCTTCGGTTCACCTCCTCAGGCGCTGTTGAAAGGCTACGTATTTTTCTAAAGGATGAGAGTTTCGTTGACGTTTGGCTGTCAGCATCAGGAAAGTATTCCTATCACTGGGAGCACCGACATGTAAGAGGTCTCATACATCGGCATGATAACGCGCCACACAGCAAATGGAACACGGTCAAAACTTTTCCTAAACATTTCCATGACGGCAACGAAGACAACGTGAAAGAAAGCACAATTCCCGATGACCCCGAATCTGCCACGAACTATTTCCTTACTTTTGCAAGAGACTTCCTCAATAAAAGAGCCAAAGAACAACGCAAGGTTACTTTGGAAAAACATTCGGAATAGACCATAGCAGAATTAAACCTTTTTCGGAGAAAGACCGCGGCAAAGATAGTTCTCGTGAGCATTAATTGGCTAATCGTCATATTTGGTGCCTATTAGTGATTCGATGCAGAAACGATAGAGGGGTAGGTCGAGCCCAGCGACAAAAAAATTTCAGATAGCAAA
>CAYGJP010000193.1:0-4191 GCA_964350175.1 uncultured Candidatus Bathyarchaeia archaeon
GATACAGGGGCAGACGCGTCGCTGCTTGACCCACAGTATGACGGGCGTCTACAGATTTTTTAAAGTCACACCTATCAAAGAGCACATCAGAAAAAACCTTTAAGCCAAACCAGCCAAATTGCGCCGTTTCTAGCCTTTTTGTGCCTTTCTGCGCCTTTTCCAGCCGCCGACTAACCAAAATTCAGACCCAGAATTAAAAACGGGGCTCAAATTGGGGTTTTCAAAAAGGAGGGGGGAGGGGGTAGGCAAAAGCGATAGAGACCTATCGCGTATTGGCATTTCAAGACCGCAGGAAAACCCATACCCTCAAACCTTACCAACCAGCAACCATTAGGGACAAAGCCGTTTTAGTGTGAACATTTTAAATACCTGTTTCTCAAGGCTATTGACGTGGATGACATGGCTTACTTGCGTAAAGAGAACGAGATAGTTGAGATGGATTACCCCCTAAGCACGGTTTGGGCGGCTATTCAGAAAGCAATCCCTGACATAGAATGGACAATAGAAGACACAAACGAAGCGGAGCACAAAGTGAAAGCAAAAACGAAAGCCGGCTTCATGTCTTACAGCTCACTGCTTTCAATAGAGGTAGTGGCAATGGCAGAAAACGTCACACGAGTTAATGTTTCTGCGGAAACACCAACCACTACCCTAACAGCGATTGCGGATTTTGGCAAAACAAGAGACAGAATTGACTTGTTCCTAGCGGCGCTGGTTAAACAATTAAACCCCCGCCAGAAAGATGCGACAGAATAGAGAAAAGATTAACCCCAAAATTATGGTTTGGCGGACCTGTGCGCGTAATCGAAACGTGGACTTGGTAAAAGGAAACTAGAAGAGAGGGGATCACTTCCTCCACGTTCCGTTTAAGCGTTAGTCCGCCAAAACCCATGCTTCTTCGATGGTTGCCCTTGCTCGTCATTCTATCCTCTCTGCGTTTATAGTATAAATAAACTTGTGACTACACCTTCACAACAACAAACACGCCAAGTTTTTAGCGTTAATTCTTAAAAGTGTGGATTGGCGGAGACCCCAACGTTCTTCAAGCCGCGAAGAGGACAAGAAACCACCATGTGGGGGATGGCACGAGTGCTCGCGACTTGCCTAACGTTGGCCCCGCCAAAGCACATGTTTTTACTTATGCTTTTTCAGAGTCGGCAATACCATAGTATGCTCCGACACGATAAATTAATTTGTGTGTAAGTTAAACTTGAGACAAAATTGTTGTAAGCTGAAACTATTTTATTTGGTCCATGCCTAATTCGAAAACTCTATGGCTTCTATGATTCTCTGAGCAAAGTCGCTCGGGCTGCATTCATAAGTATACATTACAAATCCGTCAAAGGCAAAGAAAAACATGTTTTTCCTCAGGTAAATTACTTTAGGCTTAGCCATTCTGACTAACTCCAAGAACGCTTCTCGGCTAAACTTAACACGATACGAACTTGCCTGCGCCATCTCTGCGCTCGCCGCTCCAGCTGCCGTTGCCATGCCTATACACTCACTAAACCAGTAAACTACCAAGCAGATTTATGCTTTACTTATCCTGAAAAAAGATTTAGGGCAGATTACCAAAATTCGCTCTTGGCAGATCTTCGCGTTTCCAAGACGTGAACGGGGTAAAAATGTTTACTCTCGGAGAGAGTTGGGATTTTGGGACTGCCCACGCCTTGTTTAACGTTGACCCACCAAGAGCAGGTGCTTTCTACCTGTGCTATTGGCTCCCGTTCCGCGTATTCTCTTCTTGAGAACTAACTATAAATAAACTTGTGACTGTGCTGGGGCAACAACAAAGCTGCGCATGGGAAACGCAGGGGTTCCTGTGGCATCAAAAATATTCTGTGGACAGTTGAAGCAGCAACTCAAGCGAGTGCGTATCCCCTTTGAGTGCCTGTAGCAGGTTTGCTTCTTTTTTTGCCATTACACGCATTTCCTTTTTCAGGGTTTGAACTTGTTTCGTTTTCAGGGCGAGTGCCACGATTTTTTCAGTTTTTTGCTTGGTCAACCTGCCTTTCAGCAAGGTCTCAACCTGCTTCTCTGTTGCTGGGTCCTGTAAAGCGTACAAGAGAGGCAGGGGTAAAATCTCGTTTTTTGCTCTATTTTGCAGTTCAGTTGGGTTGAAAAGGTCCACTAAATCATACTTGACAGCCATCAAAACGCCTAGAGTTCTGCCAAAGTGACCTAATGTTTCAACCTCTTTTAGCGTTCCTTCTCCGATGATTGCGCCAATTCGAGCACACGCATCCGACACTGCACCTTTTGCCTCGATTATTCTGCGGTATTTTTCCGGTTCCAGACTGTGTTTTCCCTTCAAGGCGCGTTCACTTGCCGTGGCGTTTCCTATCTCAAAAAAGGCATCCTGAACTAAACCCAACACTGCCTGCTTTTTTTCTGCCGAGAAATCGTCGCATGCTTCGTGGAGATGCATTAGCCCTTTGAACAATAGGGCGTCGCCTGCGAGGAGAACAGCGTCTGGGCTGAATTTTCCATAAGGCGTTGGCTTGGATGCCTTAGTTTTTGACTTGTCAATTATGTCGTCGTGTATGTCTGCGGCTCCCGTGAGCAGCACAATTGCAGCACTAACCTGGTTTGGCACATCAGGTTTTCCTCCAACGGCTTCACACGCTAACGCAATCAATGCAGGATGCTGTATATTGAACCATGTTTCTTCAATGAAGTAACGCAGTACCTCAATGATGGGCTTTGACAGCTTTTCATCCTTTAAAAGGGCTGTTTTTGCAATTCGGAACCCATCCTGACCATACCTTCGAAGAAGGGCTTGAACCTGTTCAGATAAGTCTTCGCGAGTGCTCCCCGTTTTAAATCCCGCCTAAAGGGTAGTTTTGTAACATTGCAATTTTAGATGCTGTGGAGCAGTTTTTCCTAAAGGATGTATTGTTTAGCAATACTTATATGTTACGAGTTTGTACTTATTTCTGAGTCCGATATATGTCCGGCATACGTACATCATCGGGGTGGGGCAGAATGAACAAAACCAAGGTTAGCAGCCTAACTATCTCTTTTATCATAATTCTCCTATTGACTACCAGTGCATATGCAATCACTGGGAACTACCAGCCAGATACAACTCGCACATGTGTCGGGTTAGTTGTGTTCTACACCGCTGACTCGGGAGGTAACCTAGTACCCGTTGAAGTCTGTAGTGGCGTGTTGATTTCTCCCCGGATTGTATTGACTGCAGCTCACGCCATGACGGAAAAAAAGGTAGTTGTTTGCTTTGACAGTGGGCCAATCACGTGGACCCTCCAGAACAATCAAATCATACCCCAAGGAGTAACTTCGTACTATGAGGGAACAGCTTACCCTAATCCTGACTTCGCTGCAAACCTGCAGGACAAAAACGGGGTGCCGTACGCCTTCTTCAGGGACGTAGGCATAATAGTCCTCAACGAACCCGTACCCAAAAGTGTCGTAAGCCAGTATGGTCAACTCCCAAGCCTCGGACTTGTCGACACATTACCCGCGCAAACTGATGTAACGCTTGTCGGTTACGGTGTTCAAGAGCAGTTGACGCCGAAAAAAGGCGGGAGTACTTGGGTGGGGTTGTTGATGCGGAACAGTGCACAGTCACGGCTTATGCCGGGTAACTTTGCTTGGAGCGACGAATTCGTCAGGTGCTCTGCTAATCCAGGTAATGGCAGAGGCGGCATTGCTTTTGGCGACTCTGGCGGACCCGTGTTTCTGGGACAAACGTACACCATTCTGGCGTTGCATTCTTACGTAGTTAACCAAAACTGTGCAGGCGTATCCTATCACAGTAGAATCGATGTGCCCGCAGTGTTGAATTGGATAATGCAGGAGGTGAACGTACATGGCTAAACGTGCCGTTCGCGCTAAGGGCGGAGTAGATCCTACGGTAGTTCGTGTTTGGTGGTAAAAAACCTCAACATTATTTTTTCTTTTATTTATTTTTATATGAGGGCGACTTTCTATAGAATTCTTAATCTTTAACTGAGTTCTAAGAGATAGGTGTATGTGATAGCGATACTCAGGAAAGCATTCACCGATAAAATCGGAACAAGCCCCAAAACAGCAGTATCCAGCATAGTGCTGTTAGCGAATGCTTTCGCATGGTACTTTTACGCTACGCGCTTTTTGACTGATGTTCTAAACAGCGGAGACTTTTCGGATTCTTTGGTTTTAGTCGTTTGGGGGGTCAATATACTGGGT
>CAYGJP010000194.1:0-4086 GCA_964350175.1 uncultured Candidatus Bathyarchaeia archaeon
AGATAGGGGAGTCTGCTGGGGGTCAAAAACTGTCAACATCAGATGCTAACAAGACTGGTAGGGGGAAGGGGTAGATGAAACGACAGGGTCCTATCAAGGTCAAAAAGTCATGTTGGATTCTATATATAAGGGGGCTATAGTCTGCCGCAAGCAACAGAATACCCCAGTAAACAAAACATGCGAAACCTGTTTTTACGGGATAAACCTTATTGGCGCGAAAAACCTCAAGATACAACCAAGGTGATTTGTAAGAATGTCTTCAGACAATGAAGATAACCCCGAATGGACCAAACGCCGACGCAACAGCCCATTCGACAAAGACCCCTTCTTCGGCGACATCGACAAACTCTTCCGCGAAATGGAAGAACGCATGGAAGACGAATTCAAAAACTTCACCGAAAAAGTCCCCAAAGACTACGTTAAAGAACGCAAACTCCCAGACGGAAGCACCGTTAAAGAATTCGGACCCTTCGTGTACGGCTACAGCATGAAAATCGGACCCGACGGCAAACCCGACATCCAACAATTCGGCAACATCAAAAAATCCCTCAAAGGCACCCCACAAGTCAAAGAAGAACGCGAACCCCTCGTAGACGTGATGGAAACCAACGGCGAAATCCGCGTAGTCGTGGAACTGCCAGGAGTGGAAAAAACCGACATCAAACTCCACGGAACCGAAGGCTCACTAGAAATCAGCGTGGACACACCCCACTACAAGTACTATAAAGAAGTCTGCTTACCTGCAAAAGTGAAAGTTAAAGAAGCAAAAAGCAGCTACAAAAACGGCGTGCTAGAAGTTATCCTGCCAAAACTCGAAGGACCAAAAACCCCAAAAGGCGAACAAATAGACATAAACTAACAACCCGCCTATTCTTTTAACTAAGACAGGGCAAACTCATGACAACCAACGACAACAACGAAATCGACAACCTCAACAAAATATGCCGCACAGCAAAACAAGAAGGCAAACTCAACGGCAAAAACCTCACTGAACTCTACGACCTTTTCGGGCAACGCTTCACCAAGGCTCTGGAAGCCCTCAAAGAAAACCGCATCAAAAAATACACCTTCAGACCCAGCAACCGCACAGTCTGGATAGTCATCGGAAAAGAACGTGACTACTTGCTTATGCCTGAAGCTGAATTCTGCACCTGCGACGACTTCTACTTCCGCGTTCTGGACCGCAAAGTTCACCTCTGCTACCACCTCATCGCCCAAAAAATCGCCCATAACCTAGGCTGGTACGAAACCCTAGAAGAACACGACGAACTCTACAAATCCCTGATGGCTGAGTGGAAAAAAGCTACTGCTTAAATACCTAAACTATACATGAATATGCAGGCTTAAGGAGGAACTCTATACGGACTTAGGTGGATACTTCCAGATACTCATTGGCGTTCTCATGACCGCCACATTCGTCACAATTGCACTCATCATGCTTAAAGGCTACTACGGTAACGACGAAGACGAAACAGAAACAGACTAACAAAAACAACCCAACCTAACTTTCTTCAAAAACCAATTCTAATTAACGCAAATATTTTACTAACCAAACCTCTGAATAAAGAGGCTAATTTTTCGTTTCTGCCCAAACCCCACAAGAAACCAACATAAACCTGCAAACCATTTAAAACTAAAACCCGAACCAATACTTGTGGCGGCAACCAACAAAAATGACCCCTGAAGACCTAATCCAGCAAATACTAACCCAGCACCCACAAACCAGCCGAGACCAAATCATAGAAAAACTAGACGCTGCCAGAGAAAAAACAGGCGGATTAATCGCCGACACAACCCTGCTCAGATTAATCGCACGTGAATTCGGCGTGGAAGTCACCCAAGAAACACCCAAACCCGACCACAAATTCCCCATAAGCAAACTGGTTTTAGGAATCCACAACGTCACCATAACAGCCCGTGTAATCGCAGTTTCCCAAGTTAGAACTTTTGAAGGTGCAAAACCTGGAAAATTTGCCTCCGTAACCATCATGGACAAACACGGCATAGTGCGCGCGGTTTTGTGGAACGAAAAAGCAGACCCCGTAGAAACTGGCGAACTTAGAGTTGGGCAGGTTGTCCGTTTCTCTCACGGCTACACTAAAGAGGACCGTGACGGCAAAGTGGAGTTGCACCTGAGCAGCAAAAGCCGCGTGGAAATCAATCCGCCTGACGCTAAAGTGGAAGATTACCCAACATCCATAGGCAGCTTCGGCGAAAAAATCCAAGAAATAACAAACCAGAACAGCGTCAACCTCAAAGGCACCTTAAAGCAGGTCTTCTCAAAATCCAGCTTCACCCGACAAGACCAAACCGAAGGCACAGTCCTACGCTTCAAACTTGCAGATGCTACAGGCGAAGTCACAGTTGTCGTTTGGAACGAAAAAGCCCAAGAACTCGAACCACTCTTGAAGCCGAATGCCCAAGTGCAGCTTGTAAACGGCAGAGTTAAAGCAGGTTCCAACGGCGAAACCGAAGTCCACGTTGATGGCGCGACCTGCGTCGAAGTTGCAGCGGCGCAGAAACAGCTAACCAAGATAGCCAGCTTGGAAGAGATTTTGGGCACTGTAAACGTGGAAGCCGAAGTTGCGAGTTTGCCTGTAATTAAAGAAATCACAACCGCAAACGGCGAAAAAGTCAACCTGTCCACATTCGAGTTGAAAGACGACACGGGAACGATTGGTTTTTCAGCTTGGCGCCAACACGCCCAAACCGCAAGCGCCTTCATGATTGGCGAAAAAATCCTCGTGGCGAATGCTTACGTCAGAAAAGGGTATGATGGGAAAAAAGAGTTATCCACCAAAACCGCAACAGAACTAAAGCGGGTTTAGCTCTGGCGAACTTTGGCTGCTATCGCATCTGCCATGTCTGATGTGGTGGCTGTTCCGCCCAGATCCATGGTTCTTACCTTGCCTTCACTTAGCACGTCTGTGACGGCTTTCTCAATTTTTGCAGCCGCTTCACGTTCGCCAAGGTGGTCCAGCATCAGCGCAGCAGCCATTATGATGGATATGGGGTTAGCGCGGTTCATGCCGGTGTACTTTGGTGCGCTGCCGTGGACGGGTTCGAACATGCCGTAGGTGTCGCCTATGTTTGCGCCTGCCGCTAAGCCTAATCCGCCTGTGACTTGGGCTGCTTCGTCGCTGAGTATGTCGCCAAAAAGGTTGGTGGTGACGATGACGTCGAAGGCTTCGGGTTTCTTGATGAGTTGCATGGTTATGGCGTCTATGTGTTGGTCGTCGACGGTGACGTCTGGGTACTTTTTAGCTACGGTTTTAACGGCGTCTTTAAAGATTCCATCCGTTATCCTAAGGATGTTGCCTTTGTGGACGTAGGTGAGGTGTTTTTTGCGTTTTTCTGCAAGTTTGAAGGCGAATTCGGCAACGCGTGTGCTGGCTTCGGTGGTTATGATGCGGTATGCGATGCCGACTCCTGGGGCTGCGAGGAATTCTGCGCCTGAGTAGAGTCCTTCAGTGTTTTCCCTGACGACAACGAAGTCTAGGTTGGGTTTGAGGGATTCGACGTTGGGGAATGTTCGGCATGGTCTTACGTTGGCGTAGAGGTTGAAGATTTTGCGGATTTTCACAGCTGCGCTGACTGGTGCGCCGACTTCTTCGGGTGTGGTCATGGGTCCTTTGAGGCATGCGTCTGTGCGTCTGAGCAGCTCTACGGTTTCTTGGGGCAGGTTGGTGCCGTGTTTGGCTATGCAGTAGAAGCCTGCTTCGCCGTATTGGAGGTTCAGTTTGAAGTTTGCGTTTTCTTGGGCTGCTTGTAGGACTTGGATGGTGGCGTCTGTGATTTCTGGTCCGATGCCATCCCCTTTGAGGACGGCTATGTTGTAAGTTTTAGGCATAAACGATAACCATCTTTTGTATTTGTTGGGGTTGTAGATATTTCTTTCACTTATCAGCTGCATAACTGAGCAAGGCAGCGTGTGATTTGGTTGGTTTTGTGTGTTTGGTTGATGCTTTTGTATACGGCGATGGTTTGTTGTTTTGTAATTTGGGTTTTTTTGGTTGCGTTTTGCGAGTTTTTGTTGTTTTTTGTTGTGTGTGCTTGTTGTTTTGTTTTTTTGTTTAGTTGTTGTTG
>CAYGJP010000195.1:0-4011 GCA_964350175.1 uncultured Candidatus Bathyarchaeia archaeon
CTGTTTGGGTGAGTGTGCTTCCGTCTGTGGTTTGGGCTGCTATGATCACGTTGTAGTTGTTGCCGATGATGTAGTTGTTGCTGTTTAGAGCTGCTGTTGGGACGTAGGCTACTGATTGGCCTGGTTGGAGGGGTGCGGTGGCTTTGACGGATGAGACTACTGCTAATGGTTCGCTGGCGAGGGTGACGTTTAGGTTGTTGATGGGTTTGTTGCCTACGTTTTTGATGGTCATTGCGAAAACGGTGTTTCCGGCTGTGTCTTTGACGAGGGTTATTGATTGGACATTGAGTTGGCCTGTTGCGTTGAGGGTGTTTGCGGTGCTGAAGAAGATGCTGTAGACGAGTGCTCCGCCTGCGATGCTTATGGCTATGAGGATTATGGTGGCGATCAGGGGGCTTATTCCTCTTTTTTGTTTTAGGATTCGGTGTAGTTTCATGTTTTGTTGACACCTGAAAGGCAGGGAGGCGAGAATTTTTAAAGGGGGCTGGAGCTGAGGTTTAGGTTTCTTTTAAATTTCTGCGTCTTCTGTGGTTTAGGTGAAAAAGGTTGGTTATTCTTGAAGCGGTTGAATGCTGCGGGTGCAAGGCGAAGGTTTACTTGCGGATAAAACAGTGGACTATGAAACCCGAACACAAAGTGAAAAGGACGCAACTTCTCGTAATTTTCCAAAAATGCTTTATGCGCTTTCGAAGGTACATCAGGGAGGATGCTGACGGAAATAACGGTGAGTTAGCGCTTAAAAGTGAGCTTAATAAGGGAGTAAGTACACTTACTCTTGAGAGGTCATGCTAATGAGCAACATAACATCTGGGTCCGAGCAAGCAAAGTTTGCAGAGTGGACTGACAGTGAAGATTGGTGTAGCCTCTGCGGCAAACTGTACGTGAAGCTTGAGTACGACGATAAAACACGCACCACAAAATGCCCACGCTGTGGACATACCGAAACTTATGGCGAGGGCGACTGGAAAAGCCTCCAAGCACAAAGATACGTTTACTACCAATACATGCCTGGCGTGTACCATTTCCGCGACCTCTTCGTTGAGAACGTTTTCAGGAAGTACCTCCGTGAACTTAACCATGAAGACTGGTGCTCCTGGCTAATACATGACTACGTACTTGCTCGGATGCGCGGAGATAAAGCTGTACAGGATAGAATGAGGGAAGCTGCCAAACTTGCGGTAGAGAAAATGAGTTTGGACCGCAAGCCATGGACTAAGCTATTTGAAAAGATGGACGCAACCGATGCCGAGATATTCAAGCAGGTACCGCAGATAATCTATGAGATGGCTGAAAAGAAGTTCCTAGAATCTATCCCCGAAGATAAAATGCAGGACGTTTTCGGTGGTTACACAAATGTCTTAGCTACTATGTATAGCTATAACAGGTGGAGGGGGAACAGGGTCGCTTGTTGGGTTGCCCGTGAAGTGGATAAGATATGCGACGAAGAGCAGGGCACATCAGAGGAATCTTTTCTTGACTACTACGATTATGATCCTTTCCTAGAAGGTTTCACTGAGGATGTTCTTGCAGAGAGAAAAAAGGAATTCGACCTTCGAGAGACGTACATTCAATGGCAGCTTAAACTAGCTGAGAAGTTTTTGCAACGATCAAACGCTCTCGTAGCTGTCTGGGATGCCTATTATGCACTTACAGCCAAACTTGGAATTCACGCAACCTGGCCGCCGACCAAAATTATTGAGTTCGGTAGGCAGAGCGTCGAAAGCGTTGCAAAAGCCATTGGAGATATGCAGCTCTTAGAACTTTACAGTTATGCGGTAGATTTGAATTCTGTCGATGACGCAAAAGCATGTTGGTACGCAAAAAACTTCATCGAGAAAGTTAAGGAGCTTTTACCTAAAGTGGTATCGGCAGATCAGGAAACGGAGAAATCATCAGCCTACGTCTCTTAGTTTTTTCACCATTGCTTTTCTCCTAAGAAGTCTCTTTTTTGCATCTCTATCAAATCAACTGGTCTGCTTCTAGGCTGTTTAGACTGGATCGCCGACTTTGATTTTTGGACGGTGCTCCTTGCTGCTCCAATACCGCCCAATACGGGTTTGCTTGCCTCCATTTTGAATAGGCTTTCTAGAGAGGGGACCTCTGTTTGCTTTAAGTTTAGAGTGTTAGCAAGCCAAGCGCTAGTTCCATGTGATTCCATGTCTTTTACTGCTTGCCCTGTAAATTTTTGGTCCTTCATCAATGATGCGAATTTCCCTCTCCCCCTGCCGTAGACATAGTGAGCCATATTTTTGGATAGGCTTTGATTTCGGTCGATTGTTACATCTCGTATTTTTCTCATGGCTTGACCGTATGTTCTCTGCTCCTTCTCTGTCAACTTTACTCCAGTTGCTTCGGAAAGTTTCTTGCCTAGCACTTCAGGACTGGCAGTGTAGAATTCTTGCTCTTTTTCAGGGTCAACTTTGCATGTCTCTGAGATGCCGAGTTGTTTTATGCCTGCGAAGAGTTTTGCGTTTGCGATTGAGCCTTTTTCTGTGAGCGTGCCAGTGTTGAAGGCGTCTATGGCGAAACGTGGCGAGGCGTCGAGTGCCTCAAGATTGGGGTTGTAGATTCCTTTTTGGAGGGCTGTGACGTGTTCTTTGTTTGTGCCGATTTCGTCGCGTGCGTTCTGGTAGAATACGTTTCTTGCGTCTTTGGGGAGGTTTCCTTGTGTTTGTGCTCGGTTCCAGTTGCTGAATGCCACTGCGGCTGGAAGCGATTTCAGGTGCCTTTTGACTTCTAGTCCGGCGTTTCTTGTGTCTTTGATGTGTGTTGCGATTTCGGGGTAGTTTTTGGCGACGTAATCATTGTATACTTCTTCGCTGGGCTTCTTTTCGAGGTCGTTCATGAAAGCGACGCTTGCCTCAGGCGTTGTGGTTGGCAGGATGTCGCCCGTTGAGTTCTTGTACATCACGGCATCTAGGGTTGATCCTGCTCTGTTGTTGAGGAACTCTTGTGCGGGTTCTTTTTGCATGTGCATGGAGCTGACTACTGTTCTTCCCATGTCTTTCATGCCTCGTGATCCCATTATCATGCTTCCGCCTCCGCCGCCTCCTCCTGAGGATAGGAAGCCTCCTACAACCGCTGGGGCAGCGCCTGATAGGAAGCCTCGACCGGCTTGTCCTAGTAATTCTCCTCTGCTTAGGCCGGCTCCTGAAACGGCGCCAAGTCTGCTTGCCATGCCTCCGCCTCCGCCTATGACGGCTCCGCCTGCTGTTCCGATCATGGCGCCTGTTGCTGTGTTGACAGCGCCGCCTACTAGGCCTGCTGCGGCCATGCCTAATGCGCCGAATTTGCCGACGAATACTGTTGACATGTAGGCTGCTGCGAAAAGCGTCACGATCGCTATCAGGATTTGGGTGAGGGGGCTTAGGCTGCTTGTTGTGAGGACTTGGTAGCCGAAAAGCAGAACTATGGATGCCATTACGCTGGCGAACATGAAGCCTATCAGGTCCTGTAGGAGCGTGTCTGCGAAGTGTTTGGTGAGGGGTATTAGCCGCAGGACCAGGATTAGTGGCAGGACTGCGGCGAGGACTCCTGTGAAGAAGAGCCTGGTTAATCCCATTACGAGCGTCAACATGAGTATTGAGGCGGTGAGCATCACCATAATTCCGCTGAAGAAAAAGCCTGTGAAAGGGTCCAAGTTTGGCAGCGCTACTGTGCCGACGCCGCCAGTAGCGTAACCCACTAAAATGCTTATGGTGTTGCCGGATGGGATTAGGATGCCGGAGCCGCCTACGCTTGGCCAACCTACGAAAGCGTTTATGGCTGCGGCCACTGCATTGTAGATTGGCTGGCAGGCGAAGATGAGGATGAAGGTGAAGACGCTGTTCATGATTATGTTTGCAGCTGTGCCCTCATTCATTATCCGGAAGTTTTCCAGAACGTAGCATATGCCTGCTATGATTAAGACGACGCCAAACATTGACAGGGCAATTGTCTGCATTAAACTGAACACTCTAACCATGGGCAAGCCTAGCTGTTGCCCTATAGTGCCGTTGCTGGGGGGATTGG
>CAYGJP010000196.1:0-4008 GCA_964350175.1 uncultured Candidatus Bathyarchaeia archaeon
TAGGCATAGTCTACTACCAGAAACTGCACCACATGGTCGCCGACAAAATCCACGCCAGAGCCCGCGGACAAGTACAAATGCTTACAAGACAGCCAACTGAAGGTCGCGCTCGCGGTGGTGGTCTTCGATTCGGAGAAATGGAACGAGACTGCCTCATTGGGCACGGCGCAGCTATGCTGCTCAGAGACAGGTTGCTTGAGGAATCCGACAAGTACACGTTGTACATTTGTGAGAACTGCGGTCAAATCGCTTTCTACGACATGAAACAGCGTAAGTACGTGTGCAAGATATGCGATGACAAATCCAAAGTTGCACCAGTAATCGTTTCATATGCGTTCAAGCTTTTGTTGCAGGAGCTTCAAAGCTTGTGTATTACACCAAAATTAAGACTTAAGGAGAAGGCGTAACATGGCAACTGAGGAATTAATTCACAAAATAGTTGACGAAATTAGCTTCGGCTTAATCTCTCCCAAAGACCTGCGCAAGCAGTCTGTTGTGGAAATCCAAACCCCTGACACCTACGATGAAGACGGTGCGCCTATTACCTCTGGCCTAATGGACGGCAGACTAGGCACCCTTGAACCTAGGCAACGCTGCAAAACCTGCGGTAACACTGCAATTCGCTGCCCTGGGCACTTTGGTCACATTGAACTTGCCGTGCCCATCGTGCACATCGAATTCACAAAGATTATCTTCGACCTTTTGCGTTCTACTTGTCGCAGTTGCGGAAGAATTCTCCTATCAGATGAAGCTTCAAAAAAGCAGAAAGCCAAAATTGAAAGGTACAATGAGCTCTTAGGCGTTATACCTGACGACGTTTACAAGACCATAGTGCAGGAGATTAAGACCAAGCAGTGTCCTCACTGTGCCTCTGGTCAGTTCAAGATTACTTTTGAGAAACCCACCAAGTTCATAGAGCAGACCGAAGCAGGTTCTGAGCCGTTAACTCCAAGCATGATACGTGAAAGACTTGAGCGCGTCAGCGACGAGGACTTAGAAATCTTAGGCTTCAACCCCAAAGTTGCACGTCCTGAATGGATGGTTCTGCAGGTTTTGCCTGTTCCACCCGTTTACGTGCGCCCCTCCATCACTTTGGAGTCAGGTATCCGCTCTGAAGACGATTTGACTCACAAGCTCGTAGACATCATACGCATTAACCAGAGACTTAAGGAAAACATGGAAGCAGGCGCACCCACACTCATAATTCAAGACTTGTCTGAGCTGTTGCAGTACCACGTGACCACTTACTTTAACAATGAAGCCTCCGGAATTCCTCCTGCAAGACACCGCTCGGGAAGAGCCCTGAAAACAATCTCACAGCGATTAAAAGGCAAAGAGGGTCGTTTTAGAAGCAACCTGTCGGGCAAGCGTGTGGACTTTTCTGCGCGTACCGTTATTTCTCCTGACCCCAACCTTGACATTAACGAGGTCGGTGTTCCCCAAGAGGTAGCCATGCGGTTGTCTGTGCCTGAGAAAATTACTGCTTGGAACCTTGAGGAAATGAAGAAGTTCGTCATTAATGGTCCTGAAAACTACCCTGGCGCCTTGTACATTATCCGACCTGACGGTAAACGCATTAGGCTGGAGTTCGTGGTTGACCGAACCAAAATTGCTGAAGCGGTCGAGTTAGGTTTTGTTGTTGAGCGACACCTGAAAAACGGCGACATAGCCATCTTTAACAGGCAGCCGTCGCTTCACCGCATGTCCATTATGGCGCATTATGTGCGTGTTTTGCCGTACAAGACTTTCCGTATGCACTTGTGTGTTTGTCCACCTTACAACGCTGACTTTGACGGCGACGAAATGAACCTTCACGTGCCCCAAAGCGAAGAAGCCCGCACTGAAGCTTTGCTGCTGATGCAGGTGCAAGACCAGATACTCTCACCTCGGTTTGGTGGGCCCATCATCGGCGCCATCAGAGACTTCATTACAAGCGCATACTACTTTACGCGAAGTAGCAATTATCTCACTCGAAACCAAGTTAACCGGCTTCTAACTGCTACAGGTTACTTTGGTCCGTTGCCTGAGCCAGCTAAGAAGGAGCCGCAGCCCATGTGGTCTGGTAAGCAAATTTTCAGTTTGTTCTTGCCCAAGACGTTGAACTACGTTTTGAAAGCTAACATTTGCCAAGGCTGCACTAAATGTAAAGAAGAAGAGTGCGAGCATGACGCTTATGTGGTGGTTAAGAACGGTGAGCTTGTTTCCGGAATCATTGATAGGCGCAGCATTGGCTCTGAGCAGTCTGAGAGCTTGCTTCACAGGATAATCAAAGACTACGGTACTCAAGCGGGAAGAGAATTCCTCAACAAAATTACGCGGTTGCTAAAGTTGTTCATTTCGATGCGTGGTTTTAGCTATACTTATGAGCAGCTTGTTTTGTCGCCTAAGGCGCGAAGCAGAATCCAGAAAACCATGGAGCGCATACAGAAGAAGATTGACGAGCACATCGAGAACTACAAGAACGGAACTTTGCCGCGGCTTCCAGGGCAAACTCTTGAAGAGTCCTTTGAAATTTATGTTATGCATGAGCTTGCCATTGCCCGAGATGAGTCAGGTAAAATTGCAGACGACGACTTCACGTTGGAGAACGCAGGCATCGTCATGACACGTACCGGCGCAAGAGGGTCCAGTCTGAACATTGGTCAGATGGCGGCTTGCGTTGGGCAGCAGTCAGTCCGAGGCAAAAGAATCCTGAGAGGATACGCAGGACGCGCGTTACCCCACTTCCAACCCAACGATCCAAGACCTCGCGCAAGAGGTTTTGTTTATAACTCTTACCAGACAGGTTTGGCTGCGATTGAGTTCTTCTTCCACGCTATGGGTGGACGGGAAGGTCTTGTTGACACTGCGGTGCGTACGCAGCAGAGTGGTTACATGCAGCGTAGGCTCATTAACGCGTTGGAACATATTCGTTTAGAATACGACAACACGGTGCGGGACTCTGCGGGTGACATCATACAGTTCATGTATGGTGAAGATGGTGTTGACCCTGCTAAGAGTGATCACGGTAAGGCAGTGAACGTTAGCCGATTGATGGATCAGATTAACATCGGTGAGGAGAAGGGAACGCCTGCGACTGCTGATTACGTGAAGAAGCAGTTGAAGACTGTTGAGGGTCAGTTGACGCCGATTCTTGTGGAGCAGCTTAAGCAGCATTTAGCCAAGGGTAAAGTTACTAAGAAGGGTGTTGACAAAGCTATCAGTGAGACTGCTAATCGGTATAAGCGTGCTTTGATGGAGCCTGGTGAAGCGGTGGGTATTGTGGCGGCGCAGTCGATTGGTGAGCCTGGTACGCAGATGACTCTTCGAACTTTCCACTATGCAGGAGTCAAAGAGCAAAACGTTACCTTAGGTTTGCCGCGTTTGATTGAGATTGTGGATGCTCGCAGGATTCCGTCGACTCCGATTATGGCTATTTACTTGACTGGTGAGTACAAGAAGAGCAAGGAAGGCGCTGTGGACATTGCGCGTAGCATCATTTATACGTCGTTGGAGAATGTGGCGTCGAAGATCTATGAGGACCCGATACGTGAGGAAATTGTGGTTGAGTTGAACAAGACCATGATGAATGACCGTTCGATAACTATGGAGGAGCTTGAGGAGCGTGTGCAGTTGCAGAATGCGACAACTAAGGCGCATGGTGATACGTTGCAGATTAAGCCTAAGAAGGTGGAGCAGCTTAAGCGTATGCTTGATAAGGTTACGGGTTTCCATGTTAAGGGTGTTCCTGATATCAAGCGTGTTCTAGTCACGGAAGAAAGCGGAGAGTGGGTAATCAGGACAGACGGTTCTAACCTGGCTAAGGTCTTAGAAATTCAGGGTGTGGACACTTCGCGGACTACAACCAACAACGTGCATGAAATTGCGAAGACTTTGGGCATCGAGGCAGCGAGGAATGCTTTGGTTAACGAGGCAAAGGGTGTCTTGGAGGATCAGGGCTTGGACGTGGATGTTCGTCACGTTATGCTTGTTGCGGACATGATGGCTTCTACGGGTGAGGTGCAGCAG
>CAYGJP010000197.1:0-3948 GCA_964350175.1 uncultured Candidatus Bathyarchaeia archaeon
ACTAACCTCTTAACTGGAGGAAACATGGCTAACCAGTCAGGGACTTACGCGCAGATTAGACTCTGGCATTGGGACGGAACAGACCTCAAATTGTTAACCAGCAAAGAATGGAACGCTACCACGGGACGAAGCAGCATAACCGCAGCAGTCATCACTGACGCAGACAAAGATGGAAACCCCGAAATCATAACAGCAGGCAGAACCTTTAACATAATCACCAACCAAACCAACGCGGAACTTCGAGTCTGGCTTTGGAACGGCAACGAGCTCAAACTTCTCAAAAACGTAGAATGGAACGACAACGGCAACGCAACAAGCGCCAACAGCCTAGCCGCAGCCGACATAAACAACGACGGCAAAATCGAAATTGTCACCGCAGGCTACAACCAAGGATTAGCCAATAGCGCTGGACAAATCCGCGTCTGGCACTGGAACGGAACAGCGCTGTCCCTGCAAGCAAGCCAAGAATGGCAAACCATACCGAACGCATACGCCTTAACAAGCGCAGGCGGAATCCAAGGAAACACAGTTGTGAACAACGTGAAAATAGGCGACGTTGACGGCGATGGCGCACGTGAAATAATCACAGGAGGATTCACTTACGATGGCGAAAAAGTCAACGCTCAACTCCGCATCTGGAACCTAACCGCACAAACCATCGCGTTAGAGGCAAGCTATGAGTGGTCAAGCGAATACATCACCGAAGTCAAATCCATAACCTTAAACGATGTGGACAAAGACGGAAACATCGAAATTGTGACAAGCGGCGTAACAGCCGGGCAAACCAGCTTCACAGAAAACGCAACAACCAAAGAGATGGCGCAACTCAAAGTTTGGGGCTGGAACGGAACAAACCTATCGCTGAAGCAAAGCGTGGACTGGACAGTCGGCGAAGGCGTCTGTGCATGGAACGTAGCCTCAGGTGACATCGACAAAGACGGCACCGTGGAGATAGTCACAGTTGGCTGCATGTACGTCACCAACCTGTGTGACCCCGACATGAGAATCTGGTCAATTACCGAAGAAATCTCGCCAGCACCAACTTTGTCCACAGCGCAGTCAACGGCTGGGTTGCAAACGGAACTGTTAATCGCTGGAGGAGCAAGCATCGCTGTTATAGCAGGGGCAACTGTTTACTTACTCAAAAAAAGAGCCCACAAATAACTTCTTTATTTTCCAGCTCTGCTACAGAGTGCTGTTCCAATAGTAGATGTGCTGGTACTTGCCCGCAACAGGAAACGCGGGATCATCGTAAACAATGTCCAAGCGCAGACGGTACTGCAAAAGAAGCTTTGTTGTAATATTCCATATTTGAGGAGACTTCGCGTCAGGTCCCCAATAACCCCAAATCCGGTCATCAATGCGTCTCATGCCCCAACCATAATTATGAGGCAGAACCAAAACCGCATCAGCTTTGCTTTCATCAGAAGTAACACGAATTGTTGACGTTGACATGACGTCGTTCGAAAATTGCTCAAGGGCTTCAAAATGTTCATCCGTCATTGCGCCACCATAGATGTTATCTCCGATTTGTGGGTAATTGAAAATTATGACGTATTTTGCGCCTGCCTGATAAGCCGTGAGCATTTGGTTGTACAATTCTACGCCGCTGTCTAGGTACGGTTTTTCATTGTACTTCCAAGTTATAATTGCACCCCACTCCTTGTTCTGAACTCGTGCTGCGCCTCTTATGAAATCTATGTCCTTGATGTAACTACTGTTCCAGCCTAATTGAGCCAAAATTACATCGTACCCTGCAAGGTAATCATACCAAAAAAGAGTATAATCTGAAGTGAAGGTTTTGATTCCCGCGCTCGTTATGTTCTTGAATGCTGAATAATCCCTGTAAAAATAGGCAAATGTTTTTGCTTCCAAATCATAATCGTGGGGTTTAGTCCCGTTGACTCTGGCATCTTCAAATTTTGCGAACATTTGAACCAATGGCCGTGCATCATTTACATTTGTGTTATTCAGAATTCTCTCGAAGAAGGCTCTATTGGTTTCGTTAGTGAAGAATTCAGCCCAATTGTAGTCAAGCTGGATTCCACCTGGTTCGTCATCGTAGTATACACCTTTGAATTGGTTTCCCCACCGTGACGTTCCGTTTAGAAAAATGTCAAAGTGCCAATCCCAAGTTTCATCATCATAAGTGCCTAAATTTACTATGATGTTTAAGCCTTGGGCAACTGCGTAGTCGCAAATCTCGTAAATCGCGGTTTCGTTCCTGCTTATAGGGAAAGATTGTAAAACGAAAAGGTTCGTGTAGGATTTTGTCCTGTCGATGAGCAGTTTGGCTTCGGATGCGGTGTTTCCGCAGAAACTGATGCCGACGTAGAAGTCAGGTTCTTTGTTTTTGTCAGCCAAGTTAAATGGAACAAGAAACGCTACCGTGATGATTGCTATTAGGAAGATTGCTATGGGGATTAAGAAAAAGTACTTCACGTTTCTAGTTCCTCCTTAGAATGGTACCTTGCGTCGTGTAAGTTGACCACAAGATTCTCACTTCAGTAGTGCCGAACCCGGTAGATATGTTTTGTCATAAACAGGAAAACAGGGAATTTTTAAAGAATATAGCTGTTTATTTGTTAGCTACCACTACCCAATCGAAGTCTGGTGCTTCAGGTTGAGAAAATTATTAAAGCAGGATTCAACGTGCTAAACATAATATCCAAGGAGGAATCAGAGGTTAAAAACAAGCTTTCAGTGGCAAAATTCGGCGGCAGTTTGCTTGATGTTGAAGGTAAAGGCATCCCGAAAATCCTAAAACGCATAAAGGGGCTCAAAACAGCGGATTCCGCAGGTCTAATTGCGGTTTTTTCAGCACCTACAGGCTGCACAGATGCCCTCATCAGAATCGGTGAATCCCATGCCCAAGCGGAATCGCCAGCTTCGGTAGATTCGGTTTTCGACATTTACGCGCACATAGCTAAGCTTTACGTTAAAGGAGAATATGCCGTTCAAGCGAAGTCGGATTTGGCTCACTGCAAAGCGTTAACTGAAGCGGCTTTGAAGTCGGTTAACAAGCGGTTCAGCGGCAACGTGAAAGCCAAGGTTCTGGCGTTCGGCGGAGAATTCGCCACGTCTATATTGATGGATTATGTTATGCGAAGTAGCGGTCTTGAATCTTGTAGCCTTCAGCTGCAGGATTGGCCTGTTGTTACGGATGACAATTTTGAAGATGCCACGCCAAATTACGAGTTAAGCAAGAAACGTCTAGACAAGTTTGTTGCACCTTTAGAAGAGGGCAAGGTCATGTCGATGGCTGGTTTCATGGGCGTAACCGTGGATGGCTTAGAGACGATTTTGGGTAGAGGTGGCTCAGATTTGACTGCGGTTTTTGTTTCATGCCTTTTGAAGGATAATTATGAGACGGAAACGTTGCTGTATAAGGATGTGCCTGTTCAGAGTGCAGACCCCAAAGTGGTTAAGGGCCAGAAAACTGAGCACGTTGCTGTGTTGACGTATAATGAGGCGCATAAGGCGTCTTTGATGGGTATGAAGATTGTGCAGGGTCCTGCCATTGCTTTGGCTAGGCGTTTTGGGCAGCGGCTGCTTGTGGTGCCCATTGATGAGCCTGCTATGTTCTCGGCGATTCAAGCTGAAACAAACGATAAGGCTGTGGTGAAGTGTTTAACGGGAAAAACTGGGTGTGCCATTCTGTCGATGCATGATGAGAAGAGCCGTTCGCTGGAGGATTCGCTGAGAATCTGGGAGAAACGCAATGACTTCATGGATTTGGGCGCGGAAACCTTGGAGACAGGCGAGAGAATCAGGGATTTCCTGTTCTTAGATTCAGATTTCCTAAAGAAGAACGAAGAGAAACTCAAAGGCTTTGATGATGCAATGAAGATTGACTATGGCTTGGGCGTAGTCACGTTGATAGGCGACAGGATGAAGGATTCGCCTGGTGTAGCCTCAACGGCTATCAGCGCCATTCAGGGCATCAAC
>CAYGJP010000198.1:0-3871 GCA_964350175.1 uncultured Candidatus Bathyarchaeia archaeon
GGCGCAGAGTGCCCGCTCCAGTTGCTTTGTGGCTAAAAAGGCGAAAACCCTTTTGAATGTCAATTACGGAAAAGTGGTCAAAAACATCTTTACGGTTTGGGAAGGCGCGAATAGTTGTTGTGAACAATCATTGCTCTGTTCTTGTAAAGGTGTGTCTTATTGTTCTATTCGTAAATGTTTAAAAGTGCTTAATTTCCATACGTTGGGATAAGGGCTCTCTCAAGGACTTGAAACTTGACTTTAGCTTTAGAGTTGCCGTTGCTTATCTGCTCTTGTCAGAGAGGGATTTGGGTAGCTGAGCGCTCAGTGGGTTGTGGACGCAACAGTTCCTGCTCTCAACTTTTTATTGACCTTTGGGTTTTGGCTCTGTAACGGAAACGGTTCAATTCAACGATAGGTACGTCTATTTCTGGGTTAATGCAACCTCAACATTGTAAATGTGATTATTAGCGCGTTTTGTTATGGAAATTGTTCAAAAAAAGAATATTGTTTAAATAGGTAGCTTTCATGACTGCCTATATACATAACTAGAGTTGTCACTCATGGAGAAAGGAGAAGAGGGTACCCGCTTAATGCAGGTAGTTATAGCTGCGTTAAACGAGGAAAAAGGAATCGGACTCACAATAGCTGAGCTTGCTGCTCACATTGATGAGCCCCGAGTAATAGTGGTTGATGGTCGAAGTCGCGATCGAACTGTTGAAGTAGCCAAAAATTCGGGTGCGGAAATATTCTTCCAAGACGGATTCGGTAAAGGCGATGCCTTAGCTAAAGGAGTTAAGTGTCTGGATCCCGATGGTGAATACGTTGTTATCACCGATGCAGATTACACTTATCCTGCAGAGTACCTTCCTGGAATGGTCCGGATACTAGAAGAGAATCCGCGGGTGGGTATGGTTTGCGGGAACCGGTTTAGTGGCGATGTGGATCCGGTTGCGTTGCGTAACGTTTTCTCTTTTGGCAACAAGCTCATAGCTATCGCACACAACATGCTTAATGGTGTGAATCTGCAAGATCCCCTAACTGGGTTGCGTGTGGTTCGCGCAGGTCTGCTGCGGGATTGGCAAATAAAATCTAAAGGCTTTGATATAGAGGTCGAATTGAACCTTTACATAGCAAGAAGGGGGTATGCAACGGTTGAGGTTCCTATTCATTATAGGCAGCGGTTAGGCGAGAAGAAACTCAAAGTATCCGACGGAGCTAGCATCCTAAAACGCATAGTGCTAGAGTCAACCTATTAGGCCAAAAGACGCAGAGTTCGCTGGAACCCTCTTTTTTTGGGGTTTTCTTTTTGGTGTTTTGTGTTTGCTTGGTGAGTATTTTGGTGCTTTAGTGTATTATTGTATAGAAGAGCTTTCTGTTTTTTGCATATGGATTTATAAGCAAGATCTTCTTTTCCACTATGCAAGAGAAGGTAGGAGAAAGGAGAATATGAACGTTAAAAGGTTTGCACTGATAGTTTTGAGTATTGCAATTCTTACATCATTAACAATAAGTTATGCTTACGCCGGCACCGCTAAAACTGTACGCAACTTAACAATAGGCATAAACGAGAGTGATGATAGCGGTGTGGTCAACTTGAACGCTATAGTCAAAATCTGGTGGACTGGCATAACACCCTCCACTGGAACGGTTGATGTTACAGTATATAAGCCCGATGGAACAAAGTTGCCACAATGGCTAAATTTGGAGCCGACACAGTCTGGCAAAATTTCGTTTGTGGTCGATATCCCTGGCGAATATTTAGTTGTACTTGAAGGAAATCCGAACGTAAAACTTTATGGCAACCTTGTTGCTTACTCGACTATTTTTGCTTTGCCTGAAAGCGTACTAGGAACATCAATCACTTTGATTGCAGGTTTTGCCGCGGTTGGCATGTTTGGCGTAGTGCGAAAGAAACAGTCAAAGAACAAGAAAGCCTAAAATGAGCAGCTAAAAACCAACGCTAACACGTTGGCCCAATTTAGCTAAACACAACTTTTCTTTTTGTAGTCTCTTCTTTTGCTGAGAGTTGATTTCGTCTGATTTTTTTGGTTGGTTTATGCTGTGGCTGTTTGTTTGCCCCGGGTTTTAGAGTAGTTATGCGTTTGTTTGGTCTTGTTTTCTCTTAGGCGTTTGTGTTGTTGAAAAGTGCTGTTTTTTGGGTGCTGGTATTAATATCTGCTTTGCATCTCTGAAGAGAATTCGTTGTATCCTGTAGATTAGAAAGGTTGGATTGAGCCTCATGACTAATGATGTTTCAAAGGTAACTGAAGATTCAGCGCGCGGCGGTTTCTTTTTATTCTCCGGTTCAGCCATAGCCACAGTAATAATGGCAATCTCCTCCATATTGGTAGGTCGGTTTTTGGGTCCTGAATTATATGGACAGTATAATCTTGTTTTAGTTATCCCAACCCTTTTGGTTCTGCTTACTGATTTTGGGGTAAACGTGGGCATCACCAAGTTTGCAGCGAGCCTGCGTGCTGAAGGCAAAATAGATCGTGCGGTTGATTTAATTCGTCATGGCACATACTTCAAGTTGGCTATTGGTCTTGTTGCGGCAGTTCTAAGTGTAGTTTTTGCAGGTTATTTTGCTCTGATAATAAATCGTCCTGATTATGGTTTCTTTATTCAAATCGCTTCGGTTTCCGTGCTCTTTCAGGTTATCTTTACTACTGTTAATTCTGCTTTTGTAGGTTTGGACCGCTCAGAGTATACTGCTCTGTCAACCAATGTTCAGGCTGTTACAAAGACGGTCTTGCAGATTGTTCTTGTGTTGTTGGGTTTTAGTGTGGCTGGTGCTTTGGTTGGTTATGTTGGGGGATTTGTTGTTGGGTCCATTTTTGGTGTTGTTCTCTTATTTGTAAAGTTTCTAAAGCCTGTTCGAACTTCTGGTGCTGGCTACTTGGGTCAGAGTTTTAAGCAGAATGTTACGGTTTTAACTCGTTATGGTTTGCCTGTTTATGTTGCAGTTGTTTTGATTGGTTTTCTTCCTCAGTACCAGCAAGTTATTCTTGCTTTCTTTGCCTCGGATGCAATAATTGGAAATTTTAAGGCTGCTACTAATTTTGTTTCATTGTTAACTATTATTCCCGCTTCATTAACTACTGCGCTTCTGCCTGCTTTCTCAAAGCTTGAGTCAGCGCCTGATGATGTGAATGGGTTTTTTAAGCGTGCAACAAAGTACATTTGTCTTTTAATTGTACCTACCACAATGTTGATTATTCTGTTTTCGAATCAAATTGTTCAATTGGTTTATGGGTCTGTTTATGATTTGGCGGCTTTGTTTTTGTCTGTGAATGCCTTGGTTTATTTTCTTGTAGCGCTTGGGTATCTTTCGGTGACGAGTTTGTTTAATGGGGTTGGTAAGACCCGTTTGACTTTGAATATGACGTTGATTAATTTTGTGCTTGCTTTAGTTTTGTATCCTGTGTTTGCTCAACTGTATGGTGTTGTTGGTGTTATAGTGGCTTCGTTTATTGCTGTGTTAGCGGCGTCAGTTTATGGTGCTTTTGTTGCGGTGCGTAGGCTTAAGGTGAATTTTGATTTTAAGCAAACTTTGCGTATTTATTTGGCTGCTGCGGTTTCTGTTTTTCCTTCACTTGGGTTGCTGCTTTTTGCGCCTTTAAGTTCTCTGGTTATGCTTGCTGTTGGTGCGCTTTTGTATTTGTTTGTTTTTGTTACTCTCTTGCCTCTGTTTAAAGTTGTAACTTCGGATGAACTTCGCGCATTGTCAAAGCTAACGGCGGGAATACCTTTGTTAGGTTTGCTGGTTGCGCCATTGCTCAAGTATGAGCAAAAAATTTTGGCTTTAATTAATCAGCGTAAGAAACCAGTTGAAAACACGCAATAGCATTTTTTCTTTGGCTGCTTCAATTATTGTTATATATTAGAC
>CAYGJP010000199.1:0-3838 GCA_964350175.1 uncultured Candidatus Bathyarchaeia archaeon
TACAGCATGTCTCTCCACGTTGTTCCCGAAAGCCCCTTTAGGCGCCTTGACGGCTGTGGGGTCGATGCTATTGGCTTTTGGTGTATTCTCTATAGTTCGCAAACGCAAACCGCAGCAATAAGCAGAGTTTTGCCCCTTAGTGAGGTACCCTACGTTTCTGCTACACCCCTTCCCCTGCCCTTTTTTTGCTGCTTTTTTTGTGATGGTTAAGTTGGCTGTATTATAGAATTTCATAGTGCAAAAGTTCTTAAGCTGATCCAGCGTTCCTTTTGGTCTTGGATGATGAACTCTAGAGTCATGAGCCCACAAGGCAATGAGGCTGACTCGACGGGCAAACTGACACCTTCCAATGCGTAAGACTTATCAACGAAGAAATAGAAGAACAACAGACCCGAAACTATAAGGTAGGAGAAGTGAGCGGGTCAGGTCTTAGGCTGAAGGCATTGACTGAACGAATTCGGGAAACACTAGATAAACTGTCCTCGCGAACAGCCATCAAATATGCCGTTTATGCATCCGCCGTAATCATCTTTTTTGCCCTCATACTTTTTCCGCCCCTTATAGGCATCGTAATTAAATGGGATAACATACAGTTCATCCTAAACCAGCCGCCTCTGGTAGACCGCGCCTTAAGCGCCATCCAAAACTCCTTCATAATTGCCCTAATTGTTGCTGCGTTTGACCTTATTGCGGGCATACCGATGGCTTGGCTTATCGCCCGAGGAAAATCACGGTGGCTAAGTGCCATCGACACATTGGCAGACATACCCTTCATAATACCCACTACTGCGTTGGGCTACTCGCTGCTCCTCTTCTGGAGCGACTCAGGGGGCGTATCTGCACTTTTCGGAAGCTCCATAGTTTCAACTGGTTGGCTTCTTGTGATGCTGCTTCACTTCACATTCTCATTTCCAGTGGTGGTCCGCACCTTAGTCGGTGCCCTTCTCGACTACAAAGTGGAGTTTGAACGCGCCTCCAGAACCCTTGGCGCGGCGCCATTCACAGCCATGCGAACTGTAACTTTTCCAGTTTTGAGGCCAGCAATGATTTCTGCTTTTATTTTGGCTTTTGCCCGTTCCATATCTGAGACAGGTGCAACCATAGTGGTGGCGGGAGTTTTTGGAAGCGGAGGCTTCGAAAACGGGCCTGTGTTTATTCAAAACATGAAAACTGGCTTCACGAGTGGTGTAATCAATCAAGCAGTTTATGACGGGTCCATAGTGTTTGCAAGTTTTATCCTCATCACTATTTCACTTCTGATTTTCGTGGTAATCCGTCTTGTAGGACCTAAACTGCGTTTGCCCCTGAAACGGGTCAGACCCGTCACTGAACGAAAACTTAGCTACAAAAAAGCTGAGAAATCCAGAAACACAATCATACTCATTGTCTTCTTCGTGTTGATCCTTGCGCCATCTTTGTTTGTTGCGCTGCCCGCGTTTCAAGCTATTTCCACAGACGCCCTGCCGAATGCGTTGACAGGTTCA
Organism: uncultured Candidatus Bathyarchaeia archaeon; assembly: GCA_964350175.1. Lineage (GTDB taxonomy): Archaea > Thermoproteota > Bathyarchaeia > Bathyarchaeales > Bathycorpusculaceae > JADGNF01. The sequence continues at coordinate 1,485 of CAYGJP010000199.1, forward strand.
GGCATCTGGGGAGGCTACTGGCAAAGTTTGCTGCTCAGCTACGGCTTAGGCGCAACCGTCACCATAATAAACATCATAATCGGTTTGCCGACAGCCATAATCATTGCACGCAAAAAGGCAGGCAAATTCATGTCCTCCGTGTTTGACCTCTTAGTTAACGTGCCCTTGGTTGTGCCTTCGATAGCTTTGGGTGTTTCGTTGAGCATATTCTGGAAAACAAGCTTCGCCCTGCCAGACATAGTGCTGCTTATCTTTGCGCATTTAGCTATCACCTATCCGTATTTCGTCAGATCCATGGCTGCTGCGGTGGAGCGCATAAGCCCCGACATGGAGGAAGCCGCCAGAACACTGGGCGCCAAGCCCCTTGGTGTCTTTAGAACCATTGTCTTCCCCCTGACAAAGTACTCCATGCTTTCAGGTGCCATTATGGTCTTTACTAGAAGCGTCAGCGAAACAGGTGCCACCCTTGCCGTTACTTCGACACTGCAGACGGCGCCTGTGCTTCTCGTTAACTGGATAAAACAAGCAGTTCCAGCATCAGGGTTAGACATTGCTTTAGCCGCTGGCTTCTTAATACTGTTCAGCTTCATAATCCTGTTAGCCCTACGACTCGTTATCGGTCGAAAAGAAAAGTATTAGTATGATAACCAATATGCAAAGCATTCAGGAAGAGTAGAGTTATGCCCGAAGTCCGCATCGTAAACGTATCCAAAAAATTCGGCAACATCACCGCACTCGACAACATAAACCTAACAATCCGCGACCAAGAGTATTTTTCGTTGCTTGGTCCAAGCGGCTGCGGCAAAACCACTCTGCTTCGACTCATCGCAGGTTTAATCGAACCTGACAGCGGCGAAATCTACATCGGCGGCAGGCTCGTCAATGATGTGCCGCCTGAAGACCGAGACATCGGCTTTGTTTTTCAAACGTTTGCACTTTTTCCTCACATGACTGCTTGGGACAACGTGACTTATGGTCCAAAAGTCAAAGGCTTCGACATGGTGGAAGCTACAACAATCGGTCACGAAGTATTAGAAATGGTTAAACTTCATGAGCGTTTGGATGCTTACCCGAACGAGTTAAGCGGCGGCATGATGCAGCGTGTAGCCGTGGCAAGAGCCTTAGCTGCAGGAGCTAAACTGTTACTTTTAGATGAAGCCCTTGGGCAGTTAGATGCGAAAGTGCGCAACGAAATTCGCTATGAAATCCGCAAAATGGCCAAAGACCTCAACTTAACAGGTATACACGTTACGCATGACCAGTCTGAAGCTATGGCTATAAGCGACCGCATAGCAGTCATGAAAAAAGGCAAAATTCTGCAGGTAGGTACACCGCAGGAGCTTTACATGAAGCCTGGAAGCATATTTGTGGCTCACTTCATAGGCGAATCCAACTTTATAGAAGGCTATATTTCCAGCAAAAACAACGGAAAAGCGGTTGTTGAAATCCGCGAAGGCTTGAAAATTCAAGCTTCTAATGGCGCTGTCGCGGAGGGCAAACAAGCCGTTTTGAGTGTTCGACCTGAAACCTTAACTGTGGAAAAGAGTGCCAAGAAAGCTTCAAACACTGTGCAGGGGAAAGTGGAGCGAATCACTTTTGAAGGACCCAACATGCGCTATGAAATCAGATTGGAAAACGACGCCTTAATTGTCGCCATTAAGTCTTCTATGGCTGGCGGCTGGTTTAGTATAGGTGAACAGGTGGCTGTTGTTTTTCCCGTCGATAATACACATGTGTTTCCGTATCCCGAAGGCAGTAGCTTAAAGGAGGAAATAGCCGTCGGCTAAGGGTAGCCGATTCAAAGTTACAGTTTACACTGGACTGTGAGGTGAAAATTTATGGTAGAAATAAAAATTGATGCATCAAAAATTAAAGGCGAAGCCGCCTCTATATTGCAGCTTGCAGCTTTCCTCAAGGAGAAAACAGCCGGAGACGTAACCAACGAAGGCGGAAAAATGACTCTGAAAACCACTGCTGAAGGCGTAAACAAGAAGTACGTGCGTGTGTTGCTGAAGAAATTCCTGCACCATCAAGAACTCAAAGAAGCTTATCGCGTCACAGCCGGCGAAGAGGACACACTGACAATCAGCGAAAGAAAAGTCTACGAGGAAGATTAATCCCCCTCAACTTTTATCAACTCCATTTTTTAACCACTTAAAACCTTTGTTTATTTCCAACGAAGGGACTGGAACATGAAAATCGCTCGGTACCGCTACCAAAGTGAAGAAAGCTACGGCATACTAAACGGGCAAAGTGTGTTGTGTTTGCCTGCATTGGCTAAGTGTCTTAAAACGGAACTGCCGAAAAAACTTGGTGAGTTTATAGCTGCTGAAGATCCCTGAAAACCGCCGAAG
>CAYGJP010000200.1:0-3812 GCA_964350175.1 uncultured Candidatus Bathyarchaeia archaeon
CATTTAAAGGTTCCTAATCTGATTTTCTTTGACAATTTTCCATTCGCCGTTTCGGTCCAAGTCTAAAAAGAATATGTCTTTTAGGTTTTTCATGACCTTAACGGCTTGATCAAGTGCTTCAAGTAAACCGGACATTCTGTACTGGAGAACTTTGCTTTCTTTTGTGTCAAGGTCTTTGCAATCGAAAACATAGTTGTTGTTTTGGGTGCTTCTTAGTTTGAGGACTTTGTAGAAATGCCCCTTTGACGCGGAGAATCATGTGCCCCTAGTTCTGCCTTATACAAACAATCCGTAAAAACTCAGCGGTAGTAGCTGATTAAGCTACGTTTGAATTCAAAACGCTGGAATACTTCTTCGCCGGTTTCAAACCAATTCTCAATTCTATTTCTAACCTCCAATTTCAACCGTGGCAAGTCTTCGAAGGGGGACTCAAAACATTCCCTAGTGTGCGCGCCGCGAGCAACAACCTTCGTTCTAAAAGACCGCGCATCACCTATCGAAAAGGGTTCCATGGCATTCTTGTCTAACTCATCAATGAAGGCGCAGTTTTTAAGGTCCATTAGCCACTCCAAAACAAGATTGACTGGAACGCCAAACTTTCTAGAATACTCTTTAACCTCTGAGGCAAAAAGCTCGCCACGGTTACAATAGAAACATTGTAGCATAAGTGCCTTAACATTTACCAACCGAATGCCATTAATTAAGAAATTCAAGTATTCGTCTACTCGAACCGTTTTAAGTCCATGCGCTCTTGCATGTTCATCACGGACCCAGTCCGTTCCATCAAGCAAAAGAGAACGAATCTCGGGACAAGTAGCTATGCCAGTTCGCGATGCAGATAAGTTACTCTCGAAAAGTGCATCGTGAAGCTTCGCAATTGAATCCTTCACCTTCTCGGGAAGATAATAAGACAATTCCGTTGACGATAAAAGACCTTTTATTCCAATGGCGGGTGAGACCATCGAAGTATAGACAAACTGTTCTGATGTTTGTAGACATTCTTTCAGTTCTAATTTGCAAACGCTGCTAACCCTTGGCTGTAGTGATTCTAGAGATTTCAAGAAAATACCAACAGCTTCGGCTTTGCTTTCCGCGATTTTCTTGGATACGGAAATGCCTTTTTCCGTCATTCTGATTGGAGCATTTTTCTGGGTTTGATTCTGATTGCAAAACCCTGTTGAACCAACTCTTCCCCAAGGTCTATGTTGCTTGGTATTTCGTATTCTCCGCCATGACTCGCATTATAGCATCTAAAGAGAGCGTCGCGAACATCATCAGCTTTCATCGATTCAGATTGCTTGTCTGAAATCCTTTTTTCTGATTCAGCATTACTCACATTTTTCATTTATCAGCAACTCCACAATAAACTATGTGAATTCAATTTCAAAGCGCTGAAAAGCTTCTTCACCGGTGGCGAACCACTTTTCAAGTTTTTCTTTGACTTGTTCTTGTATTTCTTCAATTTGCGATGAGTCTCTTCTGTGAAGTCTGTAAAATCTGGAGCGGACCTTTGGTTCGTCCATCGCAGATCCGGTTTGGGGAAGAATTTCGATATATCCGCAATTTTCAAGTTTTTTAAGCCACTTTAATAAGCCGTCTTGGCTTTTTGCTTCACTGTATACGAAATTATCCTGTCTTGTGTTTAATAAGTGAAGTAACCAGTCCTTTGCACAGTATAGGCACATTCCATTAAGCATATAGCTCAAATATTCATCCAAAATGGCTTTTTTTACGTCGAGTCTGTTTAGCAGTAAGTCGCGGATTTCGGGACAAGTCGTCAACGTTGTTTGTGAAGGGCCACTGGTATTATGGTCAAGAGAAGCGTATGCTGCTAAACCATGGTCAACAAGCGCTCCTTTCATTTTCTCAATATCTTGAAATACAGTATGTGGAAAAGGGAAAACTTGATGTCCGCCAAAGAAATGCCAAGAAAACTCTTTTCTGTTACCGCAAGTTTCTAGCCAGTTTTTGAGGAGAAACTTGCATAGTCCAGCTACTTTGGGAGGTAGCTCGTTTATAGATTTGAAGAAAGTCAAAATAACGTCTTGGTCTTCTGCGTGCCAGGTCCCAAAGCGATCAGAGATCATTTGTTTAGCTTTGGTGGTTCCTTTCTCTGTTATCCTTGAAAGTAAAATTTTGCAGCTTCTTGTTTTATGGGTAGATTGAGGATCATTACAACACTTGACAACTTGAACGTAGCCATTTTGCACCAGTTCTTCAAGGTTCTGAGAGTATGAAGCAAGTTCATATTTTCCTCCGAAACTTGCATTATAAAATGCCAAAAGTGCTTCAACATTACAGTTTCCCTGCATACATCCAACCTCATGCAATTACACAGATTAATGGTCTATTGCAAGGTTTTAGTATAAAAATTGTAAGCACCCCCGACCATCATCGGCGGAGTTGGGCGTTTTCTTCTATGGGGTTTTTAACATATGCGAGAGCCCCCAGTGATTAGGCATGAAAAAGAAAATCGCCATATTAGTGACAGAAGATTATTTGCTCTTAGACTTGGAGTTTCATAATGTTCCCTCCTCTTTGCTTATTGAGTTTTCAGAGAAGATAGTGAGACCATACTACAGAGGCAGCCTGACCGCGGCCATCCAAGATTTGCTCCAGAAGGCTCTCTCGGAACAAGACATGGTCCTCTCCCACATAACGCATATCAGAAATTCTGTGGAGGCTTAACAGAAAAAATTGTGTACACTCAAAGATAGGCTAAATGATGTGCTGTTGCAAAGAATCAGCGCATAAGCTCAGCCAGAGATGAGAAGCAAACATTAAAGCCACCTCACAGCCTTGGAATGGTGAAGTTCTGATGAAGAAACAGTCCACGCTCTTCCCAGAAAACGAAACGCCCGTGCTAGCTGAGCTTGACTTAGCAGAAGCCCAAAGCCTTGCAAGAGAACTCAGAGCCGCTGTTGAAGCCCAATGTGAACGGATTGAGGTTGCGGGGAGCATCAGACGACAAAAAACCATGGTGCACGACATAGACTTTGTCGTGGTCGCAAAAAGCGATGCACAGTGGCAGAAGATAAGCGATAAACTCAAGCACCTAAAAGCTAAGCCTAACTGCTCAGGCAGCAGCGTCATCAAAGCGTTTGTGCCTTGCCAAGGTGGGCTTTTTCAAGTGGATTTCTACCGCGCAAAACCCTCGACTTTTGGCATTCATCTGCTTGTGCGCACCGGCTCGGCGGAGCATAACATGTGGCTTGCTGGCTACGCCATTTCTAAAGGAATAAGAATCAGGTACAGTGAAGGCCTACTCAAAGAAGGCAGCGTGATCGCTGGGGAAACCGAGAAAGGAGTGTTTGAGGCTTTAGGCTTGCCCTACCCGTTGCCTCCTGAGCGGGAGATAGTTGACAGCAAACCCGTTTGGATGCCGCCCAAAAAACCGTAGCGTGCGATAGCAACTGTCAGCGTAACTTGGGCGGCGACTCAAGATTCCAAAATCACTTCTTGGAGATTGCAAAAAGATGGTCAAGTTTCAAGTCCGCTGGATGAAAAAACGCTATCCCTGCAAAGCTTAATGAAAAAATGGTAGTGTCCTAACATAGAATACTTTTTGTTTATTGCCTTCTTTTCACGTATGGAAATGGTTTGAATTGTGCTCTTTTGGATTAAGTATCTCGGATTGGCACACTACCGAAAAAATCGAACCCCACATGAGCAAGGACTTTGAAATAGACGACTTCACAGCCAAGGAGACGCCTGAAAAAGAAATCATCAACATAACCCTGTCAAGAGACAAACCTATAGAGCAAAGTCTCAACCAGAAGCCTGAGACGTAATTCCTTGTTTTTTTGGAAAGC
>CAYGJP010000201.1:0-3807 GCA_964350175.1 uncultured Candidatus Bathyarchaeia archaeon
CCAAAAAAGAGTCAAAGCACAAAAGCAAAAGCTTAGTGCGAAATATCGGTATCTAAGCTTGGTGTTGTTTCTGACGGTTCAATTATTGCTAATCCACGGCATATCAAGAAGCATGAACGTAAAATTGCTTTGTTGGGAAGGCGGCTTTCGAGGAAAAAGAAGGGTAGCCATAACAGGTTTAAGGCTAAATTGAAGTTGGCGAGAGCTTATGAAAAATTGGGTAATTCAAGGTGTGATTTTCTACATAAAACATCTCGTACATTGGTGAGTCAGTATAGTTTGATTTCTCTTGAGAACCTGAACATTAAGGGTATGACTCAGGAGAGGTTTGGTAAGCAGATTAATGATGCTGGATGGGGAACATTGGCAAGTATGCTTTGCTGCAAGGCTGAAAGTGCTGGTTGCAGAGTCATATTTGTCAATCCTGAAGGCACAACACAGCAATGTAGCCGATGCGGAGCGGTTGTTCCTAAGACGTTGGCTGACAGAGTGCATAATTGTCCCAGTTGCGGTTTGGTTCTTGACCGCGACTTAAATGCTGCACGTAACATTCTGAAGAGAAGTACCGTAGGACATACGGAAATTAACGCTTGCGGAGTTGCTCCAAGAGGAGTAATGTTGAAGCAGGAAGCCCACACCTTTTAAGGGTGGGAGCATGTCACAAGGTGCCAGCGGTGGTTTTGAGCTTTTCGAGAAAGCCTATTAGATAGCTAAGTTTGCTCCTATCCGTTTCGCCTGCGAAGCTGGCGCCGTTGTTTGTGTAGAGGTTGTAGCGGAGGCTGGTGAGAGTTTTGTGCAGTTCCTGCAAATGCAGCAGTGGGCCTTCAAGGTCGGTTGAGGTGAGACGTTTGACGAGTATGTTATCTTTGTTTTCAGCGTAGTCATTGGCGACGTAGTTTGCTACGTAGAGACGCTCTGTCCAGCAACTGATTCGGTTGTCGAGTTCTTCAGGCGTAAGGGGGTAGGCTTTGAGTTTGGTGAGAAATCCGATTTCTTCGGGCAAAAGAAAGGTGTCGCGTAAAGCTGGCGTGTATTTTATGGTTGAGGCTATGCTTGCGAATTCTTGGAGCGTTAGGCGGAGTATGCTCATGTCTCTTCACCGTTAGGGTTTTGTTCGTATTCGGCTCCGCATGTAACGCAGGAGACGAAGTTGGGTTTGTCTGTTTTCACTGATGATTTTGAGCCGCACCTTGGGCACTTAACGTGAAGTACCTTTTCTGCGCTGCATACTATGATCTTCCTGAAGAGGGTCTGCCTGCGAACTTCTCGGGGTATCTGGTTGACGTTTGTGACGGTGACGAAAACGGCGTCGTTGCTGCCATCTATGTTGGCGAATTTGACGTGGTACTCTTGGGGTTCAGCTTTCTTTCGCGGCATCTAAGTTGCCTCCGGATTTTCGGCTAATGCTTTTTCAAACAGTTCAGTGAAAACTCGTCTTGAGCGTTTTTTATCTTCTAGTTTTTGAATGGCTTCTTCTTTGGTGGTGCCTTCCGCGAGTTTAACGCAGTATCCGTTGCCCTCGTCGCCTGTGACTATGGTTTTGCAGGTTTTAGGGTTATTCCAGATCCATATGCGGTTGCCAATGTGCTTGCAAGTGTGGTCCTGTGTGGATAATTGCTTGGTCACTGCTTCATCCGTTGTTTCTCTGCCCTGAAAGTAAAGTCCCATTTTTCAGTCAACTCCCCCAACTTGTGCTAGCACAGCTTTCATCGCTGACACTTGCATCAATTTCTGGTTCGCCTGAACTAACGCTGTAGCGAAGCCAGGCGCCTCCACGGGCTTGTGAGTGTAGCCTATCATAGCAAAACCTGCTTTCGCCGCGACTCTCCGAAACCACTCCTGCGTCTCCGTCTTTCCAGAATCATACAAATCCCCGTCAGAAAGCATGATCACTGCATCGCCTGCATTCATTAGTTTATGGACTTTCTGCAGCACGGGGAGGCATACTGTTCCGCCGCCGCCCTTCATTTTTGCCGCCACTTTCCTCGCCACATCGCCTGGTCTTTCAGCTTTCAATACGTCGTAGGCTTGGGCGTCCCAAGCAATCACTCTTAAAGACGAAGTTCTGGCTTCATGTTTCGCTATGCCAAGAAAGTATTGCAATTCGTCTTGCCCAATGCTGCCACTTGTGTCAATCAAAAGCCAAACTGTGTGCTCGTAGCTTTCTGGGCCGGGCAGGTCGTCGCTTCTGCGGTTTGGATACGCAAAGCTTGAGTCAAACGTTGAACTGTTCCGCAAGCCGAATCGGACGGTTACCTGCCACGGCGGCTTAACCTCAAGTACCTCTTCAACTATTCTCTCCAGCGACGCGGGCATTGTTCCAGCCTGCTTGGCGAAGGCTTGGGATTTCTCGCAAAGCTGCTTCCACGCCTGTTTAAGTTCTTCTCCAGTTGTGGATGAGTTAACGCTTTTGTCGCCTTCCTGAACTACTTCGCCGTCGACTTCTCCATGAAACAAGTCATCTCCGAAGCCGTCTTGGTTTCCCGCCTGTCCACTTTGACTTTCTTGGTCTGTTTGGTTTCCGCCCTGATTTTCGCTGCCTTGGGTTCCGTTGTTTTCTAGAATTCTCGCTATCTCTTCGGTGCTCATCTTCTTCAAGTCTTCAACTTGCAGCCTCGTTATGGTTGCAAGCGAGTTCAACGTCACTAAACCGTCCTGTTTGAATTCTACTCCTTGAACGTTTGCTTCCGTTATCGCATAGTTAACCTTGCCGTCTGCACACAAATTGAAGATAATTCGGTTGAACCCCTTCATCCTGAAGGGATGACAGAGGACGCAGTGAAGGCATTCGTGGATCATTACGTAGCGTTTTGATTCGACATCCAAATTGCTCCACCACAGTGGATTCACGATTATTCTGCTCTTCTCATCCACGCCTGCAGTGGGCGCATGTTCCGAAGCAATTATTCTAGCGTAGCTTAACGGTATGACGACGAATGGAAAATACCTACCCGCAAAGATTCTTACATCGCGAATGTCGTTTTTGATTCCTGTAACATCCAACTGTGTAACCTCCTCATGTATGCATCGACCAGTGTACACCGGTTTTTGGGCAGAGTTCTACGCTGAACGAGTTGCCTATGCCGTGTAGAATTATGCCGCCATCCATTGAAAGTGAACCGTCTTTTTGGTACATTCTGAAGTAAAAGCTATGTTGCGTGCAGTCAGGGTGTACTTCCGCATTTTCGTCTTGCCTTGCACATATCCGTTCAAGGCACTCAAAATTGCTCTTGAAGCTGGCTAATGCTTCGCCGCCAAGCTTCTCGGCTAATTCTAACGCTTTCTTGTAGTGGTCGATGTCGCTGAATTTTAGATGCTGGAATCCATCGATAGTCGTCATGTTGGTTCCTCTTTGCCGAGTATGTTCATGTCCCGTCAGAATTTCTCTCATCGTCAGTTTTTCATCCATTTTCATTTCACCCCTAAAATTTCCCTGTCAATAACTACTTCACGTATTTCGTGGCTTGGAGAAATTGTTCGGTTGTTATTTTGCCGGTAAGCCAAGCTTTCACAAGTGCTCCTTTTGTTCGCAGTTTGTCCGCGTGCATGCATTCCCATGTTCGATGTGTTGGCAGGTAGTGTTCAGGATCAAGGCGTTGGCTGGGGCAAGCTGTTATTTCAGAAATAGGGACGGCTCTGAACTGAATCTTTTCCACTTTGTTCACCAGCCTCGTTTTAGAGTAGTGCTTGTCCTGTGAGTTCGAGGACTTTGAGGATCTTGGGGTTGTCTTTTACTGCTACGAAGACTTCGCGTCGGCGTTGTTTTTGGAGGAAAGCGAACATGGCGGATATGAGTTCTCGGTCGTC
>CAYGJP010000202.1:0-3783 GCA_964350175.1 uncultured Candidatus Bathyarchaeia archaeon
GTGTTTTGTTGTTTTGGTTTTTTGTTTAGTTGTTGTTGTGGGTGGTTTGGTGTTTTACTACTTCTTTTTTGGTTTGTTTTGTTGTTTGTGTTTTGCCGTAGGGGTTTGTTTTGGGTTTTGTTTTGGTTGTGCTGGTTGTGGCAAGTAGATGCGTTTGTGTTTTTGGTGGGTTAGTTTGCGGTTGTGGATTTTTTTCGTGTAAATTGGTGCTTTTCTGTTGCTGTTTGTTGCGGTTAGCTGCAGAAATGCACGGGTAGCTATGAAAAAGACCTGTTGCGACCTGTTTCCTCTGTTTTTTTGCTTAGTTTGCCTATTGGGAGCCAAATGTGAGCAGCCGATGGGTATGTTTGAAAATAAAAAGGGGGTGGCTGGTTGGTTTAGAATGGTGCGTAGACTCCGCTGAACACCAGCCATGCCAGCATTGTTTTTGCTACGAAGCTAAGGATGATGTAGGCTCTTTCGCCGTAGAGGTAGTCTCTCCATTTTCCAGTGCCCTTGTACTGCAGGACCATGTTGACTGCGAAGCTGTTGAACAACACAAAGTAGATGAACAGTATCACGTACACAAAGTTTGGCACGTTGCCTGCTGAGTTGTTGACTGCTCCTGTGAAGTAGGCGAAGAGCACTATCCATGGGGTTCCGCCTGAGATGCAGCCGAGGATGAAGGCTGACCAGCTTGTTTTTTCGGTTTTCTGGTTTACGAGTTCCATCATGTAGCCGAACATTATCATCATGGCGTTTAAGACGAAAATCATGACTATTGCCCAGAGGTCCCAGACGCCGACGAAGGTTGCGATGAGGAAAATCATGATGGAGCTTGAGAAGGCGTATTCGTACCATCGGTAGGGGTTTGTGCCTTTTTTGAGGTTTTCGTTGTAGGTTTTGTTTTTTGGGAAGGCGATTATGAGGTGGGCTGCGGCTGAGATGAGGGGAAATGCGGCGAGGATGATGCCTAGGTTGCCGATTGTGAAGATTACTTGGGGTTGGGGAAATGCCGTTATGGCTGGGGTGGTTCCTACGTGGCTGAACTGCAGGTAGGTTGTGTAGATGTCTCGCGACCATGTCAACATGAATCCTAACGCGAGCATAAATATGCCCTGTATCAGGTGCAGAATGCCTGCTCCCATGTTGAAACGTTTAAGGTATCCAAAAGAGATGGGTGACTTAGCAATTATTTCCTGACGTTCCTTATAATTCACTTTATCACTCTCCTAAAATCCGCTATTAATGTATTGTTTTTAAAAGATTTAAAACTTTTTTGCTTAGCTGATTCTGATAGTTTGCCCTGTGTTGAGTTTTTCCGTCAGAGTCTTAAAAGTGGCGTGTGTTTGTTTTTTTTTGGTTAGTTGTTGTTGAGAAAACATTGCTGCACACAACTACTTCTCAGGCATTGTTTTGTTGGTTGGGTTTTGTTGTCGGGGTCTGTTTTGCTTTGTGTTCTGGTTGTGCTGTTTGCCACAACTTGGTTTTAGATTGTAGGGCGTGAGTTCTTTTTCATAAAAGGGCGCATATAAGCCCTGTTTTAGTCTCAACGCTCGCAGGGGTTCACACAGCAGATGAGTTGTGCATTTTTTAGGTGGGACTCTGAAAAATGCGTGTCTACTGTGGTGGCGCGGTTTTTCTCTGGATAAGTGACTTCACTGCGTTTGCCAGAGCGTTAGTTGCCTGTTTTCGTACCTCTGCGGAGTTGTCGGTTGTTTTTGTTGCGATGTCCTTTTCTAAACTTTGCATCTTCCCAAGTGTAGCTTGCTTCTTTTTCTCGTATTCAGAATTGAGCCTTTCCTGTTCAGCATTGGAATTTTGCTCTGCCAGCTCTAACCTCTTTTTGGCGGCGATTAGTATCTGGGTGGTGTCGAATCGTTTTTGGGCTATAGCTGTTTTCTTGATAGGGTTGCTGGTTTGGATTTTCTCTAGTTTGGCAAGCTCTGCTTCGAGTTCTTGCACTTCTTTAGATAAGAAGTCGATGGCGCTCTTTCTTTTGTCTGCCAACTCTTGGGTTTGGACGGCATATTCAGCGTCAATATCCCCAGCTTTTCCCTGATCAACCGAAGAATTGCCCACTGCCAACGCCAACCTCTTCTTTGCAGCGTTGAGTTTCTGGGTGAGTTCGGATTGTTTTTGATCTTTGGCCATTTTCTGGAGGGGATGTCGGTAACTCGTTTTTATTTGCGCTACTTCGGCAAGTTCCGCTTCTAATTGCTGTACGTTTCTGGTTAAGTAGTCGATGGCGTCCTTTCCTTTAACTACGAGTTCTTGGGTTTGGGCAGCATATCCCTCGTCAATTTTGTTCAGCAGATATCTGTTCTCTACTAGTGTCCTTGCTGAGACTTCAATATCGGCTTCATCTGCTAGTCTTTTGGCAAGTTCATCTTCGATGTCGCCAAATATTTGATTGTATTCCTGGGTGAAGGCTTCGTCTGGACCTATGAGTTCGTTGGATTCAAAGGATAAAATAATCTGCCGAAGGTTCACCATCCAATCATCAAAGTACCTGCTAACAGGCGAGTACTCAAACACCTCACCACCAATCATCTCCAAATACTCCAAAGTCTCTGCTGTAATTTCTGCAATGTTCGGTTTTTCCTCCGCTGGTAAAACTGGCGCTGTTGGCATCTCGGGCATTTCTGGCGCTTCTTCTGGCACTTCTGTGGGGGCTGAATCTGGTAAGCCAACAGGTGTTTCAATGTTGATTGTTGGGAGCGGTTCGACTGCTATGAGTGCTGGGGGTGCTATGACTTCCTGAATTTGTGGTGGCTCCTGAACTTGTGGGGGCGTCTGAAGCTTTTCGCTTGCGATTTGGCTGGTTAAGGTTTTGAATTTAGGTAAAATGTCGCCAATCGCTGCCATCATGAGGTCGCGGTTTTTTGTTTCGCTTAGGTCGATAAGTCTTTGGTGTCCATCTTCAAACGTCAATATCAGGTGTCCTGTGGAGGCTATGTGGGCTTGGGTGACTGCTCCGTTTCCGATTGGAAGCACGGATGTGGGAATTGGTATTGAAAACATCTGTGGTGGCATATGTTTTAGCGATGCGAGGAACTGTGTCACCAAAAGCTGTTCTTCTGAGGTTAACTTGAGAATTTGCTCAAGATCATCCCCGACGTTTTTGAGGGATTCTACGATGTCTTCGCTACTGATTTGCTGTTTGTTTACACTATTTGGTCCTGCAAGTGGGGTTTCTGCTGGGGTTTGCTGGGTCATGGCTAGCTAACTTGACATAGCTTGTTTTGTGGAGAAAAGTGCTCGCGTGTCTCAGAATGTACACACAACTCCAAGTCCCTGTTCTCTGTTGTGATTTTTTGACTATAGCCCCCTTATTTATAGTTGGCAACATGGTTCTGGTTTGTTGTTTTGTTTTTTGTTTAGTTGTTGTTGTGGGTGGTTGCTTAGCACAACTACTTCTTGGGCTTTGTTTTTTGGGTTGCTTTTTGTTGTCGGGTTTGTTTTTGCTGTTCGTGCTGGTTGTTACAAGTTGTTTCTTCAGCCAGTTGGGTGTTTACGGTTTTTGATTGGCTATTTGGCGTGGTTCTGGACTAACGCAGTAACAGGCGAAACCCAGTCCCACACATAGAAAAGAGGCTTTGAGCAGTGTGAATTTGTTTGCAGAAACAAATTGAAAACTTTTAGTTATCTTTTGTATTTTTTTGTTCCATAACCTGAAATGGAAGCAAATTCTGCGTGCCTTTTTACCCGTTTAAAGTTAGCGCAACTCGGGAAATGTTGGGCTCGGACTTTTTAGGTCAACCCATAAAAAAACAGCAAGCAACCCGCAGCCCCCTGAGAAAG
>CAYGJP010000203.1:0-3703 GCA_964350175.1 uncultured Candidatus Bathyarchaeia archaeon
TTACTGCAACGGCGTCATCCTCACCAGCCGGTGTCGTAAAGCTAAAGCCGCATGGACAACTTCCCATAAATTTCTTTGCCATAAACAATCACCCCCTCTTTTGTGGATATGATAGTATGTTTCGGAGAGAATGTATTAACTTCTTGTGACTACACCTCTGTGCAACAACTAGCTTTTCCAAAGAATCATCTAAATGACTTAAGGCCAAGTTGCTTTGCACTTGTAGACACGAGTGTGTGTGTTTTATTTTTGTTGAGAGAGAGTTAGTAGGAGAGAAAGAGAGAGGGAAATAGGAAGGAAGTAGATTCTATAAATAGATTCAATTTCAGAGTGGAACCAAGCGTTGACGAATGCGTCATATGTCAGATTTTTTTATCTTTGACTTTACTGATGAGCTATGAGGCAGCTTTTAAAGCATGCTTGGCTTATCGAATGGAGAAACAAGTTTGATGAGACTGAGTGAGAAAGATGAGTCTGTGTGAGTTGGAGCTTCGAGGCGTAAAATTGCCCGACAAAGAAACCAGTCTGGGGGATTTGACGGCTCAGCAGATTGTGGAAAAAATATGCGCGTTCCATGAGCGGCTCAAAAGGGAATCTCACTTGGGGGTTGCCCCGTTTGCTGAAAGCTACTTTCTCAACCTCATAGCTCTCTACCCCGTTGGCATGTGTAGCCGCAACATGACTGAAAATCTAAAACTCGTTGTCGCCCTGTTCTATTTCGGCAGCAAACCAACAGAAGAGACAACGAAGATAACCGAGGAAGACCCGAAAATTAAAGAGCTATTTCCCAGCATAGCGCCCAGCCCAGTTCATGGTGGATACAGCTTCGATGATTTAGCCTTAATTTTTGACAAAAGCAAATCAGCAATCATTGAGGCGGTGAAGCAGAAGCAGGAAGAAGCCCAGATAATGTTGGAAGAAGCTAAACTGCGCTGCGAGTTAGAGAAAACCGTTTCAGAGAGGCTCTCAGAAGAAGAAAAGGGCAGACTCACTTAAAGCGAGCCCGTTCTTGTTGCTTTGTTGGCTTTTGTTGTTACTCTCTGATGTGCCCTCTGCCCAGAACAAAGTACTTCGTTGTAGTCAAATGTTGAACGCTCATGGGTCCTCGGGCATGCAGTTTCTGGGTGCTGATGCCGATTTCTGCGCCTAACCCGAACTGGTTACCATCCGTGAACCGTGTAGACGCGTTCCAGTAGACTGCCGCAGAATCCACCTCCCTGATGAAGCGCAGAGCTTTGTCGAAATTCGTCGTCAAGATAGCGTCAGAGTGCTTAGTGCCATACTTGTTAATGTGTGCAATTGCCTCGTCCAAATCCTTCACGACTTTCACGCCTATTATCAAGTCGAGATATTCTGTGCCCCAGTCTTCTTCCGTGGCAGGTTTCACGTGCGGAAAAATCTTTTTTGTTTGTTCACAGCCTCGAATTTCAACATTTTTTGCTCTAAGCACCGCGATTACACTGGGCAGGAAACGTTCTGCGATTTTGCTGTGAACCAGCAGTTTTTCTGCGGCGTTGCATGTTCCGGGTCTCTGGCATTTTGCGTTAATGATTATGGGGATTGCTTGGTCTAAATCGGCGTCTTCTTCAACGTAAACATGGCAGTTTCCCGTTCCCGTCTCAATAACGGGTATGCGTGACTTCTCTATAGTTGCTTTAATCAGCTCTGCGCCTCCACGGGGAATAAGCACATCCACGTACTCGCGCATACGCATAAACTCCTCTGCCACTGCTCTGTCAGGGGAACCAACCACCTGAATCGCATCCGCAGGCACACCTGTACCCGTTAACGCTTCACGGAGAACCTCGCCGATGGTGACGTTGCTGTTTAGGGCGTCTGAACCGCCTCTGAGAATCACGGCGTTACCTGATTTAATGCAGATACCTGCAGCATCCGAAGTCACGTCAGGTCTTGACTCGTAAATTACACCCACAACACCCATGGGCACACGTACCTGCCCCATAATCAAGCCGTTGGGTCGAGTCCACGTCCGTTCAATGGCGCCCACAGGGTCGGGCAATCCGCCCACTTCACGCAGGCAACGCGCCATGGTGGCAACTTTTTTCTTATCCAACGCTAAACGGTCCAGCAGGGCAGATTTTAATCCGCGGGTTTTGGCGGCATCCGCATCCTGCCTGTTAGCTGCAAGAATTCTGTCTACGTTTGCTTCCAACGCATTAGCCATGCGGCACAGCGCGTTATTTTTCGTTTCAGCTGAAAGCTTCGCCATTTCGTACGAGGCAGCTTTTGCTTTCTTGCAGATTTCAAGTATCGTGCTCATTTTTCTCCCTCAATAAGGTGTATGTTCCTGTGTTCAATAACTTCTTTGGGGCACTTAGACCCAAGCTTCTTTTTAACTTCAGTTACTTGTAACCCTTTAATTAGGTTTAACTCCCCGCTGGTAATATTCGGATTTCCCTTCGCAAACTCCTTGCCCTCTTCGTCAACAAGGCTGACCACGTCACAGGCTTTGAAGTGACCCACCAATTTGGTGACGCCCACAGGCAAAAGGCTAGAACCTTCTATGATGGCTTTTTTGGCGCCCTCATTAACGTAAATTTGCCCCTTCACCGCGGCGCCGTAGGCTATCCACCGTTTAATGGCTTTCATTTTTGTTTGAGGCTTAAAGTATGTGCCGACCTTTTTTCCCGCGAGGATGTCAACGATTACGTTTTCCCTTCTGCTATTAGCGATAACCAAGGGTATGCCAGAGGTAGTCGCTATCTCAGCAGCTTTGACCTTGCTCTGGATGCCGCCTCTGCCCAACTTGCTCTTCCCGTTCAGCGAGTTCTTCAACTCCGCCGTGATGTTCTCTACAGTCTTGATTATGACGGCGTCAGGATTCGACGGGTCACTAGTGTACAATCCGTCAACATCTGACAGGATAATAACGAAGTCTGCACCTATAGCGTTAGCCACAAGCACTGACAATATGTCGTTATCGCTAAAGTTCACCTTGTAACCCTCATTTACAAGCATAAGCTCATCCACGCTAGTGACGTCATTCTCGTTAATTATCGGAACCACATCCAGCTTCAGGAGCATGCCAAGCACGTTGCAGGTGTGCACATACGATGCGCGGTTCGACAAATCCTCCGCCGTCAGCAAAATCTGTGCCACCTTCAAGCCGTGTTGCCTGAAGAGTTCACGGTACTTCGCCATAAGCACACTCTGCCCAGCCGCCGCAGCCGCTTGCTGAAAAACAACATCCTTAGGCTTCCCAGACGTACCCAACTCCGCGATGCCAGCAGCAACAGCACCTGACGTCACAAAAACTATCTTGTCGCCACTCTTAACCGCAGCAGCTATCTGGCTGGCTAGCTTACCCATTTCTTCCGCATCCAACTTTCCTTCGCCAGTGGTTATGCCGCTGGTTCCAACTTTAACCACAACTAATCTTTGAGGCATTTGGCATCCCTTTTGTTACAAAGTGTAAGCAACACTTGGAGATATGTCCATCTGCCTTAAAAAACCAATCCTGCAAACCCCCCGGTTGTAACCTCTACTAATGATAGCGCGTGAACTCCGAGGAGTCCTTGTTGCTCCAAGCCTCGGCAAAGACGCACAAAGAATCTTAGTGACTATGGGTTTGGAGTTTAAAGAATTAGACCCAAAGAAATGCGCAGAAGTTCTAAAGAAAGAAAAAAATGCCAAGCTGGAAACGTTTTTCGGGGAAAACAGCCCCTAACCAGTTGCTCAGTCA
>CAYGJP010000204.1:0-3633 GCA_964350175.1 uncultured Candidatus Bathyarchaeia archaeon
ATCGTGAACCGTGTGGCGCCAAACTCATGTTACTCGGAAATCATGACGGACTTGGACAAAATGATTATCTCATGGGAGAGCAAAACATGAAGGTCTACGTTAGAACTCCTGCGAGGCTGCATTTTGGGTTAATTGACTTAAACGGCGATTTAGGACGCATGTTTGGAGGCTTAGGCGTGGGCATCACCCAGCCAAACGTTATCTTGGAAGCTCAACCGTCCGAAGCACTGGTTGTAACTGGCGAAAAAGCTGAACAGGTGGAAGCACTTGTTAAGCGGTTCGGGGAAGCTTACAACGTAAAATCAAATGTCGCAATCACCGTCAAACAGGCGATTCCTGAGCATACTGGATTGGGTTCTGGAACGCAGTTAGCCCTAGCTGTAGCAACGGCGATGGCTAAACTGTTCAAAGTGAAAGCCTCAGCGCAGGAACTTGCGTCAGCCATGGGTAGAATGCAGCGGACAGGTGTGGGCACAGCGATTTTTGCTCAAGGTGGTTTCGTGGTTGACGGCGGAAAAAACACAAAGAACAAATCGTGTCTTCCTCCGCTGATTTTCCGTCAGCCGTTCCCCGAAGAATGGCGTTTTATAGTGGCAATTCCCAATGTGCCGAAAGGGTTGTCAAACGAAAAAGAAGCCACAGCATTCAAAAAAGTCGCTCCGATGTCTCCTGAAGAGGTCGGCAGAATCTGCCGCTTAACCATGATGAAGCTTCTTCCAGCGCTCGCTGAACACGACATTGAAAGCTTCGGAGGCGCCTTAACCCAGATTCAGAACATCCTCGGGGACAATTTCGCCGAGGTGCAAGGTGGAAGATACACCAACGCCTCAGCAGCAGAAACCATAGAGTTTATGCAGAAACTCGGCGCTTATGGTGTCGGACAGAGCTCTTGGGGACCTGCACTTTACGGGCTGGTTCCAAAAGAAAAAGCCAAAGAAACTCAGCGGAAGGTGGAAGCCTTCTTGAAGAGCAGAATGGGCGGACAGGTTTTCACGGCGAAAGCTGCCAACAAAGGAGCTTACATAAAAATCACGAAATAACATCATGTAGAAGGCGAAAACTTGAAGGTACTCTTGGTAACTGGGCAACTTGCAGAGGAAATTGTGAAACGCTGCGCCCAAGAGAGCAAAGTCAAAACCGAAGTTTTCGCCTTAAAAATTCCCGTCGCCGCGTTTCTCACTCCTAAAACCATCACCCAAGCCCTAAAAAACGTGAAAACCAAAGATTTTGACGCCATACTTGTTCCGGGACTTGTTCGAGGCGACACAAAAGTTATCGCGGAAGCTGTTGGAACGCCCACGTTTAAGGGTCCAAGGTACGCCGCTGACCTGCCAACAGTACTGGACACGTTGGGCGAAGTTAAATTGTCAACGGTGACGCCAGCGTGTGACTTACTCAGAGAAAAACTGCAGCAAAAAGCCCTGCAAGAACTGGAGAACGTTGAGAAAAACCGAGCAAACCTGCTGAAAAAACCGGGCAACATGCTAATCAAGGACTTAGCTTTTGGTAGAGATTTTCCTATGCGGGTTATGGCGGAAATCGTTGACGCCGCACTCATGTCGGAAAGTGAGCTTCAGAGGCTTGCGAAGAAATATGTTGGCTTGGGGGCAAGCATAATCGACGTGGGCATGGTGGCAGGCGAATCCCGACCCGCAGATGCGAAACGCGCAGTTGAGGCAGTTAAGCAAGCCGTGACCGTGCCTGTGAGTATAGACTCGCTGGACCCTGAGGAGATTCGGGCAGCGGTTTTGGCAGGCGCCGACCTTGTCCTGAGCTTGGACGCAGGAAACATCGACAAGATAGCTCCCTTCGTTAGGGATGTTGCCGTAGTGGCGATTCCGACAAACCAACGCGAAGGCTACTTCCCCAAGAAGGCAAAAGAAAGAGTACAGTTCCTAGAAGAGATAATTCAGAAAGCCATCAAACTAGGTGTAACCAAGGTCGTAGCCGACTTGGTTTTGGAGCCCCAAAACGTGTTGGAGTCCATGATTGCTTACCGCGAGTTCGCAAACAGAAACCCAAATGTGCCGATGTTTGTGGGCGTTTCCAACGTTACCGAGTTAATTGACGCTGACTCCGTTGGCGTTAACGCTATCCTTGCGCGGTTATCGTCCGAGTTGGGCGCAGGCATCATATTAGCCACGGAGAAAAGCGACAAAGCCAAAGGAACCGTCCGAGAAGAAGTTGCGGCGTCGCGTATGATGTTTCTGGCGAAGAAACGTGGCTCTGTTCCCAAAGACCTTGGCTTAGACCTGCTTGTGCTAAAAGACAAAAGAAACCGAGAAGAACCCTACAACAAAGAAGCTGAATGGGGGGCACGCGTGGTAGCGGCAACAGAAAAACCCGAACCTGCCATATTGAGCACTGATGGTATGTTTAAAATTGCAGTGGACCGCGCCGAAGAAACCCTCGTTGCCCTCCACTTTACCACAGCTAAAATGGATAAGCCAGCTAACATAATCAAGGGCAAAACCGCAGAAACCGTGTACACAAAAATTTTAGAGTTGGGGCTTGTTACGAGGCTGGACCATGCAGCATATTTGGGAAACGAGCTGTCGAAAGCGGAAATTGCTTTGAAAACAGGAAAAGAGTACATTCAGGACAGCGTGTTGTTCAAGAAATAAAAGAAGAGGCTTTTTGCCTCAAACACGTTTTGATGTGACGTTTATTGGCTTGGCAGTGAGCTTTTGGGGAGTTGGTTTTCGGAGCGGAAGAGAGAGTTTTTGAGAACCCTCACTAGTGGCGCGCCGACTATCACGGCTAGCACAATTAGTACTAGTCGTTCCCATGGGTAAACTAAGAATATGGTGGACCAGATTCCAGCATACGCGGATGTAGGTATGTAGCCGATGGGTTGAGCGAGCACAGTTTCGAAGAGCAGATTGCCCGTAAGATGTTGCATCATGGTTCCTATGAAAGCCGTTACTGCTAGGCCTGCAGTGATTTTGGCGGGTTTGAGAGTTTCAATCCATTGACCCGCTTTTCGTCCTAAAGGTGAAATAAGCACAATTAAGGCGACTATGTGGAGCCATGCGAAGGGGAATGAGAATGCTGTGTCTCCAATCGGGATGTTTACGAAAACGCTTGTTGTTGGATGCAACAAAAATGCTGCGAGAAGAGCCACATTGAGGATAACGACAGGTGCCCATTTGCGTCTGACAAGGAAACCTAAAGCGATGGCGTTTACTGCTGCTGGGAGAAAGTCTAAGCCCAAAAACACAACGGGTTTGCCCATAGCCATGCCCAAGAAGGTGCCTAAGATAACGCTGGCGCCTCCCACGTATGGTCCCAGTATTATACCGTACAAAGGAGCTAAGATGTCGGAGAGTGAGAAGCTACCTCCTGAAACGCCTATCATGGGTATGGCTTGCATTATTCGGAGTACCGCATAGAGAGCGGAGAATATGGCTATGGAGGCGATTATTTTGGTTCTGTTGGGGATTTTGCTGAAGTTACTCATGTCGATTCATCTCCCGCTGGAACTTATTTTCATTGCAATGTAAAATTTTACATTACCTAATAAAACTTTCCATAACAACCCACCCAACGGCGAAAAACACCATGAAATAAACCTAAACCAAAACAACAGCAACACCAAAATTAAAGATACACCATCACAGAACGCACTTGTGA
>CAYGJP010000205.1:0-3626 GCA_964350175.1 uncultured Candidatus Bathyarchaeia archaeon
TACGGTTGGTCTGTCACCGTCTATTGAACCTATGAGCTTGATTGTATTGCCCCTTTTTGAAGCTTCATCAAGCGCTTCCAAAGATACGTCACGAATGCCTTTTATGTCTACGTCTTTTAAGGTTATTTTCTTGTTCATTATCCAGTTCGCCAGAATGACTACTTTGCAGGCGGTATCGAATCCGTCAATGTCCATGGATGGTTCTCTCTCGGCGTAACCCAGCTTCTGGGCATTTGTTAGCGCCTCTTGGAAGGTTACGCGGTTTTGAGACATTTCTGTTAGTATGTAGTTAGTTGTGCCGTTTAAGATGCCCTGTATGGCAAGTATTTTGTCCCCCGCAAGGCATTTTTTGGCGAACTCAAGCATGGGTGTTCCACCGCCGACTGTGCCGCTGAATCGGAGGTAAACGTTGTTGTACTCTGCCAGTTCTGTGAGTGCTGGCATGGCTAAGGCTAATGGTCCCTTGTTGGTTGTAACAACGTGTTTCCCTGTTTTGAACGCTTTAATGATGTGTGATAGGGCTGGTTCACCGTTTTTGATGTTGACGGGCGTGACTTCAACAACAACTTCTGCTTCAACTGACTCAATAACATCTAACGCTGGCATCCCTGGGTGCCCAAAGTCGGGGTCTTTTGATATTGGGAAACCTTTTTGTTTAATCGCTTCCAGCTTTTCAGGGCTTAGACCTCTTGGGTCTATAACCGCGCCATCTATATCGGCGATAGCAACGATTTTTGGGTTAAACCCGTAATCCTTAACCCTTTCCGCATATTTGCTAGCAAGAATTGTAGTTACGCCCTTCCCGACTACACCATAGCCAACTAAAATAATCCTCATACCGCCTCACCGTGCCCGAATTGCCACTTGCCGCTTCAGGCCAAGTGCATCTTCAATCGCTGACATTTCAGCATCAACTTCCACTGGTTTCTCACTCATCTTCACTGCTGTATCGGGGTCTTTAAGCCCGTGACCTGTTGTAACACAAACCACGCGTTCACCTTTATCGATTACGCCGTTTTTAACCAGTTTTATCAAGCCTGCTATGGATGAGGCGCTGGCAGGCTCCACGAAAATGCCTTCCACACGCGCCAGCAGCTTCTGGGCTTCAAGAATCTCGTCGTCAGTGACGGTTTCTGCTGTTCCTCCTGAGTTGCGGATGGCGTTGACTGCCTTCTTCCAGCTAACAGGTGCGCCAATTCTGATGGCGGTAGCTACGGTTTCAGGGTTCTCAACAGGCACAATTTTGTCGCTGTTGCTTTTGATGGCTTGCACTATAGGCGCTGAACCAGCGGCTTGAATGCCCGTCATCTTCGGAAGTTTACTGATAAAGCCAAGTTTGTGATATTCGGTTAGACCCTTCCAGATGGCGCTGATGTTACCCGCATTGCCAACAGGCACGATGATTCTGTCTGGTGGTTCCTGGTCGAGTTGGTCGCAGATTTCAAAGCCCAGCGACTTCTGTCCTTCGACTCTGTATGGGTTAATTGAGTTGAGCAGGTAGATGCTTGGGTGTTTCTCAGAGATTTTCAACACCATGTCCAGAGATTGGTCAAAGTTGCCGCGAACTTGGAGGACTTTGGCTCCGTAAATCATGGCTTGCGACAGTTTGCCGTAGGCGATTTTGCCTGCGGGAATCAGTACGGTGCAGCGCATTCCTGCTTTTGCAGCGTAAGCCGCCAGAGAAGCAGACGTGTTGCCTGTGGAGGCACAGATTACGTTTTTGGCGCCTAGTTCTGCGGCTTTGGAGACGCCCACAGTCATGCCTCTGTCTTTGAAGGAGCCTGTGGGGTTTTCGCCTTCATTCTTCACGCAGAGCTGCACAAGTCCCAGCTGTTTTCCCAGTTTGTGGCAGGAGTGCAATCCTGTGCCGCCTTCGTTAAGCGAAACTATCTTGCTGACGTCGTCGATGGGCATGAAATCTTTGTACCGCCACACCGACAGCGGCACGTTTCGCCAGTTGCTCTTCTCCAGTTTCTCAGCTAATTCTTTAAAGTCGTATTTGACCTCAAGGAGGTCTCCGCATTTTTTGCAGAAATAGATAATCTCGTTTACACTGTATTTGGTTCCACAGTTGATGCATTCTTGATGGGTCACTTATTTTCACTTCTCCATTAAACATACGCCACTGCCTGGTCTGGTGGCGAAAGCTGTTGCCTCCAACCCGACAGTTTCAAAGCCTTCTTTCATGGCTTGTGCAACTTTAGCTGCATTTGCCTTTTTCTTGTTGACTACGGCTATTACTGCAGGTCCAGCGCCGCTGATGTTGAATCCACACGCACCCGCGTTCAAAGCTTTTTCCTTAACCTGCATGTAACCTGGAATCAGGAAGGCTCTGGCTGGTTCCACAATGGCGTCAGACATAGATTTCCCTATGAGGTCAACGTCACCTGTGTGGAAGCCACTTACCATGGCTGCGGCTTTTCCTACATTGTAGATGACTTTTTCCAGCTGAACCATTTTTGGCACAACTAAACGGGCCTTCCCTGTTTTGCCTTTCGGCGTGACTATTTGTGGAAACGCCACACAAACTTCCATATCTGGGGGCGCTTTTACGCATGCTATTTCCATAGGATTGTACGATTTGACAATGATGAAGTCTCCATAGATGGCGGCTGAAACGTTATCTGCATGTGCTGAACCTGCGCTGGCAACTTCGCCTTTAGCTGCAAACTTGACAAGCTGATCCTTGGAAAGTTTAAGGTTGAAAAGGCGATTTAGCCCAAAAGCTACAGCTGCCGCTGATGCCGCGCTGCTGCCTAAGCCTCTGCTTGGCCAGATGCCTTTCTCGATTTTTATATTAAGTCCTGTGTTTAGCGAGAAATCTCTTATCATTTGGTCTGCGACGATGCCTGCGGTGTTCCGTTCAGGAATCTTTGAGATTGTTTGCGCTGCCACCCCGAACACTTGGATTTGGATGCCTAACGACGAGGTGGATGTAATTGTGACTTGGTCGCTTGGCTGTTCTAGGGCTAAGCCGAAAACGTCGAAGCCTGGACCCAGATTGGCGCTGGTCGCAGGCGCTTTAACTGTAACTTCAGCAGGCGGCATGGTTTCATCTCAAGCTTGCAGAAGTATTCTGCTGCAATTATTAATACTATTTTGGTTCTGGGGCATCACACGTTAACCTACTAGGTTGGTTAGTGCCTCGTAAGCTTTGAGGCTGTCCTTCTTGTCTACCACGATGACGGTTTCCGTCCAGCATGAAATGAACTCTACGATGTTCACGTTCTGCTCCGCCAAAAGCGTGGTCAGGAACGCGACAACTCCTGGCGTTGCTTCCAACTCTTCAGGTGAGTTGACCACTATCATGGTACAGTTGTCATGCTTAACAAGCGTGCTTATGCGTTCAGGCAGGTCAGCGCGGTCGAGAAGGTACACGAATTTGCCTGGCAAGTCAACTTTCATGCCGCTTTTGGTGTTGATTTCCTTAGCGGTTATGATGACGGCTTTTCGGTCGTAAACCGCTATGCCACTGCGTTTGAGGACTTGCAGAACTTTCTCTTCTCTTTTCTGCTTGTGTTTTTGCAGTTCCTCGGCGAATCTGCGCAGGGCAGCTTTGGTGGCGGTTATGTTGCTGGTTTTTAGTTCCTTTTGGATTTGCCTTGATAGTTCGCTAAGGTTCACTA
>CAYGJP010000206.1:0-3607 GCA_964350175.1 uncultured Candidatus Bathyarchaeia archaeon
GCTAACTTTAATAGCGAAAAATTGTTCTATGACGGAGGGACGAAGGAAACTTGGGGAAAAAAGCCGTAATCACC
Organism: uncultured Candidatus Bathyarchaeia archaeon; assembly: GCA_964350175.1. Classification (GTDB taxonomy): domain Archaea; phylum Thermoproteota; class Bathyarchaeia; order Bathyarchaeales; family Bathycorpusculaceae; genus JADGNF01. The sequence continues at coordinate 75 of CAYGJP010000206.1, forward strand.
GTTAAACTGGTCGATGAGAGCATCATAAATTCGAACGCCACCATAGCCGAAGAACTCTTCAAGTGGTTTTTGGAAGTGTTGCCTGCGCCCTGGGTTAAAGAAGTTGCTTACGTGGTTGTGCAGGACCCTTAAAAGCGGAGAAAGTTCACGCATTGGGTCAAAACGTATCCCAGGAAGCTGCTGCCTAAGAAGCAAACAAACATCAACGCGTCGTCGTGTTTATGGGGTTCTTCGAAGCCCTCAATTTTAGTCCGCTTCAAATGGGTACACCACTTCCTTATTGGTTGGGGTATGGGAAAGGTTTTATGAAGGGGAAATACGTAGTTTGCATCCAGAACACACACTATGGGCCGGTAGTCTAGCCTGGCTAGGACGTCGCCCTCACGCGGCGAAGACCACCGGTTCAAATCCGGTCCGGCCCACCAAAATTAATAATCAAGCGGTAATTCATGTAGCGAGTTCGTCGGGGATGTTGAAAGTTTATATGTTTATGAAGTGGCCGATTTTTTTGTCAACAGCCTTTCGGTAGACAAGCTCCGCCGTTATTGCATCTTGGATTGCTAATCCTGTGGAGTCAAATATTGTGACTTCATGCTTGAATGCCCGTCCAGGCTTGATTCCAGCTACGACCTCGCCTAGTTCAGCCCAAATGCTTTCTTTGGAGATCATTCCTTGGGATAATGGAACATTTATCTCACCACTATGCGACGCCTGTTCCCAATCATCAACAATTATTTTTGACCTTCTCAAAATTGCTGGGTCCAACTCCTCTTTACCGGGGGCATCTGCGCCGATACAGTTGAAGTGGGTTCCATCGGGAATCCAAGAATTCAGAACTAAAGGTTTGGTTGAAGGGGTTGTTGTTACAACAATGTCTGCTCCTGCAACTGCATCTTGGGCAGTCTTAGCAGAAGTGACGCGTAATTGACCCGTCTGGGCTTTGGTTTCTGCTACAAATGCTTCTGCCGCAGTGGAAGATCTGTCCCACACCTTTACCGCGGTTAAGCTGGGAAAAACTGAGAGCAACGCGAGAAGTTGTGTTCTAGCCTGAGCTCCAGCTCCTATGAAACTGGCAGTTTTGGAGTCTTTTTTTGCAAGGTACTTTGCAGCTATGCCTCCCGCGGCACCAGTCCTCATGGCTGTTATGTTCCTACCTCCGAGTATGGCTAAGAGTTGCCCGTTTTTTGGGTCAATCAGGAGAATTGTAGCCATTACTGTAGGCAGGCTGAATTTTTTCATGTTGTCTGGATGGGAATTAACTATTTTGACGGCGGATATGTCCAGTCTTTCTAGATAAGCAGGCATGGTTCTTAGGTCGCCGTTATGTTTCAGGTAGTTGACATAAGTTTTCGGAGGCATTTGCGCATAACCCAACGCATGTTCTCTAAAGGCTAGTTCGACAACTTCCAGCACTTCTTCAATGGACAGTAGCCCTGCAACTTCTTGTTCAGTTAGCAATAAGACCTTGATTTGATTCACTCGCTAAACTCCCTTTTTTTGAAACACATAATTTAAAGCGGCAGAGGATTTATTTGGTTATCCCCAACGCATACTTGACATCCCGAGGGGCACTGGTTCAAACCCGTCGAGAACTAAAAGTTTATCAGCTGCTCGTTTCGACCCCAAATCGAGAAAGGCGATTAAAGAACGGTCTTTGTTTTGGGGTCTGTCCGTCATGATTTCGTCATCTTTCCCAATCAGACTGGGACGGCGACATCATCCCCCACACTTACAGCGCCATCCCAGTCTTTTAACATTGCGAACGTTATGCTCTGGATGCAACGGAATGCCTACGAAGATTTTGTTTGCAAATAACGTGTGGCTAAACGCTCACCGACTGGAGCTTTTCTAAAGTATAGTTTTAAATGGAAATGGGCAAGTAAATATGGCTGAGGTTAGGGTGAGGTGCATAAAAAAACACTCCTGATACTTGCGGTCTGCATAGTGGCTCTAGTTGTCACATCTTTACTCATATGGAACTTGTTATTCATGAAATATGAGAGAAACATCGCCCGAAACTTCGATAATCAAGAAGAAGAAAGAGCACTCACCGTAGCCGAATCCATCAATTATTCAGCTATTGTTGCATTGGAACGCTTTGATGGTTCAAGTGACCCCGAGGCATACCTCCATCGAGGAATATACCTAGAGTATACTTACGCCAACTTCATCGACTCAGAAGTCATACACTACTATGAAACTAGATATGGCAACCTGCAAGGAAAAGGATACCCTAGGCAGATAGAGATGACCTACGAAGCAAACGTGACGAAGTGGTCTGAAATTCGAGTATTCAATAGTGCTCCGCCAGAAAACGTAACTTGGTACAATACCACTGTCATATTTTCCGCCCCTGATGGTTCAGTCCTGTTTCAAAACACTGGCTTTTTTGGGAAAGAATATGGCTTTAGATTTATTTACAAAAACCAGTCAGGCTATCAAACGCTAGAGCCAGTGTTTGACTTGACTTTCTCTGACTGCACTATTGTGGAGATGAAATTATTATACTCTGAAACCTACGCGCCATTAGCCGCTTTCTGGTCAGACGTTTACCAAATAGTGGTTCTTGACCAAAACTTTGAGCCAGTTCTGCTTGGCTTGGAAGCAAGAAAAGTAATTTCTTGAATGCCCCTGAGCTAATAGTATTAATATCCGAGACAGAAAAAGAAATCAAACAAGCCATCCAAGACGACTGCACCTTAGTATGCCAAACAAACGGCAAAACATACTTCAAAAAACCAGCATAATTCTCTTCTTCCTAACGTTTTTTCAGGTAAAAGAAGAAAAATAGAGGAGTAAGATATCGAATCGTCTACGTGTACGTGATAGTTAACTGGTTGCTGTGTAATACTTGACCACTTGGACTAATCAGAGAAATAGTAACAGACAGTTGTGTCCCAATTTGCACTGAACTTGGAACATTTTCTGTCTCAATCACGTAAGTACCAGTTCCGATTTCGGTTCGGGTCTTCGTCAAAATTTGTACACCAGTTTCATCATTGACAACAGTGACCGTCAAGACATTATTTCCAGAGGTTATTGCCGCATCATCAGGGTCTACTACATTGATTGGTGGGATAGAACGAAAATAGCATTTTTCAATGTACACCGAATCTGTGGTCACGTCTGCTACGACTCGCACCGATTTAGCAATCGGTAGAAACATGACTGTTGAAACTGCAATAACAGCAAGGATAGCTATTCCCAGCATCAAATACGGTTGCTGCCTTTTTTTCAAGTTTGCTCCCCTAGAAAATCTAATTTATAAGTGATTCAAATAAAAGATTTGGGGTTGAAAGAATTGGTGGACAAAAAAAATGAGTTTAACGATAGGCTATTTGATTTTTCAACTCAAATGGCTGCTGCATCATTAGCAGTTATTGCAATCCTTTTCTTAATAATCTATGACTTCAAAGGTTCAGGCGCTTTTACTGAAGCAAGCCAATGGCTTGTTTACGCCCATTATGAAATTTACGCAGTGATTGGTTTCTCACTGAGCGGATTTTTGGGACTATTGTACAAGATACCAATAT
>CAYGJP010000207.1:0-1605 GCA_964350175.1 uncultured Candidatus Bathyarchaeia archaeon
CTGATATAGTTTAAGTGGTGATTTGTTATGAATCCAACAAAACTTAATGGAAAGAAGGTTGTTGACTCTGAAGGCTACATTTTAGGAGAAGTTGACGGAGTAGACGTTGACTTAACTACTTGGCAAACCACAGGATTGTATGTCAGTTTAAGTGACGACGCAATTGTCGAGCTCGGGTTCAAAAAGCCATTCTTGAGCAGAATTGTAATTTCTATGCCGACTAAAGTCGTGAAAGCCATAGGAGAAGTTATAACCCTTAGCGAGCCCCTAAAAAGCCTCAAAGACATTGTAGAAAAAATAGAGGCGTAAAACCCTCACACCCAATTCAAGGCATTCAGAGGTGAATGATTTGGTTAATTCCACCAAACTGAACGGCAAGAAAGTCATCGGCGCCAACGGCTACATTGTAGGCGAAGTCGAAGGAATAGAAGTAAACATGGAAAACTGGCAAGTTGAGGGCTTACAGGTGGGCCTAACTAACGAGGCTGCAACTGAAGCGGGGTTCAAAAGACCAGTCTTAAGTCAAATAATAATAATTATACCACCAAAGATAATCAGTTCAGTAGGCGACGTAGTTGCGCTCAATGAAGCGGTAGGAAACCTGAAAGATCTCGTGAAGTACTTAGGGTTCCGTTAAAACCACAACCTTGTTTTTAACATTTTTTTATTTGGCAGATTTGATATTTAAAATCGAATTTTACTGGTAAATAGGAAGACCTTTCCTGTAAACTGGACCCTGCTTTTTAGAATACTTTCTTTTGAGAAACTACTATGTACAAGGGCATAACACGCCAAAAAGCAGAGCAATTAGCTTTATCAAGAGGTAAAGATTTTAGCAATGTAAATAATGACTTTCCAGACCAAAGGGAAAAAATAGACCCAGATTCAGAAGTGAGCACGAAATAAGTCTGATGTGTGGGCGAGTAGCTCAGTACGGATAGAGCACCAGCCTCCTAAGTTGGGGGTCGAGGGTTCAAATCCCTCCCCGCCCGCCAAGACCTTTTCTGAAAAAGACTCTACTAAAAAGGCAAAGAACCAAGTTGTCTATTCTTCCCAGCGGTACACTTTCTTCTTCATCTTTAACTTTTCCAAACCGCAACTATAACATATTCCATTATGGCAACAGATGACCCCACCACAATCTGGGCATTGCCATTTTTTCTTTTCGTTCTCCAAAAACATGTCTAATCCATGCGCCTTAATGAAAGCGAGATTATCAACAACGCTTACACGGTAAAGGGTTACGTAGCGTTTTTCGAGCTGTTTTAGGTTATTGCATGGAAAATCTTCGCATTCATAGCAAGATGCTACTTTCTGGTTGAGAAGTTTTGCGCATTTTTTCTTGATAAAAGAACACTGCTTGTTTCGGGGGCGGCAGCCTTTACAGTAAGGCAATTTCACGCCTTTAGCTCTAATGTCATTTTTAGAAGCAAGATAACTACTGCAAATACCACAGTTCATGCCACAGGGAGCTATTAGTTCAACATTCATATTGCCGCAACCGAAAACAGATTATGAGAAATCGAATATATGATTTATGAGAATTAGACATCGTAAGCAGACATAACAGCATGAGCACCAGCCGCCTAAGTTGGGGGTCGAGGG
>CAYGJP010000207.1:1615-3583 GCA_964350175.1 uncultured Candidatus Bathyarchaeia archaeon
ATATAGACAACATTTGCTTCTATCTTACAAAGAAAAGGGGATTTTATGGGTGAAATCTCCAGCAGAGCATGGGTTCAAATCCCTCCCCGCCCGCCATTACTGCACTTAACATCACATAGGCAAGGTTTTTTGGGCATTCCAACCAAAACACACATAGGCAAAAACCGCAACTTGACTTGTACATAGGAAGAAAGTGTCTTGTCGGATTTGGCGAGTTGCTGCGAGTACTTAACAATAGAAAAGTTATGTTCAGCTATCTCTGAGAGTGAAAAAGCCAAGGCAAACAGGCAGCTTAAATGCCGAAATAACCAAAAGAACACCTGCTGCTACCTCTGCCCATCAAGACAGGAATGCGCCATAAGCTGCAAGTTTTTAGGAAATACTGGAAATGAATCCTCACCAGATAAAGCTGAAAAAACTGAAGATAAAAGTTCATTTAACACTGACAAAACCGAAGCATCACAAACAGAAAAAGCCTCAGTTACATGTTGCTCTTCCTGTAACGTTGAAATGTCCCAGACCAAAACCAAGTTTAAAATTAATGGTTGGAGTGAACTGCACCCAAACCCTTCGGGCAATAGCTCGGGCGAAGAATTTCTGCCTGCAACAGTCTACTTATGCCCGCAATGTGGCAAAATCGAATTTAAAGCTGACAGAGAATTAAACAGGAACTAATTTTTTCCCGATAACGAGCATGAAAAATGGGGATAAGCTGCGGAAGATTTAAGCCTTCATAATCTTTGTTTACAACAAAAAGCAAGGTTTAGCATGGTTCATAGAAGAGTGCGAGGCGGAAAGTTCAAAATCAAACATGTTGAGAAGCAATGCCCCGTCGAGCTGGGTCAAGAATTAGAAGTAAACATCATAGACATAGCTCCAAATGGAGATGGGATGTCAAAAATCCGAGGTTACATTATAATGGTGCCAAAAGCTAAGCCAAGAGATCGCGTGGAAATAAAGGTAACGCAAGTCGGCGAAAAAGTCGCAATTGGACAAATAATCAAATAACCATTCTGCTATTGCAACTCACCAACGCGCAGGGTAACAAAAAAAGGGGTGCGGTTGAATTTTCAAAAAGATGTAAAAGGGCAAATCCCTCCCCGCCCGCCACTTCTCATAGGAGTTCTAGGGGGTAGTTTTTTGGTTGGAGTTTTCTGTATTGGGTTTCTTCGTCGGCTGTTATGCAGGTGGTTTTTTTGTGTTCTGCGATGGCAACTGGCAGGGCGTCATAAACTGTTACTTTTCCCTCGTAGGCTATTTCGCCTGTTCTGGTTGTGAGGTCTGGATTCAGATGAGTGACGTTCATATGGAGGTTAAATAGTTGAGTGAGGGCGATTTTCCATTTTTGAGTGTCGTAATCGGGTTTGTACCTTAAGGCGTTGCCGACCTCGCAGAAAAGGAGTTCTGATATTGTTAACTCCACTGTTCCTTGCGTGTATGAATCCAAGAGTTTTAAGGCTTCAACTGATTTTGTCTCTGTACTGAACCATTTAACCACTACTGAGGAGTCCAGCACTATTTCGCGGCGTCTCGCCATTTCCGTATCTCCTTAGCTCCGTTCCATTCTGCTTTGCTTTCATTTCGAAGGCTTTTTATTGATTCTGCGGCACATTGCATTTCTTCTTTAAGTGCGGCGTCTTCGAAGGCTTTTCTTGCAACTTCACTCCAATTAACGCTTTTGCAGTGTTTCATACGGTCTTTTAACTCTTCAGGAACTCTTACGGTTACGTTACTCATGCACATCACTTTTTGCACATTTTAAATGTACATAAAATATGTAAATACAGCATAAAAACCTTCCCCATAGCAAAAACAAAACGAAGAATCAAAACAACAACCTCCAAAAAGTTGGGGTTTGAGGGTTCAAATCCCTCCCCGCCCGCCACAACTCCAACCTAAACCTTCTCCCGTGGGCACTAGCTGATGAGTGAAAACCTTGAAATTTAAAAAATTGTGTGAAACATGCTA
>CAYGJP010000208.1:0-3567 GCA_964350175.1 uncultured Candidatus Bathyarchaeia archaeon
ATGCTTTCCAGTGTTGCCTCTTCGAAGTTTATGTCTGCTTTGAGTAGGGATTCGGTGAGTTTGTCAACGTACGGCGCGAGAATGCGGTACATGATTTCTGTTTTCAGGCTCAAGACTTTCGCCTCCGACTTACGGGAGGATTATGAAGGCAAGTTCGGGTCTTACCTTTCCGACGATCTCTGCTATTTCTCTCAGCACGTTTTCTTTCTCGACCTCTTCGAGTTTAGTTGGGACCTTGCCTTTTTCGTGTGCCCTGAAGATCGCTTCTCTTTCGTCGACTTTTTTTCTGTAGTCAAGTTTGTATACTTCGCCGTTCTTGGAAACGTAGTAGGTAGACCAGTAATCCCGTACAAACAGCCCTTCGGAGAATTCTAAGAACTTTTTAGTTTCAAGGGTCCTGAACAATTGGTCTCTGCTTTCCCTGCAGCTTGCTTTGTCCCGTATCTGTTTTAGCAACTCGTAGGCTTCGGCCGTGTTCTCGAAAAATCTGTTGAAGCATACGTCTCCTGCGTCGCCTCTTATGTAATCGTTGTATCGGCTCACTTCTTCCACGAATTTGATGAATTCTTTTTCGCGACCATTTAACCAGCGATATCTCGCCAAGTTCATGTCGTATCTTGTGTATTCTTTTGAGCAGTCGTAGACATTCGGGGGCAATTGCGAGAGGGTCGAATCAAGGTCTTCTGCTTTATAGAAAAGCAACGCTTTTTCTGCACTCACCAGCGATATGCGACTTTTGTCTATGCTTCGATCGTAACTGAGTTCAGCGTAGAACTTCGGTTCGCTATTTGGCACGTGCTGTTTGAATTCCTGCAGTTTCGGCCACACAATTTTGAACCCTTTCTCGCATGCTTCCTTAAGCAGGTCTTTTTGCATATCGCTGTTGATTGAGGTTGCCGAGAGTTCTTTGAGCAGTTTTTCAGCTTCAGCTTTTGTCTCTTCCTTCAATAGCAATAAACCGTACTGGGGTGGGACATAGAATGCTATTCCTTCAACATCGCATCTGTCTACGCTGAATTTCACATTTCCTCTTGAGAGAGTTTCCCCGTCAAAATCGAAGGGTACTGTAATTAGGCTTTCACCCATTTTTCTACGCCTCCAGAAGCTTCATCAACGCTATTTGCTGTACCACTGTTTCGGGCAAGGTTTTCACATCGACGTCAAATCTTTCGAGCGCTGGGAGTGTTTCGGATTCTTCAAGCTTAGAGCCGTTTTGGACAAGGTAGCCAGCAAGTGAAGCGGCGTCGTTTTTCATGAAGGCGGAGTAAACCTTTGAGTTTGCTATTCGTCCGGTGTAGGCTGTGACGTTGTCGCCGCAGACGTATAGACTGAGTACGGACATTGAAAATCGGCTGCCATACCAGCGTCTTGGGAAGAGGCATGCGGTGCCATCCAAGGTAGATGTGACCAGTCTCTTGCGTGTCTCTAAGAGTTCGGTGGCTTTTGCGTAGTAGTTTCTGAGCGCCTTTGAAACTTTCTGGTTGGTTTTTCTGGGTGCGCGGGGCGTGACTTCAAAGGGTTCAAGTTTTAGTAGGTGGCTTCCTTCCCAAACGTAGTCTGCTTCCTTCTTTGAATCGCGGATGTAGAATCTTCCTCGTTCGCTGTGGATGAATGCGTCTGTTTCGCCCAGGATGGCGTTTAACCTGTTGAAAGTGAGCCAGGTCTTGTAGCCACAGTCGTCGATCATTAGGGTGTTGTTCTTTTTGTTCCATGTTGCAACTTGGCTGCCCCATAAAAGGTATCTTACTGTTTCGCCGTCAACCGCTACTTTGTCTCGTGGCGTGTGTCTCCTGTATCCTTTCCAACATGGTTTTCCTTCCCAAAACTCTTTAGCCAAACACATGCTAATCACCTCCGTCCATAGTCTGAGAATTAACACGGCAAATTCTGGAGATTTTCCCTGTAAAGGGGCTTCTAACATCTACTCTATCTGTTTCATAATTCATCAAAACACCTCCAAGTTGAAAACTACTTTCTAAACTAACTGCAATCGAACAAAGGGGAAAATAATGAAACGGTGGCGCCGCTGATGTGCCTTTCCAGCCTACAATTTACTGTTGTTGCGGTATGGGTTTAGGCGGCAAGACCTTGAAGCGAACATTTTCTCTTTCACCTTCAAGCATCTGCTTCACGTCATCTGTGAATGCTATCAGGTTAATTGAGATCAGCACGAATCTGCCGTCTCTGCTCTTTCTCATCTTAATTACGCCTTCCACTGGTTTTGGAGCTGAAGTTGCCGCAGATTGTTTGTGGTCTATTTTGAGTTTTTGAACGTTGAGTTCTTTGGCTTTCGCTTCAACTTCTGAAACTGCGTTTTCAGGCACGACCCAGACCTTTGCTTGCGGGTCCCATCTGGCGCCTATGCTTTTCAGGTAGGCTATGAATTTTTCCTCAAATTTGAATGAAATCTTGGCCATAGAATCACCTCCATTTTGATTTTTGAGAATAGCCTGAGGCTTTAAAGCCCAAGACTATAAGGAAAAACTGTCAGGCATTTCTTGATGCGGGTAAAGCTGAGATGATTGTTTTTCCGGCTTCGTCTGGCTTAACGATGAATAGCTGAACTCTGTCCCTAACTGTCTCCATGTTTTTCACTCCGCATGTCTCTACGCTAACAACTGCCGCTACAACTTTGTTTGCTTGTGTTTGCTCTGCAAGGCGTTGAAGATCTTGCTGCGATACGAAGCCGTCTGTGAGGAGCGCGACTAAAGCTTTCTCTGGTTTGAGCCTTGCCGTGAGTTGCACTGCGCTTTCCAAGTTTGTTGAGTCAAGTGGCTTAAGCATGAAAATCTTTCTTGCGTGTTCAACGTAGTCTTTTGATTCTCTGGCAAGGATCCAAGCGTTACTGCTGAATGCTATGGCGGCTATTGGAAGTCTGAACTGTTTCGCGTAAGCTATGAGGCTGTAAGCCGCGTCCTTGATGTATCCTAGAACTGCCTTGTTGCCGTAGGATGCAATTGTGCTTCCTGAGCAATCGATTAGCACTATGAGTTTTGTGAATCCTCCTGATTCGCCTTCCTGCTCAACCGTCAAGACTGTTTCCGCGTATTCTTCGCGCCATTTTCTGGGGTCATCTGGCGACTTAATAGTGCTTGATGGGTCAAGTCGTTTCGAGTATGGCTTCCACCTTTGGCTCATTGGTTCCTTTATTTCCAGTTTGGATTTGTTTGAGAAGATTCCTTTGAAGCCCAACAGTTTTGTCCATAATGCCGTTCTGACCTTGTCTTCAGCTGCCTCTCTTAACGCTTTGTCAAGTTCGTCTTCGTCCACGTTCATAAGGTCGGCAAGTTGCTGGTTGCTCAAACCTGCGTCCAAACCTATCTCGGCTGCGTCCGCCCTAACATTGGGATCGCCCCTGTCAAAGTCAACATCTCCCGGTTGCCTTCCATTTTGAAATTCGTTTTGAGGCGGCTCGGTCCTTGAAAGCTTCGCCACTAAAGCAGCTGCTGCAGCCACCAGTTCGGTGGTTTGTGCGTCATTGTTCTCGGTCCCCGAGGCCAATTCTTTCATGATGTCTTTCAAATTTTCAAAATCGGCTGTCTGCCTGAGCTGCTTCTCATATTCCGT
>CAYGJP010000209.1:0-3563 GCA_964350175.1 uncultured Candidatus Bathyarchaeia archaeon
ATAACAAATTGAGGCTACCTTCTTGGTTAAGGATAACGTGTTAGTTGCCGTAACCGTAAGCAGAGACAAAGAAGAACTTGTCTACCAAGTTGAATGCGCCAGCGACTTGCTTAATGAAGAAATCGAATACTACCTTGAAGAAATAATCAAGGGGCTGTGCACATGGAAACCAAGCATCTGTAAGGACCACCAAAAAAGCCTCAAAGGCGTCATTAAGAAAAAGAAAAAATGAAAAGGGTGGATTAACCCGTAAAATCTACGTGAGTTAACCTCTTTTCTGATTTACAATAGTTTTTTACATTCCGTCCACTAAATGGGCGGTTCCGTCTGGGCAATAGACTTTATTGCCTTTTTCCACTACGACGTAACGTTTGCCGCATGGTCTCATTTGTGAGCATCCGTCGCAGTCTCTTGATAGCACTTTCTTTTTCGCCTCCTACTGTTATCGTTAGGGTTTGCAGTCGCGTTTTTTTGAACAAGGTTCTCATGTTCGAACGTGTCTTCAAACCGATAGAGCCAAACTGAAGTGAGATTGGTGCTTTTATACTTTGCTAACACGTGCAGCTATACATTTTCTTGAAGTATCCGCGTTATAGCCGCATGCGAAGTTCCATAGAGTTCTGAGTGGCACTGGAAAGTTTATTATGCCACCTAAACCGTAAAAGAACCGAGAAGGCAAACAGCATGAACTTTGAAGAATGCATTAAATTCGCCAACGAAAACCCAGCCAGCTTCCTCGCCACCATGGACGAAAACGGGCAACCGCGAGTGCGAGGCTTTTTGATGTGGTACGCAGACAAAACGGGCTTCTACTTCCACACCGGAACCATGAAACCCATATACAAACAGCTAAAAGCTAACCCAAAGATGGAAGTGTGCTTCTGTAACCAGAAAAACAAAGGCGGCGTCATGATGCGCGTAGCAGGCAAAGCAGAATTCTTAAACGACATAGAACTGAAACGCAAACTAATTGAAGCAAGACAGTTTTTGAAAGCGTGGGGCTTTACTCCTGAAAACCCTGAACTGGTAATTTTCCGCATAGCCAAAGGCGAAGCGTACTTCTGGACCATGGAAACCAACTTCGAACCAAAAAAACCAATTCCATTCGGATAAAACTTCTTTTTTAAATCTGCAGACCGCGCAGCGAAGCATATGATAATAATTCTTAAATGACTCTTCGCCTTTACTATCAGTAGTGTTCTGTAATAACAGAACAGGAAATAACTTATGAAAGAAACTTTTACCACAAACCCAGGCGCCCCAGTTTCAGACGACCAAAACTCCCTCACCGTCAGCAACAATGGACCCTTGCTGCTGCAGGATGTCCATTTGATAGAAAAACTGGCACACTTCAACCGCGAACGGATACCCGAACGGGTTGTCCACGCCAAAGGCGCTGGCGCAGGAGGCTACTTCGAAGTAACCAAAGCCCTAACCAAGTACACAAAAGCCAAATTCCTCTCCGAAGTCGGCAAACGCACAGAAGTCTTCTCAAGGTTCTCCACAGTCGGCGGAGAAAAAGGCTCAGCAGACGCCGAACGCGACCCAAGAGGCTTCGCAGTGAAATTCTACACCGAAGAGGGCAACTATGACCTTGTCGGAAACAACACGCCCGTATTCTTCATCCGCGACCCCCTGAAATTCCCAGATTTCATCCACACCCAGAAACGCAATCCAGGAACAAACCTCAAAGACGCCAACATGTTCTGGGACTTCCTATCTTTAACCCCCGAGTCGCTTCATCAGGTAACCATCCTGTTCTCAGACAGAGGCACTCCACGGTCTTTTCGCAACATGAACGGCTACGGAAGCCACACCTTCAAATGGTATAATGATGGTGGTGAAGTCTTCTGGGTAAAATACCACTTCAAAACTGACCAAGGCATCCAAAACCTCACCAGAGACGAAGCCGAACACCTGAAAGGAACTGACCCTGACCACGCCACCCGCGACCTTAGCAGCGCCATCAAAAAAGGCGAATTTCCTTCATGGACGCTGCAAGTGCAGATAATGCCTGCTAAAGACGCAGAAAACTACCGCTTCGATGTGTTTGACGTTACCAAAGTTTGGCCTCACGGAGACTACCCACCAATGGAAATTGGCAAGATGGTGCTGAACCGCAACCCAGCCAACTACTTTGCAGAAGTTGAGCAGGCAGCGTTTTCCCCAGGAAACTTCGTGATAGGCATAGGCGCGTCACCTGACAAGATGCTGCAAGGACGCCTTTTCGCATACCAAGATGCTCACAGGTACCGTTTGGGACCCAATTATCTGTTGCTGCCCGTTAACCGACCCAAAGGTATCAAAGTGAAAAACTATCAACGTGATGGTTACATGCGGTTTGACGGAAACGAAGGCGACGCACCCAACTATTACCCCAACAGCTTTGGCGGACCCGAACCTGACTCAAAAGCGGCGGAACCAGAGTTTGAGGTTTCAGGCAAAGCGGCGCGGCAACCATATACGCACCCGAACAGTGACTTTGTACAGCCAGGTAATCTTTACCGCAACGTCATGACCGACACCGACCGCGAACACCTTATCGGCAACATAGTGTCGCACCTGCGCAACGCAAACAAAGACATCCAACTGCGACAAGCACAAATCTTCAGCAAAGCAGACCCAGAATACGGTAAGCGCGTAGCAGAAGGCTTAGGCATAACACTGTAAAGAGCAATAGATGAGAAACGATAACTGTGCAAGTCAATTAGTGGTGGGGCTGCCCAGATTTGAACAGGATCCGCTCCTGTTTTTGTCTCATACTTTCTAGAGAAAGCATTGAAGGCATTGAAAACCGAAGGATCAATTGATGATTACCGAACAAGAACCGAAAGAATTAGGCGGTTTCATTACCGAATAGATATAAGAATTGTTATGACTGAAGAGCAGGCCAAAATCATATCAAGCGATTTGTTAACTAAAATACTTGGAATTTTCTCGGGGAAGTAATCATAATTCAAGTGTGAAAACAGCAACTAACTGGTGATTTGGGTGATAAAATGGTTATTAAAGATGTTGAAATAGAAAGAGTGGATGCAGAAATAGACGAAATAGCACAAAGGATTTTGTTAGAGCTTGAAAGCGTAAGTTCCAAGGATTTATCAGACGTTCATTATGCAAAAAAGATAATGCAGTTAGTAGATGTTGATTACGCAAAAAGCGTACTGCAACAGATAGGAAGTGCTACATCTGGCGCTGAAAGTGAGATAGAGAAAAGAGCAGTGATTAAGGTTCTATTGTTTTCTACGTGGTTGCAGAGACTTTATTTCATCATAAGATCCTTCCTAATGGGGCTGATAGGTGGGGTCGTTACATTCCTTTTCATATGGTACATTGGCTCGATAGACGCTACTGGGATGTTTATCTTGGGCATATTTGTGTTTGCGCTTTCGTTGGTCATAACAAGATTATTTGATACACAGATAACCAAAGCTACAAATTCGATGGAACATTACTCCACCTGTTTTTAAGCAACTTTTCCGATTGCTAAAGTTTTTAAGCAAAGAATCACCGTTAATTTTATCGGGAAATATAATGCCTGAAAAATTGTTTAAGTCTCGAAC
>CAYGJP010000210.1:0-1412 GCA_964350175.1 uncultured Candidatus Bathyarchaeia archaeon
GTGGAAAAACGCTAAGGAAGCCATGGAAATAGTGAAATACGCCATGGACAAGTACAGCAAATTAGAAAAGAAATAGCCCAAGTAACCATTTTCCTTATTACGCCGCAGTTGAGTTGATTGAAAAAAAATCGCTAATCCGTTTCTGGAAAAGCGCGTTCCGCAACAGCTTGCCCTGAATTATCCACTGAGACAGGGGAATTTCAAACCTGCCGCTGATGAACTTAAGTGACTCGTTCAGATTTTTGAACTGGCAGGGTTTTTGGCGCATAGCGTTCCGCACATTTTCCCGCACCTGCCAGACTCCGATGGGCATGATGTATCCGGGTCGGGCTTCCCGCAGAACAATCACGGTTGCTTGGCGACGCTCTTTAACCAGTTGTTCGCAAACGGCTAAGCGTGCGGAGTAGTAGCAGCCGCCTATCTGCGCGTATGTGGTTCTGCCGTTGTTTCCTTCCCAGTCTGAGTATATTGAGACGTTTGTGCCGTTGGGGTTCCACACCGTGCCAGGGTACCAAGCTTCCATTGACTCGTAGCTCCACTGTGCTGGAATCATCAGAATCTCAAAAACGTTGTCCAAGTAAATTGATTCGTAGACGCGGTACTCGTTTATCTCTGGAAAAGTCTTCACCTGCTCTACGAGGCTTTTGCTTATGATGTCGTCAACGGCGGTGATGCTCCATCTTGTGGGAACAAGGCGACGGTTTTTCTCTATGCCAAAGGCGCCGACGCTGAAGGCTTTCTGGATTTTCGTGACCAAGACGCCACGGGTGTAAAGGTCGACAACGGCTTGGGTAGATTTTAAGTCGGTGTCGTAGAACGCCTTTTCTACGCGGTGGTCAAACCGAGCATTACCAACATGCAAGTCACGTATGGGTGCGCTTGGACCAAACGGCTGGACATCGTCACTTAGGAAGATTGAACCGCGGGGTTTCTTTGTGAGATTCAACTCCATGTCCACGCTGGTGTCAGCCAAAGCTAACTCGCGAGTTTTATCCATGATTTTTCCAGCCTGCGCGAACTCCTGCACGTGAACCAGATGCTTGCCACGGACAAGCAAACTGCGGAAACCAACAATTTCATCTATGGATTTACCGAACCATTGCTCAGGCAAGTCATAGAGGCTGGTGTCTTCGTGAACAGGCGGCACAAGAGGTCCAACGTAAACATGCGGATAACCGATTCTGCCTATGAACACGCTGGGCGGCGAAACACCTGCGATGTCTTCGCTGGACATTAAAGGCACACTTTTGAGGAAACAGTTAACTTTAACCATGATTGGGCAACGGGTTTTACCGCAGAGGTTCCGTGCGCCCTTGCACAAAACGCAGAGGCTGTTTTGGCTGGTTCGGGTGGTCAGCTGGTTTTCATCAACAACCGAGTGATTAACTTGTTTTATAACATCCGCTAACCAA
>CAYGJP010000210.1:1422-3552 GCA_964350175.1 uncultured Candidatus Bathyarchaeia archaeon
ATTGCCTGAAGAAGTAGCCCGCGGAACTTTTGGCGCCATGGTCATGCTACTTTGGAATAGTGTTTGCTGTTCTCATATGCTTTCCGTATTGAAAGAACTCAAAAAACAAAAGAACCTGAACGGATTTTGATGGAGTTCTACACCTAAAAGTGTACAGAACAAAACTTTATTAAAAATTGCCAGGCGCATATGTCGAAAACCGACTCATTGTCGTCTCGGAAATCTCGCATATATTGGTTTCTACAAAGCCCTATTGTGAATATTGAGACTGGAGACACGTTCAACATGAGAAAAGAGTCGTCATTCGCTGTGGCGCTTTTGGCGCTAGTATTTGCAGTAACAGTTTCGCCTGTTTTTGCTCAAACGTCGGTTAACGTTAACATTATGGACCCCTACAGTGGCAACACAGGCGCTAAAGGGCTGGTATCAAATGGTTACTGGGTAGGAGAGATCCCGGTTAAAATTAGCAGCGCCACCGTGTCTGAATACCAGACAGTTGCGTACTGTATAAACTACGACAAGCTACTTTACATTAACCAGAAATATTCCGCCACTCTAAAGGCTGTTCCGGATAGTGCAGAGTGGAGAGCCGTAAGTTACCTGCTAACGTGGAATTATCCAGCAGACAACTATGGGGCAGCTGTTGACCAGATTGCATTTTGGAGGCTTTTGAATGTCAACTATAAACCTGAATCTTGGCTTGACGCAAACCTCGACGATGCAGGGAAAAACCTTGCAGATTCAGCTTACGGTAAAGATGTAGCCCGAAAAACCGACCGTTTCACTTGGATTTCGCCTGTAACCGGTAACATGCAATCTTTGAAGGCTGAGCCAAATGAAGTTATAACGTTTAAGGCGCAGCTTACAAGCGCCAGCGGAATCCCTCGACCAAACGTTAGGGTACTCTTCAGCGCCATGCTTAACGCGCCGGGCTCCATTCAACAGTTGGATTTGACGTATGTTAACCCGATGGTAACGCATACGGACAGCCAAGGGATAGCTCAGGTCAACATCAGAGTGCCGCCAGACGCGCCAATGGGTTCAACCATTGAAGTTAAAGCATCAACCAGAGGCATGTGGCCCCAACAATACGTAGACATCATCAATACGTCAATCCAAGACCTAATCGGAATCGGAGAAACCTTCGAGATGACCACGACATGCAACCTTGTGATTCTATCGTACATAATGGTGGTTCCAGAATCACCACTGGGAGCATTAACCGCCATAGGTGCCGTCGGAGCAGCCTTCACAGTCTACAAAGTAAAAGTTAAACAACACAAAAAGAAGAATCAATAACTTTCTTCTATCCATTTTTGATTTCGGCAAACTTGAATTCTCTAACAGATGTGCATAACCTTACAAATAACTTCAACAAAAGTTTCCTCGTTAAAAGTGAAGTGGCGCCCAGGCCGGGATTCGGACCCGGGTCCTACGGGCGACAGCCGCATATACTGGACCGAACTATACTACCTGGGCTTTTAGACGCCTCTTGAATACTCGCTATTTTAGCTAATTAACCTTTCTCGGGAAAAACGTCAGGTTTTGGGTATTGGTGCTGTTTTCCCGTCATGTAGTTTATGTTGATTCTGCCCATGGTGGTTTTGGCTAGTTTTTCGGGTTTTATTTTGGCGAGTTTTGCTTCTGGGTTCTCGGAAAGCTGCCTCACCATCACTTCCATGGCGTGTTGCTTCTCAGCTAAGTCTTCTATAAGGTGCATGGTGCCTGCGAAGTGGACGCTTTTGTAGGCGTAGTCGCACTCGTCAGTGACTCCGTAATCCTGCACTGCTTGCCCCCACACATTGTTGTTTGCTTTGAGGTAGGCGAGTTTTTTGCCTTCGGGTGCACAGTGGAAGTATAGGCAGTTTTTTGTTTCGTCGTAGCCGTGGCTTAAAGCGACAAGGTAGGGTTCGTTGTTCATGCAAAGCGCGATTGTGATGTAGTTTGTGGATTTTAGAAAGTTTTTCATGGTGGCAGCGTCGGTTATTTCTCGGTCTTTACGTCGAACATGAAACGACATGAACTACTTTCAACAAAAAAGAACATATTAACTTTTAGAAATTTTGTTTCCTTTTAGTTTTTGGTAAGCTTTGACCAGTTTTGATTTAGCAAAGCCCACTATGTCTGGGG
>CAYGJP010000211.1:0-3531 GCA_964350175.1 uncultured Candidatus Bathyarchaeia archaeon
AAAGAGCCTACGTCATAATCATCAAAGACTAACAACAACTTATGTCCCAAAGCCACACACACCACAACCTATTTATTGCAAGATAAAAACACTTAGTGAAGCCTAATAAAAACCAGAAACCAAGGAGCGAAACGTTAGCATGACCGAAAGCAACGCAGTGCTCATCGGACGCAAACCAGTAATGAACTACGTGCTAGCCTGCATAACCCTCTTCCACGCCGGAGCAAAAGAGGTCAACGTCAAAGCACGAGGAAAAGCCATAAGCCACGCCATAGACGTCGTCGAAGTCGTCAGACGCCGATTCCTACCCGACGTAAAAATCACAAAAATCGGCATCGGAACCGACAAACTCACATCCCAAGACGAAACCGACGGCCAAACTACTAACGTAAGCACCATAGAAATAATCATAACACGTTAACTCAAACTTTCAAGCTGGAGCGTAGCTCCGACGCTCCTCCATTGAATTTACGGGAGGGCGTATTCCATGAAAACTGAACTATGTAGTTTCTGTCTAAAAAGTGGCATGCTATGCCAAAAATGCTCAGCCAAAGTTAAAGCTGGCGAAATCAGCGACCTAGACCTGAGAATCGCCCGCCAACTGCTTCTTCTAGAAGAAAAATACCCTTCCCTGCAAAACGTCTGCTTCCACAAAGCCGTCGACGCCAACAGAACCCTAGCACTAATCGTCGGACACGGCGACGTACCCAGACTGCTAGGATATGGCGGTAAAATCATCAAAGCACTAAGCGAGGAAACAGGCAAATCAGTCCGCATCCTAGAAAACGGTGTCGACGACCGCAAATTCCTCGAAGACCTGTTCATGCCCCTAAACATACTCACCATCAACACCATCTGGCTGCCCGACGGCACAACCGAAACCCGAGTCATTTTACGCAGAAAACGCGGCGCCCAATTGCCCTTTGACCTGACGGCTCTCAAGGAAATTGCCCAAAACATACGGAAAATGTCGCTGCGCGTCGAGTTCGCCGACTAACAGGAGACACAACTTATGGCGTTAGATTCCTTAGGAAACTGGGTTAGAACATACTGTTCTTCAAACATAACACCCTCCAACGATGGAGAAGAAGTCACCCTTTTCGGCTGGGTCCAAGAAGTACGAGACCTAGGCGGCATCCGCTTCATCATTCTGCAAGACCGCGAAGGAACCATACAAGTCACCATCCCCAAGAAAAAAGTCACCCCCGAAGTTCTCTCGAAATCAGATACCCTACAAAAAAGATACAGCATCGGCGTGAAAGGCACAGTAAAAAAAACCAACATGACACCCCGAGGCATCGAAGTTATCCCGAAAGAAATCAAAATCTTCACCACCGCCACCGAACAGCTACCCATAGACATCACAGGCAAAACCCCCGCCAACATCGAAGTCCGCCTAGACGCAAGAGCTTTGGACCTGTGCTTAGAACAAAACGCCGCAGCATTCAAAATCCAACACCACGCCTTAGCAGCGATTAGGGATTTTCTTTTCGAAAAAGGCTTCCTGGAAGTTCACACCCCAAGAATAATCGCTTCAGCAACTGAAGGCGGTGCAGAACTGTTCCCAGTAGACTACTTCGGACAAAAAGCATACCTCGCCCAAAGCCCCCAACTGTACAAAGAACAGCTAACCATGAGCATAGAGAAAGTTTTCGAAGTTGGCCCCTTCTTCAGGGCTGAATTGTCACACACACGACGACATTTAAGCGAGTTCGTCAGCGTAGACATCGAACAAGCATTCGCCAACGCCGAAGACGTAATGCAACTCCTTGAGCAAGTGATACATTACACATGCAAGACAATCAAAGAAGAATGTACCAAAGAACTCTCCACGCTAAAGTATAAGGTGGCGGTCCCAGAGCTGCCCTTCAAACGGTTCACTTACGATGAAATCCTCAACGACCTCAAAAAGGAAGACGTCAACATTCCATGGGGCGAAGACATACCCACCCCAGCATTCAGAACTCTGGGCAAAGAACGCGGCTACTACTATTTCATAACAGATTGGCCCACACACGCCAAAGCATTCTATATAAAGCCAAAAGACGGCAAACCAGAACTATGCGAAGGTTTTGACCTTATGTGGCGCTGGATAGAGCTGGTGTCTGGCGGAACAAGAATAGCCGACAAAACGCTGCTTATGGAGAGAATGAAGGAAAAGGGGCTAAACCCGGACTCGTTCAGGTATCATTTGCAAGCATTCGATTATGGTATGCCGCCGCACGCGGGATGGGCAATCGGGTTAGAAAGACTGACCATGGTGCTAACTGGAAAAAAGAACATTCGAGAAGTGTCGCTTTATCCGCGGGACAGGGTCAGGCTCACACCATAAGCGGTTTTTGCTTTTTGCAGCCTGAATCTTTTTACAAATAGCTCACAGAACTTTTTCCTTATTTCCTCTGGAAAAGAAGAAAACAGGAAACAAAATTTTTTCTTGAAAAAGACAGAAAATTAAGCTTTGAGGGCTGCTTTTAGAGCCTTGCCGAACTCTTCGTTTGACTCTCGAGCGCTCTCCGCAGCCTGAAGTAAAGCAGCTTCCGGTTTAGCAGAACCCTTCATCCTAACGTAGATTATAGGGTTAGAAGCCAACGGATGCGGCACATCGTAACCTGCCTGATCCACGTTTTTGTCTTCCAAAATCTTCTTCTGTAGCAGGTTGCAGACGCCGTGTCCGGAGCCTTCAAGCTCTATCTTGAGCTCGTTTTCGGTTTTCTTCAACACTTTAACTTTCATTCACTTGACCTCGTTAAATTTCCTCTTTTCCATAGTTGAGTGCGGTCTTGCGTTGTTCAACGTTTCCACATTTTGGGCAGCGCATTTCATTGCGACTTTGTTCCAGCATGCTGCTGCATAAAGAGCAGAAGCCGTGGATTACGCCCAGATTTTTATCTGCGGTTGTTAAGTGGTAAATCTGGTTTTTCCCGCTTATGACTTTGGCTCGTATGATGTCGCCTGGCTTGCAAACGTCGTTCATTGAATCGATGTATCTGTCTGAAACGTCGGATATGTGTAGGATTCCGCTGAAGACGCCTGATAGTTTCTTCTTTGCGCCTACTTGGAGAATGCGGACCAGAACATTGTCGGATTGTGCGTTGCCTATTTGGCCTACCACGGTTACGCCGACTTTTGGAACAACTGCGCCCTCGTTTAGTGGGTAAACGGAAACGCGTCTGTTGAGCATGTCCATGAGTGCGCGACCTATGATTTTGGAGTAGATGATGCCGTCTTTTACGTAGGTTCCAGAGTCAGGAATGAACTCTTCAATTACGCCTAGGCGTTCTCCGGGCAACACTAAGTTGCCGTTTCGTTGTTCAGATGGTTTTAAAGTCATTGCGTTTCCCTTTGCCTTGAACATAAACTGTAGGTGACGTTCGCTGAACGAGTACATCTCATAGATTCCACTGTTCGCAATAAACCTTTTGATTGGCTATGTTGTAACGTGACGTTTTGGGTTGGGGCTGTTTGGTGGTTTTGTAATTTGGGTCTTTTTGGTTGCTGTTTGTGCGTTTCTGTTGTTTTCTGTTGTGTGTG
>CAYGJP010000212.1:0-3514 GCA_964350175.1 uncultured Candidatus Bathyarchaeia archaeon
ATGTTGAATTCTATATATAAGGGGGCTATAGTCTGCTGCAAGCAACAAAAAACCCAAGTTTTCCAAACAAAACGCATCTGCCTGTTGCTACCTGCACAACCAATACACAACCAAAACCCGCCCAAAACACAACCCAAACAACAAAACCCAACCAACCACACAACCCCAAGAAGTAGATGTGTATAGCAACCAAAACTCAACAACAAACTAAACAAAAAACAAAACAACAAATCAACAACCCTAATCAGACACCAACCATATCCATACAGCAAACAGCAACAAACCGCCACTAAAAAGACCCAAATTACAAAACCACCAACCAAACAACCCAAACCACCTCTCTCCACAAACCATCACCTTCCAGCCTTTTCTTTGCGATATCTTTTATAGTGGCGAATCAAATTGCCTTTATAATCGGGGGAACAGAAGAGCATGAGCGCAAAATGGCGAAGAAGCAAAAAACACCAAAAATGGCTAGACATCAAAAGTCAAACACTCAAGCCTAAAAAAGGCTCAAAAACACTGCGCTTAGACAACCTCAAAGTGCCCCAAAAAATCCACCCCCAAAAATACCGCTTACCCAAAAAATACGCCAAAGGCAAATGGACCGAACCCCAACCCCTCATCGACATGTTCCAAGACAACAACAACATCACCATAGTCGCAGAACTCGCAGGCTTCAACCAAGAAACCGTCAAAGTCAAAGTCAAAGACCACAAACTCACCCTCACAGCCAAAGCCAAAGACCGACGATACTACAAAAGCTTAAATCTGCCAAAAATAGTCATACCAACAATCACACACACAACCTATAAAAATGGCGTACTAGAAATAAAGCTGAAGAAAGCAGCAAAACAAGGAACCATAAAACAACAACAAGCAGGAATAAACGATGCCCCATAAACTCAGAAAACACCGCCGAATGCGCGGTTCAAGAACACAAGGTTACGGCAGAGTAGGCCAACACCGAGACGCAGGATCCAAAGGTCACCGAAAAGTCGGCAGACACAAACACCTCTGGAGCCTAGTCTCAAACATGGACGAAAAATACTTCGGCAAACACGGTTTCCACTCACCCCAAGCACTACACAGCAAAGAAAAAACCCTCAACCTCAAAAACCTCGACGCACTAGCACAAACAACACCCAACGAAACAACCATCAACCTAACTGACCTTGGCTACACGAAACTTTTGGGCACAGGAAAAATCACCAAAGCCCTAACCATCACAATCGCATCCTGCTCCAAATCCGCAGCTGAAAAAATCAAAGCAGCAGGCGGAAAACTCATAACCGAAATCGAAGAAGCAGAAGCAACCGAATCCACAGCGTAAAAAGGGCTAGAACATGGCAGGTAGATTCCTTAACCTCTTCAAACCCATCGGACGCATACTTCCAGAAATTAAAGTTCCAGAACGCAAAGTCAAATTCAACGAAAAAATCTTCTGGACCGCGCTCGTCCTCATAGTCTACCTCGTCATGACTGAAATCCCACTTTACGGCATAACCACCGACGCAGGAAACGAATTCAACGCCCTGCGCGTAATTTTCGCCTCAAACCGAGGCACACTCATGGAACTTGGCATCGGACCCATAGTCACCGCAGGACTCATTCTCCAACTTCTCTCAGGATCATCCATCATAAACTGCGACATGAGCAAACCCGAAGACCGCGGACTCTTCACCATAGCCAGCAAAGTCTTCTCCATAGCTCTAACAGGCGTCCAAGGTGGCGCATACATCCTCAGCGGCATGTACGGTACCGACCTCGGGTCAGCCGCCATAGTCATATTCTTCCAACTTGTAGCCGCAGGCATAATTGTCATGTTACTGGACGAACTTGTCCAAAAAGGCTGGGGTCTGGGCAGCGGTATAAGCCTCTTCATCATGGCTGGTGTTGCCCAACAAATCATCTGGCAAGCATTCTCACCCTCTAACGGTCTGTTTGTTGGTGCGCTCCAGCAGTTGATGGCGAACAACATGACCATAGTTGACTGGATAGTAGGCGTAGGCATCTACCCCTCACTAATTGGATTAATTGCCACAATCGGTGCCTTCCTAGTTATAATCTACTTAAACGGCGTACGCATCGAACTCCCCATGAGCTACGCTGGATACAAAGGCTTCCGCAGCAAATACCCCATCAAACTCCTCTACGTCTCCAACCTCCCAGTAATCTTTGCTTCTGCGCTGTTTGCTAACGTTTACTTCTTTAGTCAACTCTTCTGGAGCACCCAAGGACAACCTCCACCAGGGACAAACTGGCTCGTTGACATGTTTGGTTCATACGCCAACGTAAACGGAACAATCACGCCGCATGGCGGTCTATCTTTATACGTAACCGCGCCTCAAAGCCTCCAAGCGGTCGCGGCAGACCCCCTAAGAGCATTCATCTACTTGGGCATCTTGATAGCGTTCTGCGCTGTCTTCTCGCTCATCTGGCTTGAAGTTGGCG
The DNA here is from genome assembly GCA_964350175.1 of uncultured Candidatus Bathyarchaeia archaeon. Classification (GTDB taxonomy): domain Archaea; phylum Thermoproteota; class Bathyarchaeia; order Bathyarchaeales; family Bathycorpusculaceae; genus JADGNF01. The sequence goes on from CAYGJP010000212.1 coordinate 2,455, forward strand.
GCTTAGGACCATCAAAAGTAGCTCAACAACTCATGGATTCAGGCATGCAGATTCCAGGTTACCGCCGATCCAGCAAACCCATTGAAGCCATGCTTAAACGGTACATCCCAGTGGTTACCGTTTTAGGCGGCATAATCGTGGCGTTGGTGGCTGGCTTCTCCGATTTCCTTGGTGTCTTTGGTTCAGGTGTAGGTATCCTGCTGTCAGTAGGCATCATCTACCAGTACTATGAGCTGTTGATGCGGGAACGCGCAGCTGAAATGTATCCTGCCTTCCGAAGAATCTTGGGCGAATAATTCACCTGTGCTGAAGCCTAACTGTCTGCTGGAAGCAAAAATGGTTATATGAGAGCAGACCGAATAGGCATACCACAGCACAATTTAGCTTACAGAGGGATTGAGAAAAATGGACATCTCCGTCATACCTATGGCGACTTTCGCGATTATGCTTGTAGCCGTGTCTATCTCGTTTGCCAACATGGTTCTTAACCGTTTAATCATCACCAAGATGCTTGGCTGGCACGAGTACCGGTCAATGCAGAAGGAGATTGCGGAGTATAATTCTGAGCGGATGGCTGCGCTTCGCTCCAAGGACGCGAAGACTTTAGAGCGGTTGAAGAAGAAGGAGTCGCAGATTAACGCGATGCAGACGAAGATGTTTAAGCCACAGATGGTTCTCATACCGATAACTTTCATTTACATTTTCATCTGGCCAGTATTGATTGGGTTCTTTCCGCAGCCTGTAGCGTATATTCCGTATTTGGGTGCGGTTCCGTTCTTCTACTGGTACCTGATTTGCTCGTTCTTCTTCGGAACAATTGCTTCCAAAGTGATGGGTGTAACGCCGATACAGTGATGCGCGGGTTAAGGGGTCAGCGTTATGAGAGGCACTGAAGAGGCTAAAACCGCTGAAAAGAGGAACGTGGTCATCTGCATTTCTGGTATGGCTGGCACTGGAAAAAGCACCTTGGCAAAGAAGCTCGCCCAAAAATATGGTTTAAGGTATTATTCTGGTGGGGATGCGCTTAGAGCTTTAGCAACCGCCGAAGGATACCAGTCAT
>CAYGJP010000213.1:0-2553 GCA_964350175.1 uncultured Candidatus Bathyarchaeia archaeon
GAACGGTAGCGTGGCTTTCATAAAAAAAGCGATCTACTGTCACGGCTTAATTTCAAATCTTAAAGGTTTTTGAGGTAGTCAATTATTTTTAAGTAATCTTCAGCCGAAACGTACCAGCCGCTGTCGCGCATTCCTTTAACTTTCTCTATTAGCTCTTCCTTGTCGATTTTTCCAGTTGCGAAGATTCTGCCCAAGATGTATCCGGTTCCGTGGAGTTCTATTCCCAGAATCCTTGCGACGGATCTGGCGACTTTATCGTCAGCTACAGCTACTCCATTTAGTTCCTTAGTTAAGCAGAGAACCTCGGCTTCCGCCTCATGTAACGGTTGCATTTCATTTACTGCAGCCATTTCCTTCACATATTTGAGGTATCCTTTGTTGCTAATGTTATGAACCTTGATTATTTCTTTTTCGAATAATGTTTCTAAAACCGACGATTCCGGCGCTCTTTTCCTTTTGCCTTCGCGGACTACTTCTTCAAACACGCTTGCCGTAGTAAATTTTGGTTGGGAAATTTCTTTTAGGAACTCAGCTAAAGAAGACCTTGTCAAGTAGATTAGAGGGGTTGAGTCGAAGACTAGCGGTTTAGGCATTATTGTTCCTTCAAAGCTTTTTCGAAGTCTTCGCGGAAGTCCTCATACGAGTACTGGAAAGAAATTTTTCTTTGCCTTACTATCTCCATCATTTCCCAGAGGGATAAACCTGCGATCTTTGAAGCTTTCCACAGGGTTACTTTTCCGCTACTATAGAGCGTTAATGCCCTTTCGAGTTTCCTGTCTGCAATTGCCTTTGCTAAGAGTTTTCTGACCACCGTGGCACGGTCTGCCTTTTCTTCTTTTTCGATTTCTTCTATGTCTTTAGCCATGTCTTCAGGAACTCGTGTTGAGACTATTTCGGTCATTGCTTTCACTGTTTACAATAATACGTATACGATACGTATAAATGTTTACGGCAAGGAAACCACAAAATGCAAATCAACTATAGAGTTTCATCCGCTTCCGAAGGATGACCCGAAGAGACGCTGCCCAGACACAAGCAAACTGGAAAAGCTTGTAGGGTGGAAGCCGACCGTGAGCTTTGAGGGAAGGACTAAAGAGAACAGTAACGTGGTTTTCGCAAAAGGAGTAGTCTACAGTTAAGGTTCATGCCGACTACTACTTATTCTGTTCGAGTGCTAGGACAACAACTGCTAGAAACACTTTTTTTGTTCTTTGAGGGGCAAGTTAGGTTATATCAAAATCGCAAATGACATTAAGACCTGTTTGCAAAAGCTAATCTTTCATATTTGACTTGCAGAGACCTAACCGTTGAAGATTTGAGCGAGCCCAAAAACAAGCCGTCTAGGTTTTGCTGTCTTTTGAGAAGTCTTCAAAGCTGAGACCTTCAAGGTATTTCTCTATGTTTTACGCTGCATACAGTATGTCGTCGATGTATAGTCGTGTGTTTCTTTTTAAACGTAAATTGCCTCTTTGAGGATGTAGTCTTTTATTTTGGGCTTTGGTGCGTCTTTCATTGGCAACGGGATCATAAGCGGTTACTTACCTATCATTGAGGCAAAAAAGAAGAGAATTCTCCATAAACCTTATGTATTCAAAATGTATACAATATTGAGTGAGGCCACCGCGTTGGAAGAAGTAGTAACATCACGGTTCTCCGAAGAACTAGTTAGGAAAGTCGACCAAGCAGTATCCAGAGGCAACTTCAAAAGCAGAAGCGAAGCCCTAAGAATAATCATTGAACACTACCTCAAAGAGCACCCCGAATTATTTCTAGGCGACAAATTCCAAGAACTAATCAAAAAAGCGCCCGACCTAAAAGATGATGATCTAGAACAAGTCGGATTAGAACTCTTCAAGGGAACAAGCGTTGCCAAACTAGTCGCCGAAGGCCGAAGCTAATGCTACTCTATCTTGACACAAACATTATCCTTGCAAGGTATGCGCCAGACGAACCTCAACACAACAAAGCCAAAACCCTCCTGCAAAAGATAGATACCGGTGAATTCACCGCAGTAACTTCTGTATTAACCTTGGTCGAGGTAGTTTGTACAACAAGCAGAGCCTACGAAAAATTCAATGCAAAAAAAGGAAACCTAGGACGAGAACAAGTAGCGGGTGCTTTCCTTAAAAGAATCCTAAACATCAACAAGTTAACGTTTATACCCATGGGCGGTGAAGTCTCAGTTAACGTTACAAAACGCCAAGTAGAGAGTCCAGCACTGTTTGCTTTGGCTCTTGAAATAGGCTCAAAAACCGGCGTCAAAACCTTGGACACCCTTCATCTAGCATCCGCTTCCATAGCATCAAAAATCTACGGACACAAAATCGACTGCTTCGTAACCTTGGACGAAGACATCTTAAAACGCAGCCGAGAAATTAGCGCTTTAATAGAAAGCAAAGTTGTCTCCCCGGCTGAGTGCCTGGGCAATTCAAGTTAACGCTTTCCAGACAGCCAAAAACAAATGGGAAAAACGGTGAAATCCAGTTGACGGATGCTATTCAGAAACTTTTTGACTGGGGCTTAAGCGTATACGCCGTCAAGTTAGATAAGAAC
>CAYGJP010000213.1:2563-3481 GCA_964350175.1 uncultured Candidatus Bathyarchaeia archaeon
GAACTATGCGCACTTGGATGTTGGCAGCCCTGAAAGGGGCTGGGAAGCGTTAGACTTGTCTTATCGACGTTTCTGCAGGAGGCAGACCGCATGATAGATGACATTGAAAAGGTAAAAAGCGCCGTGGAAGGAGACGTTTTTGCCGAGAAGAAAGTGCTGGTTACTGGAGGCGCTGGTTTTATTGGCAGTTGGCTTAAAAAAGGGTTGGTTAATTGTGGAAACTAGATGATTTCGGTTAGTTTTAGAATTTTGAAGACTGGGTTTTGGTCGGCTACGAGGTTGTTGAATTCGGTGTTTTTCTTTAGGCTTTGGATTTCGTTATCTTCTGTTATTATGGCGTCGCAATGGTTCATCGCTGATGAGAGAATTAGGCAGTCGATAAAGTCGTTTAGCATGTTTCTGAGTTTGAAAGATGTGAGTAAGATGCTGGTATCGTGGGTTGGAATTGTTTCTATAGCGTCGTTGTAGACTATTGCTCTTATGCCCCTGGTTACTCGTTCCGGTGTTAGCTGGCCTTCTTTGATGTATTTGGCTCCTTTTGCTGTCAATTCGAATATGGTTATTTGGCTCATTGCTATTTTGTGTTCTTTAGCTATGAGCGTGAGTAGTGCGTCTCTTTGCATCTCCTTGATTGAGACGCCTATTGTAGGCAGAAAGTATGTCGTGTCCAGTAAGAGTTTCAAGTTTCAGCCTTCGTTGAGAGTTCTTTTCTGTGTTTGTGGAATTCTTCAAAAGTTATCTCTACTGAAGGTTTTTCTCGGAACACTTCCTCGAGACTTGGGACTGGTTCGACTATTAGTCTTCCTGACTCGATTTTGTAAATGACTTTTGTGGCGGCGTTAAGCTTTAGTTTTTCTCTGATTTCTTTAGGAGGGAAGAGCTCCCCTTTTGAACCGACTCGGCTTTGCTGCATTTATC
>CAYGJP010000214.1:0-3472 GCA_964350175.1 uncultured Candidatus Bathyarchaeia archaeon
AAGAATAGAGCCCTTTGGTGCAGCGGACTATATTGGCGCCTTCGGATATGCGGTCTTTACACTTTTGAGGTGTTCTTGTCCGATTGCTCGGTTGCTGTTTTTGCGGCTTTGGTAAGAGTCTGCTTTATCAAATCGTCTCGAATGCGTTCCACCTCGGCTTCTGCCTCAACGTCGCATCCCTTTTTCTGGTGCTCATTTAAATGCAACTCTATTGCTTGGCTCATAGCTTTCAAATCTGGCACCAAAAGAATTTGTGCGCCGCACTCGCATCTTATCGTCTGTTGCATAAGAGCAGGAACGGTTGCTTGGCTTTCTCTGGTGTCGTCTTCCTTGGCGTTATTTGAAGTAGAGGCTAGCTTTTTCAATTGCGCCACGCCTTGATTAGCGCACTTTCGATGCGCCGCTTAGATACCTTTTGTATGATCATCAACCTTTGATAAGTTAAGATGTTTCTTCGATGAATGATTTAAAATCTGCTGACATATTGAAAGAATCAATCTCAAAAAAAGATTACCAGTGACAAAAAAGGTAAATTCTATATTTTGGTTTAACAAATAGTAAGCCTTATGGGTGAGTTTCTTTGACATCCTCTCGCCAGAACTATTTGAATCTGGCTGCAGTCCTCGGTACGGTCAGCGATGCTGATGCGTTAAAGATACTCGATGAAGCCTCCAGAGGATTCCGCAGCGGCAATACGACAATAAAAGAGCTCAAGTTGACGCCCAGAAAATACTATCGAAATCTGAAACGACTCACCGACGCAGGGATTGCCTTTGATTCAGGAAACGGATACAAGCTAACACCTCTGGGAGAACTTGTTCATAATCTGGTGTTTGGTGAACTAGACAGCTTCTTGTTGTCCAACCAGAACCAACTGAAAAAGCTACCTCCGATCAGCAACAGACGGCAACTGATGGTTATTGATGACTACAAGAAACTTGTAGATTTCTTAGCTAATTCAATTGACAAGGCAAAATCAGAGATTCTTCTGGCGACCCGTTTTGTAGACTTTGCGGTTATCCAAAGTTTAGCTTACGCTTTGGAGAGAAACGTCAAGTTGAAAACCTTAAACGACACGCAGTTGGACTATCCTGCTTTTTTCAAGTTGATTGAAGTTGTACATAGGGATATCCGCCCGAGCATATCAAATTTTTTCATAGACGCCAACAAACACTACAGATCTGTGGATGTTCCGCTTTCCTTCATAGTTATTGATGATGAAATAACGCTTTTCGAAATCCCTAACAAACAGTTCAAGACGGCGTTCGTTTCTGTTGACACATCCATCGTTGCGTCTTTAACACGTTTTTTCTGGGAGCTCTGGAATCAATCGACAAGTCTTAATGTGCCAAACTGGCAGTTTTGAACAAAAGTGCTCTTTTCAAGATAACTGTTTGCTCTCCACGGGCATAGTGAAACCTTATATTCTATAACTATAGTTATGGCTATTGGTGTTAACTGTGCCAACAACAGTCCAAGTAGACGAGACGACTCTTCAGATGCTCAACAAGATCAAAAAAGAAATGAAAGCCAAGAGTCACAACGAGGTTATCCGGGCACTAGTTTCCGAAAGGAAAAACATTCCCTGCTCGATGTTTGGGTCAAACCGCAAACTAAAGTCCTTCTCAGGACGCGACGAGGCAGAGTTCCATGAGCTGTAAGTACATTATCGATGCCTACGCGTGGATAGAGTATTTCAGAGCATCCAAAGCTGGAGAAGTTGCCAAAAAATACGTAGAAAGTGAAAATGCAACAACTCCGACTATAGTTGTTTCTGAAATTAGCAGAAAGCTGCAAAGGGAAATCGAGCTTGGAAACGAAACTCAAGAAGGACGACTAAAGCGTCTAGACTTCATAAGGGCTACGAGCAGAATAGTTGATTTGGATTTTGAAATTGCGGCTGAGGCGGGCAAAACCGATGTGGAAATGAAAAAGAAGGCAAAGGGGTGGGGCTTGGCAGATTCCATAGTTCTATGTACAGCTAGGAACGCGAAAGGAAAAGTAGTCACTGGAGACGAACACTTCAGGGAAATAGAGGAAGCAATCTTCATAAAAGAATAAGCTTTGTGTGGTGCAGCGGGTAAGAGTTGAAAACTGCGAACCCCTACGGAAAAGATACCCTCCTGAAGCCAGTTCGACAATTATTATGCCTTCTGGCTTCATGTGATTTGGGGCATTGTAGATATCTCAGGGTTTTTGTTTAGGTATCTTGTTGGCATTTTTCGTATGCACTTTTTAGTTTTGGCAAGAAAGTCTCCGAGAATTTTAGTGCCTCTTTACAGACTTCGGAGGAAACGTTTGCGGCGCAATAGACTGTCTTGTTTCTCAGGCTTCTGTATCTGTCAAAAGAGGCTATTTCGTGTTCAGGAAACTGGTAGAACTCTTTTAGAAATGAAATTAGGGCTTCATGAGAATATGGTTTGTAGCCCTTAAGAGACATCAGAGACTGAGCCGCTTCTCTGAGCGTTTCGTAAATGTCCTCAAAAATGAATGCTGAGGTGTCTTCGTTTATTTCTTGTTTTTTTATGTAATCCATCCGTAAAGTTGCCTTGTTCATCAGAGATTTTGCCTCTTCACAGTCTACAGCTACTTTTCTTGCCAAGCGTTCGTCTAGGTAATATTGAAACTTTTGTATCATTGCAGAATCCTCAAAAATCCATAAACAACGGTTCCGTTTGCCAAGTTATTCAGAAACTCTTTGCTGCTGTCACTTATTTGGATTTCAAATATGCTTATTTTTCTTTTTAAATATTTTTCGAAGTCTTTAAGGTCCAGTGTGGCTTCCTTTTTCGTTACGACTGCAATGTCTATGTCGCTCTTCGAAGTATCTTCGCCTTTTGAATAACTGCCAAAGATCACAATAGCTTCTGGCTCCTCGTATTCTTCTCTTAGGCAATTTATCAATCCAGACTCAAAGAGGGAAAGGGTGTTGTACGCTTTTTTTAGCAGGAAAAACTTTTCGGTCTTTGAAGCTTTGACGTTTTCCACGACGTTTTCCCTCTCGGAGACCAGCAGGGTCTCGTCTTTTAGTTTTTTTAGTATCTTGAGAACGCCTGGCGCGGAAAGTTTTGTTTGCCTGGCAATCTCTCTTATGTGGAATTTGTTTTCTGGGTTATCAAAAAACAGTTTCATGACTTTGTAGTTGTTATCTTTAGTTAACATGTGTAAACAATAGTTTACGACTGTTATTTAAAGTTAACAGTCACGGTGGAGCGTTAGCGTTTTAAACCAAAACCTTGGGCAAAGCATCCATCGGAGTTTTAGTTGGTGCAGCGGGCAGACGCTGGAACCTGCGAACCCCTACGGGAATGTTTGCTGATTTATTTTTTGTATACCTGTTCACGGTGGCTAACCGTACGAATAATAATTATTTCCTCAGAAACTTGATAGATGACCCTGTATTCACCTACTCGAAATGACATAACCTCACTAAGGCGTCCTGCTAACCGCTTGCCTACCAATGGTTTTTCTT
>CAYGJP010000215.1:0-3448 GCA_964350175.1 uncultured Candidatus Bathyarchaeia archaeon
GTTCTTCATGGCTGCCAAGTAGTTCTTTGGAGTGCCCACGTCGAACCAGTTGCCCTTCAACGTGTAGCCGTACACTGGGCGCCCTGTCTGCGTCATGTAGGGTATGAAGTCGTAGCCAAAGTCTAAACGGTGTTTCTCCTCGACTATCTGTTTGACGCCTTTCTCTTTGAAGACCTTTTTAACTTCAGGCGAAACCACATACAAACCAGTGTTAGCGAGGTTGCTGGGTGCATCCTTAGGCAAAGGTTTCTCAACGAAACAGCGAATACGGCTGTTCTCATCTATGTCGGCAATGCCTAAACCTTCAACGTTTTTTACTTCTCTGAGCACAATAGTCATCATGGAACCTTTTTCTTGGTGAAAACATAGGAGGTCTTTAACGTTGATGTCGAAGATGTTGTCGCCTTGAACCGCGAAAACGGGGCTGTTAATCTCATAGTACTCCATGTTTATCCTTGCCGAATCGGCGCTTCCAATATCATCCACGTTAGGTTGGTACTTTATGTGGATGCGCGGTTTGATGTTGTATCTTACGCTGAAGCCGTAGCCTGACTCAAAATAATCGTACAAGTCCCTGTAGTTCGTGTAGCCTTTCACGCCAAAGATGAAGTTGCGGATGCCTTGGTTGGCAAGGGACAAAAGCGAGAACTCCACCAGAGGTCTGTTCAGCATGCGGAGGCAGGCTTTGCTTGTTTCCGCAGTTAGAGGCAGCAAACGTGTTGCTTTTCCGCCTACTGGAATTATTACTCGAATTCTTTCTGGGGCGTAGTTGTCGCCCACTAACGGTGCGTAGCTGTTGCTCAAAAGAGGCTCACCCATAAAGCTTAATAGGACTATTAATTTGGAACATAATAAACCTTCCAATAGTCACTTTCTGAGTTATTCTCTCAAAGGTGTGGTTCGGGGGGAACTATGCTTTTTTGAAAGTCGGCAACTTCAAGATGTGCACACTAACGGCAACTGCCACAACAACCAAAATCAACTGCACTTCCAAGATTCGTATAACGAAGAATGCGGAGTAAAATATTGTCACCCACAGCACAGTCAACGCGAGAATTTTGGTTTTTAATGGGATGCCTTTGCCTTCGCGGTAGTTCTTAATGTACTCTCCGAACAACTTGTTATTTATGAGCCAGTGATACAGTCGGTCGGAGCTACGGCAGTAACACGCTGCGGACAACAACAGAAACGGTGTAGTGGGCAGGATTGGTAAAACTATGCCGATTGTGCCTAACGCGAGAGAAATTGTTCCAGCCGCTATCAAGAGCGCCTTTGTTATGCGGTGCCGTTTCTTATTTTTGCTTGATGTTCCCGAGGCGCTACTGTTGCTCATAAGGTCTTTCCACATGTTAAACTTAGCACTCTCTTAAAAGTTCTGTGCTATTTGAAGGATTTTTCTTTTTGAAGGAAAAGCAGCTATTTTTTCTCAAGCGTCGCCTTTAACACTGCGGCGTTGTTGCGTTCTGGGTCCTTGGTTGAATATAGGAGGGTGACTGCGCCATGCTCTTTTTCGATTTGCCGGATTTTGCTAAGCAGGTCCTGTTTTGCATCTAGCTCTTGGATGTATTTCTGTTTGAATTCGCCCCATTTTTCAGGTTCATGACTGAACCATATGCGCAGCTCATTGCTGGGCGCGACTTCTTTCATCCAGAGGTCAAGCCGCGCTTTTTCTTTGGACATCCCTCGGGGCCACAGACGGTCGACGAGAACGCGGAAACCGTCTTTTTCGTATGGTGAGTCGTAAACTCGTTTGGTCGCGATCAAAAAGGCACCATGGTACATTTTCTGTGTGTTCTTCTTATACCTTATTGAAAAACTCGGTTCGGTATAGTTACCGGTTTACGGTGAGTTTTATAACCTTGTACCTTTAACTTAAAAGCCAAAGATACAAGGTTTGACAGACATGAGTAAACTGGGCGGTTTGGTTCGGCTAATGCGCCCCCTCAACTGTGTAATGATGGGTGTTGCGGTTCTCGTCGGCGCAGTTCTTGCCAGCCTACAATCTCTAAGCGCAGGTTGGCTTAGCTTGGCGTTTGGTTTCCTCACAGGATTCACATTATGCGCGGCAGCGATGGCTATTAATGATTACTATGACAGGGCAATTGACGCGATAAATGAGCCAGCCCGTCCCATACCAAGCGGAGCAGTCAGCCCCAGACAAGCCTTGGCGTTTGTGATTGCTCTAACCGTTACTGGTTTTGCTCTCGCTTACCTGGTTAGTCTTCTATGCCTTGTCGTAGCAGTAATTTCATGGGTCATTGTCACAACATACCTTACGGTGGGAAAACGCAGTGGGTTGCCTGGAAACTTTCTAGTCAGCGCCTGCGTGGCTATCCCTTTCATTTACGGCAGCGTCGCAGTCGTGAACACTGTGGGGTTAAACGTGCTGTTCTTTGCTTTGATGGCTTTTTTGTCTAACACGGGTAGAGAAATCACAAAAGGCATCGTGGATGTGGTAGGCGACCGCTCAGAGAACGTGAAGACTTTGGCGGTGCGTTACGGAGAAAAAAACGCCGCTGTCGTCGCAGCAGTGTTTTATTTTTTGGCTGTGGCGTTGACGCCGATTCCTTGGATTCTGGGTTTGGTTTCCGTCTGGTTCATCCCGTTTGTTTTGGCGACGGATGCGGGTCTGGTGATTTGCGCGGTGTTTTTGCTTAGGGACCACACACGGGAGAAGGCACGAAAAATCAAAAATGCAATTCTTATGCTGTTTATTGTGGGTTTGCTGGCGTACGTCTTCGGAACCATCAGGTAAACACGCTTGAGAATTGTGCGGATTCGGCACGATTTTGTTTATTGCCCCATACGCCTCAAGGGATGTTTAGTTGATAATTTCACCTTCAAGCCTAACGGCGAACTTGACGTATATACCCGCATGTTTCGGGTATGTTAACAATGCATAAGTACGTAAGGCATCCATTGACCCTCTAGAGGATGTTAACATGTCTGAACGCTTTGCCAAAAAATGGGAAAGCAAAAGAGAAGAAAACTCGTTCGTTGACACACTACGAGGAACCGTAAAGCAGCAGCAACCACTAAAGCCACGCTTAGACTTCGCTGTTAAAAAACTGGAAATGCAAATCAGCAAACTCGACCAAGCTAGTGACCGCTTCACTCAGAAAGACAGAGCTCTCTTTGCCAAAATTGTAGACGCTTACGCAAAACACGACACGCCGCGCGCTAACATATACGCTAATGAACTAGCTGAAGTCCGCAAAATGGGAAAACTCGTCATGAACGCAAGGCTGGCACTTGACCAAGTTGCATTGAGAATAAGGACTGTGACGGAATTTGGCGACATCATGTCCACGCTGGGACCCTGCATAGGTGTACTGCGCAGCGTCAGCGTTGGAATGTGCGGTGTTTTGCCAGAAGCAGAGAACGAATTGGGCGAAATCGGTAACATGCTAAGCGGTCTAATGTTCGAGGCGGGCTCAAGCTCTGGAAT
>CAYGJP010000216.1:0-3407 GCA_964350175.1 uncultured Candidatus Bathyarchaeia archaeon
TGGCATAATCTTCTTTGGTTAGGCGGCAACACCTGACTTATGTCCCAAAGCCGCTAAGTTTTTTTGTTTCCAGAGACTTTTCTTGAAGGTTTGAATTGTTCTCTCATCTTCATTTGCCTTCGCTTTATGTTGTATTGCACGGAGAAGTCGTGTGCTGCATCCCGCATCTGCCGCAACAGCAGCATCATTCGGCTGTTCTTGTCCGCCCGTTTTGGAACCGATTCGTCTGGTAAATAAATCTCTTCATGTTCTTTGGCTAAGCCAATGAGCGGAAGCTGAAGCCCCAGAGACTTCAAAGCCGCTTCTGCCGCGCTAACCTGCCCCGGACCACCATCAATAACCACCAAATCGGGCAACTGCGCTTTTTCTTCAATGAGCCGTTTGTATCTTCTGGTGACTACTTCGTTAACTGAGGCGAAATCGTCCTGTCCCGTCACGGTTTTGATTTTGAATTTGCGGTAGTTGCGTTTGTCGGGTTTGGCGTCGGTGAAGCGCACCATGCCTGAAACCACATGCTCCTGCCCCAAATTGGAAACGTCAAAGCATTCAATGATGTGCGGAACAACTGGTAAATTAAGAAAAGCCTGCAAATCCACCAGTGCGCTGTCTTGGTCCAGCGTGGCTTCAAGGTTCTTTTCCGCAAGTTTAACAAGGTCTAATCGGTTGCCACGTCTAGGAGCTGACAGCTTAACTTTTATGCCCCGTTTGGACGAGAAGAATTCCTCTAACGCCTCCTTCTCATCAGCGTCTACCCAGACGGGCTTGTTAAGCAGAATTTCCCGAGGAATCAAATTCACCGCGTAGAAGGCTTTTAGAAACTCTTCTTCCACCTGAGGCTGCAGGTCCATGTTGAACTCTTTTTTGCCCAGCAGGACGCCTTTGCGCACCCTCATCTGCACAGCCAAAACTTTTTCCCCGACCCGCCTGAAAGCAATTATGTCTTGGTCAAAGAGGCGCTCGTGGTCCACAATCTGGCGCTGCGTCAGGAGCCCAATGGAGGCGATTTGGTTGCGAAGCTCCAACGCCCGCTCAAACTTTTGCTCGACAGCAGCAGCCTGCATCAGCTCATTAAGAACCGCAGCGGTCTGCTCGTAGTTGCCACCCAGAAAAGAACGTGCCTGCTCAACTTGCTCTGCGTACTGTTCCACAGTGACGTTTTCCACGCAGGGCGCCGTGCATAAGCCAATGTGGAAGTTCAAGCAGGCTCGCTTCGGAAATTTTTTGCAGACGCGAAGCTTGAACACTCTTACTACGAGTCTCTGAAGGTCCTGCCGTGTGTAGCCGTCGGTGTAGGGACCAAACGATTCAAGCTTGCGCGAGACTTTGCGGCTGGTAAGTATCCTTGGAAATGTTTCTCTGGTAAGCGCGATATATGCGAAAGTTTTTGCATCTTTAAGGTCGATGTTGTACCGTGGAGTATGCTGCTTAACCAGCTTATTCTCCAACAGCAGCGCCTCAACCTCGTTGTTTACGATAATCCAGTCGATGTTGCGGATTCTGGAGACAAGTTGACGCGTCTTCGCAGGCTGGTCAACATTTGAAAAGTAGCTTTTGACGCGGGAGCGCAGGCTTTTGGCTTTGCCGATGTACAGTATCTCGCCTGCTTCGTCCTTGAACAGGTAGACTCCGGGGTTTGTGGGAACTTCGGAGCTTTTGAATTCTGAAGGAGCCGCTATCGGTATCATCTTGAATGATTCGCCATCTAAATACTACTCATCATTTTGTGTTGTTAAGCATTTTCTGCAGAAACATTCCAGTGTAGGACTGGGCTTTTTCCGCGACCTCTTCGGGTGTTCCTTGGGCAAGCACTTCTCCGCCTGCTTCGCCGCCTTCGGGACCAAGGTCGATGAGGTAGTCGCAGCTTTTGATGACGTCCAAGTTGTGCTCGATGACGTAAACCGTGTTGCCCTTCGCCACAAGCCGATTCAACACCTTAATCAAACGCTTCGTGTCGTCAAAATGCAGCCCTGTCGTGGGTTCGTCCAGCATGTAAACCACATGCCCAGACTTGTGCTTGCTGAGTTCACGGGTGATTTTGATGCGTTGGCTTTCCCCGCCTGACAGCGTGGTTGAACTCTGCCCCAGCTTAATGTAACCCAACCCCACATCCAGCAATGTCTGGAGCCTGCGCGAAAGCAGCGGCATGTTCTCAAAGAATTTGGCTGCCTCCTCCACCGTCATGTCCAAAACTTCGGCTATGTTTTTGCCCTTGTAGAGGACGTTGAGGGTTTCCTTGTTGTACCGTTTGCCCTTGCAGTCACTGCACTGCACGTATACATCGGGAAGGAAGTTCATTTCAATACGCAGCACGCCGTCACCTTGGCAGGTCTCGCAGCGTCCGCCCTTCACGTTGAAGCTGAATCTGCCTTGACTGTAACCGCGTGCCTTCGCCTCCTTGGTAGAAGCAAAAATCTTCCTGACTTCGTCGAAAAGCTTCGTGTACGTGGCTGGGTTGCTTCTGGGCGTTCTCCCGATGGGGTCTTGGTCGATAACTATGACGTTATGTACAACACTGGGCACATCAACCGAGTCATGTTTCCCAATCTTGTCGACTCGTTCACCAAACATCTGCCGCAGCACAGGCATGGTTGTCTGGTTCATCAGGGTGCTTTTGCCTGAGCCTGAAACACCCGTGACGCCGCAAAGCACGCCAAGGGGTAGCTGGACGGTGAGGTTTTTGAGGTTGTTCTCTTGTGCGCCTTTAATTGTTATGTAGCCGACGGGCTCGCGCCTTTCCGCTGGTACTTCGATTTTTAGTTCGCCACAGAGGTATTTGCCCGTGAGGCTTCGCTTGTTCTTCATGATGTCGGCAGGAGCACCTTCTGCCACTATGTGTCCGCCGTGGACGCCTGCGCCTGGTCCCATGTCCACAATGTAATCCGCGTTCCTGATGGTGTCTTCGTCATGTTCCACAACAATTAGGGTATTTCCTAAGTCGCGGAGCCTATGCAGCGTGCTGATGAGTTTGGCGTTGTCTCTCTGATGCAAGCCAATGCTGGGCTCGTCCAATATGTACAGCACACCCATGAGGTTGCTGCCTATTTGCGTAGCTAAACGAATCCGCTGCGCTTCACCGCCTGAAAGCGTCCTTGCCGCTCGGGAAAGCGAAAGATAACCCAGCCCCACATTCTTCAGAAAACCCAGCCGTTCGTTGATTTCTTTGAGCACCTGCTTGGCAATTGCCATCTCCTTCTCGTTTAGCTGCGATGGTAGGTCTGCGAAGAAGTCTACCGCCTGCTCAATTGAAAGGTCCGTAACATCGATGATGCTCTTGTCCAGTATTAGGACAGCGAGGACTACGGGTTGCAGCCGTTTTCCGTGGCAGATGTTGCAGATGCGGGATTTCATGAATTTCTCTATGTCCTCTTTCCGCCACTCGCTCTCCGTCTGACGGTAAAGCCTCATAG
>CAYGJP010000217.1:0-3378 GCA_964350175.1 uncultured Candidatus Bathyarchaeia archaeon
CATGGTGTAGCTTGGAAAGCAAGCGCGTCGCTCCGAAAATTTCGTCTAGAATCACGTAGTCGGCGCCTGCAACTCTTCCGGATTTGACGGCGTGAGGTGGCTTTGATCCCAAAATGGCAGGATGGTCTACGCCGTAGCCCAGAATGTCTTCTGGGTCCATTTGGTCGTTGACCTGCATGCTGAACACTTTAATCGGCTTCCTAGTGGTTTCCGCGAGCTTTGCTGCCTCTGAGTGCTTAACTACGTCAACTTCAACTTTGGCTGTCAGCGCCTCTCCTGTCTGTTCATATTGGACGTCAATACCATCCACCAAGTTCCTCGTTAAGTTTTCTGGGTTGACCTTTAGTTGGGAGCCCATGTCCTCGAAGCACTTCTCCAGGCTGCTTCTTGAGTGAAAGCTCTCCTTAACGGTTGCAACTGGTTTATCGAATAGGCTGCCCACGAAGTTTGCCATGCTTGTTTTCATGACGCCGTGCGAGCCTATGAGTAGCACTGGTTCGCCCATTAGAAGCCCACAGAAGATGGCTTCGACCATTGCGTGCTGCCAGTAGCCTCGGTAAACATCGGTGACTGCAGCGACAAGTTTGTTCATTGCTTGGGAAACGTCTTCAAAACTCATGGGTGCTCACCTCCTGTTTCTTCAACTGTAGCTTCAAAGTTGTAGGTGTCTACGGATTCGCCTTGGTTCCTTCGGGTCACGATTAAGTTCTTGGCTTTTTCGATAGCTTCGTCTGGTGTGTCAGCAGGTATGCGGGTCATTTGGTAACTTTCTTTCCAAGTTACCGTGAATCGGTGTTTACGCTTCGCCATTATTCTTCCTCCTCGTCTTCAGGTGTATATTCTCTGCCGTGAAGGGTGACTTCGGTTTCCCATTCGGTCCGCTCGGTGATTTCAAACGTGCAGTCGCAGTCTTGGCATTTGTATTTGGTCGTGGATACTGCGTAGTCTTGGTCGCCTGTCTCCTTGTTCGCCGAGCCTAAATTCTGTAGGTTGGATGAGGCGCATTCAGGACATGAGGTCATTGCGATGCACCTGCAGTTTGGGGAGCAACATGCGCTCGAAGCCATGCCTCAATCTTTGGGTCGTATGGTCCTTGCAGTACGTCGTTGGGGAACAGGTCTATGTTGCAGTTTGGGCATGTCACTTTGATTTCTGTGGGTTCTCCATCTTGGCTGTCGAAGTCTAGTTCACCTTGGGGGTCAAGTCTGACTACGCCTTCGTCGATTTGGTTGATTTTGATGCTGGCTTCGTCGAATGTTTTACCGCAGTGAGGGCAAAGGAAGAATTCGTAGGGGTCTGTCATCGTGATTCACCTGTTGAAAATTGTTGGAACCACTCGTCGAAGCTAAGGTCGCTCATGAAGTAGTCCACGTACAAGACATCAAGATCATCTTTTGTCATTTCCTTTGCTTCATGGCTGTCGCATAGAAGCTCCGTGAGCTTGGCTGTGAACTCAGATTTGGAGATAGCATTAACGGCTTCTTTACGTAAAGCATTGGCGTGTTCTTTCAGTGCGTTCGCTGCATCAGTACCCTGCAGAAAGTCTAGTTCGTTGGCAAAGTAGAAGCGGTCACCGACGCGGTATCTTGGCACAAACTTCTCACCGAAGTCCTGCACTTCACCGACTTCACCTGTAGCTTTCACTTTGGCTTTCATCTTTTTCACCTACTCGATAGTGAATAGCATAAGGGACTCGCCACGTGCTGCTTTAGCTGCAAGCTCGATGTCTCTTGCTGGGTCTCCTGTGACGGCTAAGCCGAGGCTTTCTGCCAGCTCCCCAACTGCACATGTTAAGGCATTATTGTCTTTTGACCCTGCAGCTAAGAAGACTTCGCTTAAGGCTTTGAAGGGTTTTGCATCGTATTCTACACCCACACTTTCGACGAGTTCAATGAATTTGTCGTATCGTTTTGCTGCCTTCGTGCTCGCTGTTTTGCCGCCTCTCAAAATCGATTTAACAGCTTCTTCAGCCAATGTTATTGTGGATGCAAATTTCTCCTGCAAATCGTGTTTTAGTGCGTCAAGCATGTCCTGGCGTTTCCGTTGAACTTCTTTTTCCAGAGCCAATAAGCCTCGTCTCCTGTTTTCGTCAACTTCTATTAGTGCCTGAGTTCTCTTTTCGTTGACTTCGGTGACGGCGTTGCGCTTTTCCTCTTCTAGGTATTGCTCGAAGAAGTCTTTGGAGAGACTTAGAGGCACCGGAGAAAGCTTGATTGTTGACAGATCAGCGTGGAAACCGTTCAATTCAAAACCAGTTTCCTTGATGTGGTCCTTGACAGTTTCGAACCTCTTGCTTCCTTCGAACTCTTTTACGTCAATCTTTAGACCTTCAAGTAGGTTGTTTAGCTCTTCTACGCGCAGCATTATCTCGGCTGCCATGTTGGCGGGCAGAAAGTAGAGTTTCCGTTTCATTCGACCGACCCTTTCCTCTTGCAGGATCAGGCAGTTTTCGTTGAGGGCATTGTATACTTTGCGTCTAAGCTCTTTGAGGTGGTTCACTAGCAGGCTTGGATAGGGCTGAAAACTTGCCACTTTGCGTTGTTGACCTTGCACATCCTTAACGTATCGGACCCTTACGCTTCGTCCTCGACGCAGTTCTTGGTCTCCGGTTTTCTCTTCTTTGCCTATTTTTTCTCTTCGGTATTCCGCATCGACATTTCTGAGGAGGTCTTGAAGTGCCCCGACCCAGTCAATGTGGCGGTAGCCAGCTAACCCAGACAAATCGACGTGCGCAGAAAGCCTTTCCTCAGAGGGGACATCCAAATCGAGGAGGTACCCGCTGATTATCACTCTTCCTTTACTCATAACATATCATCTCCGTTTTTGTTTTTGGCGAGTTCTCCCGGGCTGTGTAGCTCCCTCGCCTCGCTTCTTGAAGCCCAGGTTTAGGTCGGAATACGCAGTTGCGTATCCGAAAGCAAACTGTCACCTAACCAAACTCGAAAAATGGGGAGTGAAAGAAGGTAGGGCCTAAGAAAACGCCCTTAGCCATCAGAAAAACAACAAACTACGAAAGCTCAATTTTGGTTCTGCCGCAAATAAAGAGCGTCAGTCTTGCCATTCGACGTTTTTCCACTTTGGGTCCAAGTGTTCCAGCATGCCGTTTTTGGTTACGTCGTCGCCGTAGAAGCCGTAGCATGAATCTATGTGGTTCTCGTGCTCAACTCCTTGATTACATTCTTCTAGTTGGACAAGCACAAACCCGTAGACGTCGCCGCGCAGGAACTGGTCGTACGTTTCCACTTCACCTAGCAGAACTTTCTTGGCTTTTTGCAGCGTCTTTTTGCTAATCCGCTTAACGCCGTATTCTTTTCTTATGTCTTCGTAGGTTACGTAGATGTAGCCGATTTGTCCAGCGTCCCAGTAATCGTTGAATGG
>CAYGJP010000218.1:0-3367 GCA_964350175.1 uncultured Candidatus Bathyarchaeia archaeon
CGATAGGGTCCTATCAGAGGTCAAGAAAAGCCATGTTGGATTCTATATAAATAGGGGGCTATAGACTGCTCCAAGCAACAGAATACCTCGCAGCAGCATTCAGCAATAAGCTGCAACCAATTTACAAACAAACCGAGCGCACAAGAGTCTCTAAAAAACTAAAGAGAACTTGAAAAAACAAAAACGAAAAGAAAAAGAAAAGTTGTCGAGATTACTCGTTCTCGAAGTATTCTTCTGGTTTTGGCGGAATCAGTGGCAATCCTCTGCGTTCGCGAATCTTCTTGATAGTTTCCGCTTGCATCTGCTCTGGAACTGGCGCCCAACGGCTAAACTGCGTAGCCCAGAATGCTCTGCCCTGTGTGGAGCTGCGCAGAATATCGGCGATGCCGAAGCTTTCAGAAACCGGCATTTCCGCTTTGACAGTAATCATGTCATCTTCTGAGGGCATGTCCAAGATTTTGCCTCTGCGCTTGTTCAACAACGTGATGACTGAACTGACGAATTCGCTTGGAACCTTACATTCAAAGCTCATCAACGGCTCCAGCAGTTTCGGGTCGCTCAGCAAGATGGTGCAGTAGATGGGTCTCCAAGTCATAGGTATGGCCTGTGCTGGACCTCTGTGAACTGGGTCTTCGTGAACTGTAACGTCTTCAAGGTTAATCTTCAAGCCGTAAGCAGGTTCCTTGGCTAAGGGTGAAGTGTGGACTGCTTCTCGGAAGCCAGTCTGTATGTGGTCAATGATTTCATCGACGTATTGTCTGCCTCTAATGCGGTTAACCAGTATGTTGTTTTCTTCAACAGCAACTGCGCCTTTAGCATCTTCAGGCGACCAACCTAAGCCTCTGAGGGTTTTGGTTCGCTCGTCCTTGCTCTGCATGTCAGTGATTTTCTCCGACTTAATCGCTTCAATCACTTCGTCTGACAGCTTCTCGATGGTTATCCAGAGCTTGTTGTGCTTGTTGGGACTTTTACCCATTACGGCTGGACCCTTGTAATCGTGACCTATGGTCTCGCGGTAAATCACAATAGGCTTGCTCAACTTCACCTTCAAGCCTGCTTCCTGCATGCGGTAAGCAGTAATTTCCAAGTGAAGTTCACCCATACCTGACAGTAGAAATTCGCCGCTTTCCTTGTTCATGTGGAAGTGCAAGTTAGGGTCTTCAGTGGTAAGCTTGTGCATGACTTTGTCGAACAACGGCAAGTCTTTAACATCTTCAGGTTCAACTGCAACGGTGACGACTGGATCAGAAACGTACCTTAAGCCCTCGAAAGAATGCACTTCAAGGCCGTCTTCAGCGATTGTTTCGCCCACGTGAATAGAAGGCAAACCTGAAATGGCGCCGATGTTTCCTGCAGGAACACGGTCGATGATGACTCGGTCAGTTGCCATACTCATGAAAACTTGCTGGACTTGCCCTTTCTGGTGACTACTTACAAGTTGCACAGTTTTGCCCTTGGTGATTGCGCCGCTGAAAACGCGTCCGATTGCTACGGTTCCGCTGTGCGGATCAACTTCGATGGTTGAGATGCACATGAGCAATGGTGCATTTGGGTCAACTTTCGCCATGCCCACGCCTGTCGGACTGCTAACGTCTCCTGGCCAAATCTGAGGTTGCCTGTACGGTTGAGCTTCGAACGGATTGGGCAAGTGCTTGCAGAACATGTCCAAAATGGGTTCTGGTAGGGGTGCTTTCTTGCTGAGTTCGTCGACTTTTCTGCCGACTTCTGCTGATTCGCCTGTGTACGCGTCGATAATTTCTTGGAAGCTGACTTTCTTCATCTTCATATGATCGGCGTTCAAGCCCCATTTGTGCAGAGCCGAACCGAAAGCTACCCGTCCATCTTCCACGGTGACTTGCCAGTCTTTCTTGTGCTCAGCTGGCGCATATTTCTCGATAAGCGTGTTGACTCGCAGGAGAATCTTGGCGAATTTACGTTGAATCTCTTGCGGCGTCAGTTTGATTTCTTTTATGAGCCTGTCAACTTTGTTAATGAACAGAATTGGTTTCACGCGTTCTCGCAGAGCTTGCATCAAAACGGTTTCTGTCTGCGTCATGGGGCCTTCAACGGCATCCACAACCACCAGTGCTCCATCGACTGCTCTGAGGCTTCGGGTTACTGCACCTGAAAAGTCGATGTGTCCAGGTGTGTCGATGAGGTTGATGAGGTAATCTTGGTTGTTAAAAGTGTGAACGAGGCTTACGTTTGAGGCGAAAACGGTCATTTGACGTTTCTGCTCAAGATCCCACGAATCCAAAAACAGTTTCTGTCCAGCAGTTTGGGTGCTGATGATGCCTGCGGCAGCGAGTAAGCTGTCTGACAGGGTGGTTTTTCCGTGGTCCACGTGGGCGATAATGCTGGTGTTCCTGATGATTTGTGGATTATCCATCAGTTTGACTATTTCGTCTGTTTGTCTATAACGCGCCATAACTATACATTCTCCATTTTCAATGAATCACATTTAACCTGTGAGTTTTCGTTTCTAACAGATTGAAGCATTTCCTAATTCTCTCTTAAAGAGATAAGCTACATGGAAATTGAAACTGTCTCCTATTAACTTTATGGCACATGTTTCAGGAAATACTTGGTCATAAAAACATTGGTTTCCGCGATAAATGACTGTTAGCAGAGTGCTTGTCGATTCGAAAGCGGCTTTCTTTCCGATTAGTTTAAATGTGGCTGTCGGTTTTTAGGGGGAAAACAAACCTTAAAAGGTAAAACTTAGCTCTATAGAAGAGAAATCGCTGATGATGTGAATGGGCTTCCAACCTTCTTCACCACAAAGAAAAGGCCGGACATTTCAAGTTTTCTCGTCAAGATCCATAGTTGTCTTTAGAAATGTTTGGAGTTCGTAGCATATACTTACTTGAGGTTTTGGCGGAATTAAATTGGAAAAAGCTGCGTCTATGTCCATCAATGAGGTCTTCGATGACCTGAAAGCGTCACCCAATGGATTAAGCAGCGAAGAAGCTAAACTGCGCCTCAAGCAATACGGTTTTAACAAGCTTTTCGAAAAAAGGCAAATGCCCCTTGTGTACAAGTTCATCAAGCATTTTAGAGACTTATTCGGTTTACTGTTGCTCTTTGCAAGTGTTCTTTCCGCTATCAGTGGAAACCCCGAGTTAAGCATCATTATCCTTGCGGTAGTTTTCATGAACATATTTTTCAGCATATTCCAAGAGTCACGCGCGGAAAAAGCCATGGCAACTCTGAAAAGCTGGATGCCACAATACGCCAAAGTTATCCGTGACGGAGAACTTGAAAGAATCTTGGTGCGGGAGATTGTTCCAGGCGACATCATATTCTTGGAGGAAGGTGACCGTGTTCCTGCTGATGCTAGGCTGATTGAGTCTTTTGACATGTGGAC
>CAYGJP010000219.1:0-3325 GCA_964350175.1 uncultured Candidatus Bathyarchaeia archaeon
GGCTAAGGCAACACTTAAGGAAAGCACAAAGAAAACTGTCACTGGAATACTGGGAAGTTGGTTTGATTACAACCAAATAAGATGGCGAGTCCCAAAATACTCTGACGAACACGAAATTCCTTACATACCAACTGAAAACGAAATAGACCTATTGATTACAGCTCTAGGAAAGAAAAACGCGTGTTTTTGCCAATTGCTAAAAGAAACTGGTGCAAGATGTGGAGAAATAGCGGAACTTGATTGGCTATCGATAGATTGGGAACAACGAAAAGTGAGGATAAAAGCAGAAAAGGGATCTAACAGTAGAATATTGCCACTATCCGCTAAAGCTATTGAAATGGTTTCAAGGCTGCCAAGAATCAACAGAAACAAAGAAAGGAAAAACAAAATATTTACCAGTGCCAACAACATGCGAACTAGCTTTTTCCTACAAAAAAGACGAATAGTTGAACGTCAAGCTAACCCAAAACTGATGCTGATTCACTTCCACACTTTCAGACATTGGAAAGCAACACAGAGCAACATAAAACTAAGGATCCCTGGCACGTTAAAATGATTCTAGGACACAAAAGCATCACGTCGACAGAAAACTACATTCACCTCGAAGAAATGCTCTATAACGGCGACGCTAACGACCAATTCAGTGTTAAAGTTGCAGATACAATGGAAGACGCAATCAAATTAATGGAAGTTGGGTTCGAGTTTCACGCTGAAATAGAAGGACATAAATTATTCAGAAAAAGGAAATGACATATAATGGATAACCTCAAAAGCTATGGTATAATCTCGCAGCCGTTATAGCGAAGATACTCAAAGTCGCTCAAGCTTACTTTTCCGTTGTGAATAAACCGCCTTATTCGGGGCAACTCCATTTCCACCGCCTTCACTAACCCTTTCACCGTGTTGCAAACCTCGGCGTAGGCTTCGTTGCTCCACCGCTTCGTGATGTTCGCGTACAGACAGCGTCCTCCACACATGCCCAAAATGTCGCATTCAGTGCAAGGCGCATCGTTAACAAAGACTTTCCCCAGACTCAACGGATTAGTTTCTGCGATGTGTCCTAAGTAGTATTTTTTCATGCCCCACATGGTTGGACAGGGTATAATGTAGCCGTCGGTTTGGATGGCGTAGTTTATCCATCCGCCGCCGCAACGGAGCAGGCTTGGTTCCCTGTCGAGCAGAAGGGAGCTGGCAATTCCCAGCAGTGGGTAAAGCCGCAGCACCGTGCCCTGTGTCTCCATCTGGTCCACCCAGAACCGCGTCAGTTTCTCCACGCCCGGGAGGTAGTTTTCTTGGCTCCATTTTTTGAAGTCTCGCTTTGCGTAGTCGTTTCCCCAGAAACCCGCATTCAACTGCCAATGTACGCTGGTGAACTTGAATTCCTCATTGTCCAAGAGCCAGCGGACTTGCTCGTCTATGTCGGTTTGCTCCATCACCGTGACGCGGGCGATTAATTCTCCCCTAAAACCGTTCTGCTTGATTAGTTTGAGGTTGTCTATGACTTTGCGGAAGGTGCCTTTGCCGCGGTAATGGTCTGTTACTGCTTCTTCTCCGTCAATGGAGACTAGGATTGTGTGGAAGCGGTTAACGTACTCTGGCTCCAGTTGGTCCAGCAGCAAGCCGTTGGTTTGAATCATGAAGTGCTTTGCCTTCACCGTGTCCATAACCTGCTTAATCTCGCCTGCGCAGAGGAGGGGTTCGCCGCCGTAAAACGTCACAACACAATCAGCGTCTTTGTTGCAGAACTCCGCTAACATCTGGGCGTCGTATTCTGCTTTTCTGGGCAGAGAATAGTCCAGTTCGAACTCGCCGAAGTCCTCGTCAAAATCATCCATCGTTTCGCCAAAACAGTACCTGCACTGCAGGTTGCAGTCGGTTGTGAGTATCACGTGGAAGAACATGCCATACAGTTGAATGGGGCTGGCTTAATAGTATTTTTCCGCTAACTTCCGCGCTTCATCGTACCCTTCGGGGTTCTCTTCAGCTTCGCTCTCAGAGTCATCGTGTTCTTTTTTGTTGTTGCTTTTTTTCTGGCTTTTCTCCGCGTCCTTCTGTGCTTGCTTGAGGGCTTTTTCGGTGTAGCTTTTGAGGTCGCGGTCTTTGAGGGTTTTCTCAGGCAACGTCTCAGGAGCGTAGACTAAGGGCAGAACAGCCAAAAACAGGAAAAGCACTGTGAAAGAGAAAAGTGCAGACGCAGGAACAAGTGCTGAGATGTATTTGCCTACAGTGAACTCCAAAAAGTATGAGATAAAAAAGGGTGTAACCCCGAGAGCATAGTACGTATCACTCGGCATACCGTGGCTTAAATCTCCCCATATTGTTAGAATAAAAAGTACAAAAATGAAACCCCACGCAATGCCACCCACTATAGCGCTGAAATACACACTTAATAAATTTCCAGGATAAACTCCAAAAACTGCGGCACTGAGGCCGATCATAACGAATCCGGCAATGGCTATACGTTTGCGCCCAATGTAGTCTAAAAGAAAACCGCCTACAACTGCCGAAATCCCCATGAACCCATTTTGAATTAGCATAAAAGAGGCAATAATCTGCTCTCCAACGAGACTTGATTGCACAGGGGAAGTTAGATAATTTACTAAAGAGAACATGACCCACGGAATGAAATATAAAACAAAGGATTTTTGATTAAATATTTGTTTATATGATGCAGCACCTTTTTTCTGTTCAATTCTATTGACTGCTGGTCTCAATAAAAGAAAAGGCAATAGACTTGCGAACCGCCAAGCGGCAAGCACAATTCCAAGTGTTAAAGGGTCAGTAACACCCACAATATTGAACAAAGCCATTCCTATAACAAACGTAAGCATTATAATTCCGCTAACTCGCCCTCGCTTTTCGACAGGTACGCAACGAGTATAATATTCCATACAAGCAGGCATTCCAATTCCTAAAGATGCTCCTAATAAGAACGCGAGCAAACTGATAATGAGCAGACTTGACGAATTAATAGCACCCAAAAATAATGACGCCATCACCCCTAAAATCATCCAGACTTTTAGAAAACGGGTGTTTCCGATTCTTTTGACCAATATAGCTCCAACTAACGCAGAACAGATAATTCCCGAAAAATGAGCACCCCAAATAAAAAATGACGCCGAGGGGTCTACTGGCATCTTTGTTAAAGTTTGTTTTAGAACAGAGATTACCAAATAATACCATACAAGCGGATTAACAACTACCATAATGCTTGTGAAGGTCGTTTTTGCTTCAATTCCAAACATTTGGAATGGATGTTTTTCCGACATTCAGTTTCATGCCATCTGTTCTATTATGTGCGTATGGAGAAATAAGCATTTAGAAC
>CAYGJP010000220.1:0-3313 GCA_964350175.1 uncultured Candidatus Bathyarchaeia archaeon
TCGCCAGATTCTGTGCAAGTTGGTTGATGTCAGAGGGGAAATACTTTGACTTGAGTTCCGAAGGCTTCAGAGTTTTAGGCGTCTCCTACAAGAAATTGAAGGAAGAAAAAGCTGTTTACTCCGTGAACGACGAAAGCAACATGGTTTTCCTAGGATTCGTGGCGTTTCTGGACCCACCTAAGGAAACGGCGAAGGAATCCCTCAAACTGCTGGGCAACGCAGGAATTGAGTTGAAAATTCTCACAGGCGACAACGAACTCGTTGCCAGAAAAACGTGCGAGCAACTGGGTTTTGAAATCAAAGGTGTTGCCCTTGGAAGCGAAATTGCCCAGATGCATGACGACGCTTTAGCCCGAGTGGTTGAAGAAGCTAACGTTTTCGCACGGGTGACTCCTTTTCAGAAAGACCGCATAATCAACTTGTTGAAAGGAAACGGGCATGTTGTCGGCTTTATGGGCGACGGCATAAACGATGCACCTTCCCTCAAAACGTCGGATGTGGGCATCTCAGTAGACAACGCCGTGGACGTTGCAAAGGAGTCCGCGGATATTATTCTGTTGAAGAACGATTTGACTGTGCTGGCGGAAGGTGTGCTGGAGGGCAGGAAGACTTTTGGCAACACCATGAAGTACGTCATGATGGGCGTCAGTTCAAACTTTGGCAACATGTTCAGCGTCGCGGTGGCATCGCTGTTTCTGCCTTTCTTGCCTATGCTGCCGATTCAGATTCTTTTGAACAACCTGCTTTATGATCTCTCCCAATCCGCCATAACCACAGACAACGTAGACCCAGAATACGTTGAAAAGCCGAAACGATGGGACATTGGTTTCATAAGGCGATTCATGGTTTCTATGGGGCCAGTAAGTTCCATCTTTGACTTCTTAACGTTCTTCATAATGGTGCTGGTTTTCAATGTTCCACTGGTGAACACTCCGCCCGAACAAATTGCGCTGTTCCAAACCGCATGGTTCCTTGAGTCCTTATGCACGCAAGCGCTTGTCATATTCGTCATACGAACACGGAAATCGCCATTCTGGAAGAGTAAACCCGGCAAACTTTTGCTTCTGAGCAGTTTCGGAATAGTTGCAGCAGCGTTGATAATTCCCTTCACCTTCTTGGGTGAGCGATACTTTGGTTTCGTGCAGCCTCCTCTGACCTTTCTGGCAATCTTGGCAGCGTTGATAGTGGCTTATCTGCTGCTTGTTGAATTGGTTAAACGCTGGTTCTACAAGCGGAACTCCTACCGCATAGAACAGGTTTTGATTCCCAAGCGGCGGGCACTCTACTTGAGTAGAAACGCACGGCTCGTGCAGGAAATAGTGGCTGTCGTGTGCCTCCGTGTTGAGGACGAAATCTCAGTTAGCTCCCTCATTGAGGACCTCTCAAGCAGCGTAAGCTACCCAATCGACACGGACCAAGTGTTGCAAAACCTGCAGCACCTGCGCCGCGGCCGCTTAGTCAACATAGACTGGCACAAACGCGTCATCAAACGCGAAGGACCCATGAAAGAATACGTGACCAAGCGTGTGGTGGATAGCGAGATGTGGTCAATGGTGTTTGAAGACTGGCTGAAAATAAACAAGACAATTCAAGACCGATACGGCGAAGTGAACCACGAGTTTCAGGAGCTGCTATCTCCAAGACAACGCTAAAGGTCTTTGCAGAGGCAATTTTCCATAATTGCTATCTTTACATTCTAAATAACCGTCTCGCACTTGTTTCTCTTTTTTTAGGTGTGGTTCGTTTCGTGCTGTTCAGCTATTTTTTTGTTTATGGATTGCAACTCGTCTTGAAGCATTTTAATGTGGTTCATCAGGTGCTTTTTCTGTTGCTTTAGTTTCCCAATTTGTTCTCCTGTTTCTTCTTCAAGAAAAGCCGAGAACGGCGCAGGCATGACTGGTATTGGAAAATTTTTCGGTTCAATGTTTAACACATCACGGGCGAACTCCTCAAAAAGAACGTTTATGTTGTTCGCGATTTCGTTTTGTTTTATAATGGCGTGTTTCAGGATAAGTCTGCCTTTTTCGGTAATTCTATACGTTTTTATTTTTCTGTTGTTCTGAGTGATCCATTCGCCTTTGATATATCCGCCTTTTTCTAGGCTACGAAGAACAGGGTACACACCGCCGGCAGTGGGTCTCCAGAATCCTTTTGTTCGGTCTTTGATTTCTTTCATGATTTCGTAGCCGTGGGATTGCTTCTTGCTGAGCAGAATGAGGATTCCGACGCGTATGTAGCCTTTCTGGGCTTCCTTCATCCAGTTTGCGGTTGTTCTGTCTTCGGCGTTTGGGTGCATACAACTTTCAAAGTTAATGTTGGTTGCAGTAATACTTATATTTTGCTTCGATATATTGCACTGAAATATATGTAAATGAAGGCGGACATAATGGCAAACGAATCCATGATTGATGTTCAAAACCTGACAAAGACTTTCGGGAAATTCACAGCCGTCGACAAAATCTCCTTCACCGTGAAAAAAGGCGAGGTTTTCGGGCTGCTCGGTCCTAACGGTGCAGGCAAAAGCACAACTCTGCGAATGTTGTCCACTTTAGCGAGACCCACAAAGGGGACTGCAACGGTTGGCGGCTACGACATAGTCAAGAATGACACTGAGGTGCGGAAACTAATTGGCATTGTTTCCGAGAAAATGATAATATATGATCGTTTAACAGCTAAAGAGAACCTGTGGTTTTTCGGGAGTCTTTTCAACATTCCAAAAGATGTTTTAACAAAGAGAGTTGACGAACTTTTAGAGCTGGTTCAGCTTACCAAATGGAAGAACGCTCAAGTGGGCACCTTTTCGACAGGCATGCGCCAAAGAATGAATGTCGTTCGTGCGTTGCTTAACATGCCTCAAGTGCTGTTCCTAGATGAACCCACACTGGGGTTGGACCCTCAGTCGTCGGTTGAGATTAGGGACTTTGTTAAAAAACTTAATCGGGAAAACGGCACTACGGTTGTCATAACGACGCACATGATGGTTGATGCTGATTTGTTGTGTGACCGCATAGCTATTGTGGACCACGGAAAAATTGTTGCTCTTGACACGTCAGCGAATTTGAAAAAACTAATTTCAGGAGCGAATACCACAATATTGAAACTGGATATTGCAAATCTCACGTCCGAGCTTATCGAAACTGTTCGGAAACTTCACTGTACAGATTCTGTTACTCAAGAAAACTCTACAACCTTGAAGGTTCTTGTTCATGGTGACGAGGCGTTCAATTCAGTGATTGATGCGATACGAGTGAAAAATGGCAAAATTAATTCTATGGAAAATCTTCAGCCTACTCTTGAGGATGTGTTTTTACAC
>CAYGJP010000221.1:0-3304 GCA_964350175.1 uncultured Candidatus Bathyarchaeia archaeon
GTAGGTGAAACGATAGGGTCCTATCAGAGGTCAAAAACCATTCAACATTAAATTCTATAAATCAGGAGCAACAAACAGCAACGGGTAGCAACCAAATTACAAGACACAAATCATACCCAAGTTTAGAAAAAGTTATAGCGTAGACACACATAAGTCTTCAAACAGAAGGTTAATGGTTTGCCTGAAATCCGCGTAGCACTCGTAGGTGTGGGCAACAGTGCATCTGCCCTCATACAAGGAACACAATACTATAAAGACGCGAAAGAAGACACCACCGTACCTGGACTCATGCATGTGAACTTCGGTGGATACCACATACGAGACATAAAACTCGTTGCCGCCTTTGAGGTCAACAAAGACAAAATTGGCAAAGACCTCTCCGAAGCCATTTTCACCGCGCCAAACTGCTGCGAAAAATTCGCCGACGTCCCAAAGTTAGGTGTGAAGGTTTCGCCTGCGCCCATTTTGGACGGCGTAGCACCACACATGCGAGAGACGTTTAATGTTTACGATGACAGCGAATATGACCAGGCAAACGTGGTGAAAGTTTTAAAGGCAGCAAAAGCTCAGGTGCTCGTTAACTATTTGCCTGTTGGAAGCCACGATGCCGCACGTTTTTACGCTCAGGCAGCCATAGATGCTGGATGTGCCTTTGTAAACTGTATGCCTGAATTCATCGCCTCAGACAAAACGCAGGCGTGGAGCAAAAAGTTTGAAGCTGCGGGTCTTCCAGTGCTTGGAGACGACATAAAAAGCCAAGTGGGCGCCACAATTCTGCACAGAAATCTAGTGCGGTTATGCTTGGACAGAGGGGTCATCGTTGATGAGACTTACCAGCTGAATCTTGGCGGAGACACAGACTTCCAGAACATGACCGTGGAAAACCGATTACAGTCAAAACGCATCAGCAAAACCGAAGCAGTTACCAGCCTAGTGCCATACGCGTTGCCTACCCGGATTGGGCCGTCGGATTATGTGCCGTTTTTGAAGAACAAGAAAATCTGCTACATCTCGTTGAAAGCCAGAAAATTCGGCGACCGCCCCATAAACATAAGCGTTAAACTTGAAGTGGAGGACTCGCCTAACAGCGCAGGCGTAGTCATTGACCTGATACGTTGTGCCAAGATTGCTTTGGACCGCAAAATCTCTGGCGCCTTGCTGAGCATGTCTTCGTACGCGTTTAAGCATCCGCCTATTCAAGTGCCTGACTCAGAGGCAAAACAGTGGACCGAAGAGTTCATCGCGGGCAAACGTGAGCGTTAAGCTTTTCCTTTTTCTTTTTCGTGAAGACTTTTAAGAGTCGAAGTGTTCCAGAGTATTTACTGGTAAAAAGGTGCATGTTACATGGTGAAAGTAGAAGGATACGAAGTGCCTGAAGGTCTTTACTACTCAAAAGATTTTGAATGGGTCAAAGTTGAAGGTGACAAAGTCCGTATAGGCGTAACCGACTACGCTCAGAAATCGCTGCGGGAGATTGTCTACGCAGAGTTGCCGAGCGCTGGCGGCGAAGTCAAGCAGAATGACCCTTACGGAACAGTGGAGTCTGTAAAAGCCGTCTCTGACCTCATTGCCCCGATTAGCGGAACCATCGCGGAAGTTAACGACGAAGTCCAATCCAAACCCGAGTTGCTAAACGAAGACCCCTACGCGAAAGGCTGGGTGCTCGTGGTGAAACCCGCAAACTTGCAAGCAGAACTTGCCAACCTTATGGACTTCAACGCAGCTGTAGAGTGGCACAAAGCTCAAGCACAATCCAAATGAAGGCAAACATAATGGCTAGACGCATAATAGTTGTTGGAGCTAACGCTTCAGGCGTAGAAGCTGCCTCTGCTGCGCGAAAAAAGGACCGCGCTGCTGAAATTACCCTGATAACTCAGGAGACAAACCCAGGTTATTCGCGTTGTGGGTTGCCCTTCGTTATAGGCGGACACATACCTGACTTCAAAAACCTGATTGTTTACCCACCCGCTTACTTCCAGATGCTAAAGTTGACTTTGAAGAACGAGACAAAAGTCACTGCTATAAACACCAAAGACAAAACGGTCACAGCAGTCGACAAAGCCGGTGTCACTGAAACGTTGCAGTATGATAGCCTTGTGCTTGCGACGGGTGCTGACGCATTCATGCCGCCCATTAAGGGCAGAGAGAAACAAGGCATTCTCAGTCTTCGCACAATCGAAGATGGAGAAAAAATCCGCCAAGCAGTCCAGAACGGAGCCAAATCCGCCATCATCATGGGCGCAGGCTTGATTGGGCTCGAAGTAGGCGTTGCATTAATCGAGAAAGGCCTCAAAGTTACCATAGTTGAAATGTTGCCTCAGATTCTGCCCGCGATGCTTGATGCAGACATGGCGAAGCTGGTTCAGGAGCACCTGCAGGAAAAAGGCATGACCATCCTCACAGGCAAAGGCGTTGAAGAGTTCCTTGGCGACGACAAAGTCACAGCGATTATGGCTGGCGGAGAAAAAATTGAAGCCGACCTGTTCATCAGCGCCTTTGGTGTACGTGCAAACACGAAGCTTGCGGTTGACGCTGGCATATCTCTTGGCGAGACACGGGCTATAAAGACTAACGGGCGAATGGAAACCGACGTGAAAGATGTTTACGCGGTAGGCGACTGCGCCGAAGGCCCCAACCTAATTACGCACAAGCCAATGTGTCCGCAGCTGGGCACCATCGCGGTGCGCATGGGTAAAGTGGCGGGAGCAAACGCTGGCGGCGACTACGCACAGTTCACAGGAATCTTAGCTTCAGCAGTCACGCGGCTCTTCGAGATAGAGGCAGGCGTAACAGGCTTAACCGAAGCATCCGCAGCGAAAAACAGAGTTGAAGTTGTCGTTGGCGCAATCAGCTCAAAGACCAAAGCAGATTACTACCCTACAGCGAAGCCCATAAAAGTCAAACTCATCGTGGAGAAGGAGTCACAGCGCATAATCGGTGCGCAGATAGTTGGCGGAGAAGAAGTCACCCAACGCATAAACGCCCTATCCTTAGCCATACAAAAACAAATGACCGTGCGTGACTTAGCCAAAGCAGACACCGCATATGCACCGCCGCTGAACGAGACATGGGACCCGATGGTTTTAGCCGCTGAAATGGTCCTCATGAAACTCCGCTAAAAACCAACCTTTTTCTTTTCTTCTTATTTTATCTTCGGAAACAACGTTCCCAAATATCGTTACAATTGGCCTCTGATAGGACCCTATCGTTTTGACCTACCCCTTCCCCCTACCCTTGTTTTCCAGCAAAAACACGCCCCGACCTACCCCCTCTATCGTTCCTGCAATGATTGGATAATAGGCAC
>CAYGJP010000222.1:0-3303 GCA_964350175.1 uncultured Candidatus Bathyarchaeia archaeon
TTTAATGTAGATTTAAAATATACCTTAGCAGGTTTGAACGCGTTGAATATACTAACTAAGATTTACTGGTTAAGAGTCTCTTTGGGCGCCATTGCAGGTTTGGTGAGCGCCAGCATCCCCTTCATAACGCAATCAGTCACAGGAGCTTCCTTAGTAGCACAGATGAGTGAGCTTAACACGCTGCTGAACGGCATAACGATAGCCTTGCTTATCTACTTGATATCCTTCTACCTTTTGAAGAAAAAATTTGCCACACAAGTGGAGAAGCCATCCAAAATCATGACCATGGGCATATTCATTTACTTCTTCACATGGCTCGTTGTCATGGTTCTAGTATTAAGCGTACTCATTGGACCAGTACCAGTAGCATAAGGCAGCTTTCGTTTTTTCGCTGCTGCTATTGCTTCTCTGCGTCATCCAATTTCTTTTTCAGAAAATTCGCGATAGTCGCTTGGCTCTTGTCGCTTCTCAAAGTTTCCAAATGCTCTTTTTCAGCTGCCGCGTTAGCTGCAGTGCTGTTTTGTTGAGTTGGGGCTTCAAGTCTGGTGAGAACGCGCATGCAATCAGACCACGCTGAGAAATATCCACGGTCAAAGTCGCCATGTAACCCGTTTCGGGTGTGGTCTAAGAATTCGCGTCTGTACCCGTGCAGAGCGGGTTTGTCGGTTAAGTCCAGTTTAGCAAAGAAGGAGTAGTTGTCATTGTTTTTCTGTGAGAGGTACATTCCGTATAGTGCCCGGAAGTAGCCTCTGTTCCACTCGGTTTTGGGCATTTTTTGTTTGAGGCGTTCCAACTCGCGTTCGCCTTCGGAGAACTGTCTGCCCGCTATGAGTTGGAAGTATCGGGTTACTAATGCTTGAGGTATGGGCATGTTTAACGACCACGGGTCTTTGCGGCTTTCTCTTCTTCAGTTACATCTTCTATTCCGTTTTCTGTTACTTTAAGTATTTCCTCGCCTTCAGGCAGATACGGACTTGAAACTAAGCGGGCGATGCGTACTGGACCGTGAGAAGCTTTTCTGAGGTAAATGCGTGTGTGGCTTGTGTGTCCGACAATGTGTCCGCCGATTGGGTGTGTAGCATCGCCGAAGAATTGGTCGGGTTTAGCCATGACTTGGTTTGTTACAACGGCTACGGTGTTGAAGGCTCTTGCCAGAGCAATTAGTTTGTGCATGTGTTTGTTTAGTTTCTGCTGGCGTGATGCTAACATTTCCCGTCCAATGTATTCGCTTCTGAAATGAGCGGTTAAAGAGTCTACGATTATTAGTTTTATGTTGTTTGCCTTGATTATTTCGTCTGCGTTCTCTAAAAGGAACATCTGATGGTCTGAAGTGTAGGCTTCAGCGTAAATGATGTTTTTAGTCACCTGTTCAGGGTCAAGACCCAAATGCTTAGACATCTGGATAATTCGCTCCAGCCTGAAGGTGTTCTCAGTGTCTACGTACAAAGCGCCACCGTTTAATCCGCCACGTTCCGGAGGTAGTTGTACGTTCACGCAGAGTTGGTGACAAAATTGGCTTTTTCCACTGCCGTATTCGCCGTAAAACTCGGTTATGGTTTGGGTTTCTAATCCGCCGTCAACCATTTTGTCCACTGCTTTGCTGCCTGTTGTCACGCGTAGGACGGTTTGGCGCATTTTGTAGAGTTCATCTGCGCGTACGAAGTTTACGCCTATGGCGGAGCGTGCTGCGTCAATTATTTGGAAGGCTTTCTTTTCGCTGACACCTACAGGTTCGAGTTCGCGTGCTGTAGCCATCGCTAATGATTCGACGGTGTGGTAGCCTATGTCGCGTAGTTTTTGTGATGTTGCGGGGCCAACTCCTGGGAGGTCTTCGATGAAGGTGTACTTTGGTTTTGTTGGTTCGGTTTCTTTTTGGGCTGCTTTTGTTTTTGTTTGTTCTTCGATAGGTGTGTCTTCTGACATGGTGTTCTCACTTTTCTGCGTGTAGTTAGTGGGTTAAGTGGCTTTAAGGTGTATTTAAAACACGCGAAGATTGGGCTGTTTTGGTCTATGGAGGGGTAAGTTAAAGTGAACTGCGGTGGCATGCCAAGGTATAAGTACGATTTACCATGTATAGGGAAAGTGGCTGACGAAGCGGGGATAAAGCGTTGAAGCAAATAGGCAGTATCGTGGAAAATGTGGCTTTCGATCTTGTTAAGCAGGCGGTGGTTTACCTGCCAGACGACGTTAAAACTGCTTTACGCAAAGCTCACGTTGAGGAGACAAGTGAAGCGGGTAGAACGCAGTTGAAAACTATCTTGGATAACATTGCGTTAGCTGAGAAACATGAAGCGCCCATTTGTCAGGATACGGGAACGTTGGTTTTCTACGTTAAAGCTGGTGCAGATTTTGAGGGCTTGAACTGCGTAGAAGAAGCACTAACGAGTGCGACGCGGAAAGCCACTGTTGAGGTGCCGCTTCGACCTAACGCTGTGCATCCGTTTACCCAGAAGAACAGTGGAGACAACACTGGAAGGGGCATACCGCAGGTGCATTGGGAACTTGTTTCAGGCGACAGCTTGGAATTGACGGTGGTGGCGAAGGGTGGTGGTTCTGAGAATGTTTCTGTTTTGGGTATGCTGAATCCGAGCGAAGGTTTGAGGGGTTTGAAGCGTTTTGTGGTTGATGCGGTGATTAAGGCTGGTGCGCAACCTTGTCCACCTACGATTTTGGGCGTTGGTGTGGGAGGCGGAGCTGATGCGGCTTTGAGTTTGGCGAAGAAAGCCTTGCTTAAACCCATAGAAGAGGCGAATGAGGATGCTGAAATTGCAGGTTTGGAGCGGGAGATTCTGGAAGCCGCAAACATGACCGGTATTGGTCCTATGGGGTTGGGCGGAAAAACGACGGTTTTGGGTGTGCATGTTGATTACGCGTTTAGGCATCCTGCGTCTTTCCCTGTGGCTGTTGCGTTTAACTGCTGGGCTGCTAGGCGGGCTTCTGCAAAGATAAACGCGGATGGTTCCGTTGAGTATTTGACGCGCAAAAAGAGGCGAAGGTGAAGTCGGATGGCAACGTACAGGTTAAAAACGCCCATTTCGGAAGCGCAAATCCGTAAACTCAAAGTCAACGATGTAGTGTACCTCAGTGGAACAATAGTTACGGCTCGTGACCAAGCGCACAGGCGAGCTTTAGAGCTGCTTCAAGAAGGAAAAAAGCTGCCAGTTGACTTGGAAGGTTTAGCTGTTTTCCATTGTGGTCCCGTAATGAAAAAGGAAAATGAAAGGTGGGTTGCGGTTGCTGCTGGCCCAACCACGAGTACGCGTATGGAAGCTGTTGAAGACGAATTCGTAAAGGGCTCCAAAG
>CAYGJP010000223.1:0-3281 GCA_964350175.1 uncultured Candidatus Bathyarchaeia archaeon
CCTGAAATCCGCTTTCAATTAAATCTAGATTGTTAGACAAAATTAAATAAATATCCAATACGCTTGACAAAAATGATCCAAGATGCTATCATCGCAACATGGAGGCATGACATGAATTTTATAGAAGAATTGGATGCGGATTTAAAGCAGAAGATCGTAAGAGGAATACTTGATGCAGTTGAGTTTGATGTTTTGGGGTTGTTTGTGTATCTGCGTTTTGTATAAGTATATTGTATAAGCACTGCCCCCTCGGGGATAGCTTTGCAGAGGGTAAAACAAGAAACAGGGCTGCTATGCTCCTCGTCCTAAAAGTAACCACACCCCCTTCAGCAATGTATCTGTTTGTCACAACCTGCACAACCAAAACAGCAAAAGCAAACCAACCAAAAAACAAAACCCAACAACCCAGCCTTATTAGAAAGCAATATATTCCATCTTCACGTAAAAAAACCACCAGAGCAGAAGGACACATCCAAATGAAAGTTACCTTGGTTAATCCTCCTTACCCGCCACATGCACATTCTCACCCACCATTCATCCCGCTTGGGATTGCGTATTTGGGCGCAGTTGCCGAACAAGCAGGCCACGAAGTCACAGTTATTGATTGTCAAGCAGAAAAACTCACCTACGACGCCTTCAAAAGCCGCATCGCACAGGTGCCCTCCGACATAGTCGGCGTAACCTCCACAACCCTGCTCTACAACAGCGCCAAAGAACTTCTAACCATAGCCAAACAAGCTCACCCAAACGCCATAACCATTATGGGCGGCAGCCACGTGAGCTTCTGGGACGAAAACGCCCTCAACGAGTGCCCAGCGCTGGACGTTGTGGTGCGCAGAGAAGGCGAAACAACCTTCATAGAAATCCTTGACCGCCTAAAAAACAAAAAACCCCTAACAAACGTACAAGGCACAACCACCCGCAAAAAAGACGGCGCCATCACCAAAAACGAAGACCGCCCATACATCACAGACCTAGACGCCCTACCCTTCCCCGCATACCACCTCCTACCCCTAGAAGCCTTCCACCGCATGGGCAAAACCATCTTCCCACTCACCACCAGCCGAGGATGCGTCCAATGGTGCGACTTCTGCAGCACCGTGCGTATGTTCGGCAGAGCCTACCGCATGCGCTCTCCAAAAAACGTGGTTGACGAAATCGAAATGCTCCACAACAAGTATGGCGAGAGCCAATTCACCTTCTACGACGACGCCTTCACCGTCAACCGTCAACATGTCTTAAAAATGTGCGAAGACCTCAAAGCGCGCAAACTGAACATAAGCTGGGACTGCGAAACCCGCGTAGACATGGTAGACAAAGACCTGCTAACCGCCATGCGTGATGCAGGATGCATAACCGTCTGGTTCGGCGTGGAATCAGGCTCAGAAAAAATTCTGGGCAAAATCAACAAGAAAATAAAACTAGACGAAACCCGCCAAGCCTTCAAAACCGCACAAAACGTAGGCTTAATGACCATCGCCAGCGCAGTCATCGGCTTCCCAGGCGAAACCGAAGAAACCGCATGGGAAACAATCAACTTCATCAATTCGCTGAACCCTGACGACATCGGCTTCTACGTCGCCACACCATACCCGGGAACCCCAATGTATGAGCAGGTCAAGGAAAACGGGTGGCTACGAGTCACAGACTTCAACAAGTACGACACGGCAACGCCCACCTTCGAGACGCCATGGCTGAGCATGGAGCGAATCCGCGAAATCCGCTACAAAGCACACCAAAAGTTTTACCTGCGCCCAAGCTACATTTTCAAGATGATGCGGCGAGGCGGAACCTACGGCAAATCGGGGCTAAAAACGTCTGCTGCTTACGCGCTGCGGGCTATGCACATAAAACTCTCCTAAATCCTCTCTCTTCTTCTTTCAGAAAAACTTGGACTTTTGGGCAGTTTAAGAAAACAATATATGATATCCAAACCTACAAATCACTTCGCAGGCACCAGAAAAATGAAAATTACCTTAGTTAACCCGCCTTATCCGCCAAGCGTCCACTCGCACCCACCATTTATTCCGCTTGGTATTGCGTATTTGGGTGCAGTTGCCGAACAGGCGGGTCATGAAGTTACGGTTATTGATTGTCAGGCAGAAAAACTCACCTACGAAACCTTCAAAAACCGCATCGCCCAAACCCCCTCTGATGTCGTTGGTGTTACGGCTACGACGCTGCTCTACAAGTCTGCCATGCAGCTAATCAACATAGCCAAGCAGGTTCAGCCGCAAGCCGTTACCATGCTTGGTGGGTCGCATGGGACTTTTTGGGATGAAAACGCCCTCAACGAATACCCCAGCCTAGACGTTGTCGTTCGCCGCGAAGGTGAACAGACCTTCATAGAACTTTTAGACAAACTACAAGCCAAAAGCAGCCTTGGCAAAGTTTTAGGCATAACCTTCCGCAGCAGCGAAGGCAAAATTGTCCGCGCCCCCGACAGGCCGTTCCTTGAAGACTTGGATTCGTTGCCTTTTCCTGCGCATCACTTGTTGCCGCTTGAGTCGCTTAAGCGGATGGGCAAAATCCTTTTTCCCTTAATCAGCAGCCGCGGCTGTGTTTACTGGTGTGACTTCTGCAGCACAGTGCGTATGTTTGGCAGAGGATATCGCATGCGTAGTCCAAAGAATGTGGTTGACGAGATGCAGCTGGTGCATGACAAATACGGCGTGGACCAAGTTACGTTTTACGATGACGCCTTTACAGTTAACCGTGAGCGTGTGATGAAGATTTGTGAGGAGCTGCACGCGCGGAAGCTGGATATGACTTGGGACTGCGGCACCCGTGTGGACATGGTGGATCGTGAACTGCTTAAAACGATGCATGATGCTGGCTGTTTTGCTGTTTGGTTGGGTGTGGAGTCTGGTTCTGAAGCGATTTTGGGTGCGATGAATAAGCGCATCAAGCTTGATCAGACGCGGTTGGCGTATAAGACGGCGCATGATGTGGGTTTGATGACGATTGCGAATGTGGTTTTGGGTTTTCCAGGCGAAACCGAGCAGACCGCGCGTGAAACAATCAACTTTGTTAAGGAGTTGAACCCTGATGACATTGGGTTTTATGTGGCGACGCCGTATCCTGGAACTCCGATGTATGATCAGGTGATTGCGAATGGTTGGTTGCGGGTTACGGATTTTGACAAATACGACACAGCAGGTCCAACGTTTGAAACGCCATCGTTGAGCATGGAGAAGCTAGCCGAGATACGCTACAAAGCCTATCAGCAGTTTTACCTGCGCCCAAGCTACATTTTCAAGATGATGCGCAGAGGCGGAACC
>CAYGJP010000224.1:0-3205 GCA_964350175.1 uncultured Candidatus Bathyarchaeia archaeon
ATACCATCTGAACAGTTGGAAACGGCGCGAAAGCTGAAAGGTTTGAATCAAGGTGGAAACCTGACCATTATAGGAGTAAATGGTGCTGAGAACAAGCCTGAAGAGCTCATGAAGTTAACGCTGCTTTTGATGGAGAAGCAGAATGTGGAGTTTTTAACTTACAACCGCAAAATCACTTACTGCCATAACTGTAACAAGAGTTGGTTTGGCGATTTGCACAAATGTCCCTTGTGTGGCGCCATCAGTACAGTAATGACGTTTGACAGGTTCAACATGACTTAAACAGGCTTTTACTTTATTGAACCTGAAACAAGTGCCAGCAACGCCATTCTAACAGCGATGCCGTTCCAAACTTGCTGGAAGTAACGTGCTTGTGGTGTGCCGTCAACTTCTGGGGCGATTTCGTCCACACGCGGCAACGGATGAAGAATTATCAGGTCTTTCTTTGCGTTCGATAGGGTTTTCAGGTCGATTCTGTAGACCCCTTTCACTTTGGCGTATTCGGCTTGGTCGGGGAACCGCTCTTTCTGTATCCTCGTGACATATAAGACATCTATTTGTGGGATTATTTTTTCCAGGTTCT
This sequence comes from uncultured Candidatus Bathyarchaeia archaeon, assembly GCA_964350175.1. Classification (GTDB taxonomy): domain Archaea; phylum Thermoproteota; class Bathyarchaeia; order Bathyarchaeales; family Bathycorpusculaceae; genus JADGNF01. The sequence continues at coordinate 584 of CAYGJP010000224.1, forward strand.
GGGTTTCAGTTACGGGAAGCTTAGTTTGTATTTTTCTTAGCATTTCGCGTCGCATTCGCAGGGAATCTGGAGAAACCAGTGTCAACTCGATGTTGTATTGTGAAAGCGCGTAAGCCAGTGAATGTACAGTTCGCCCGTAACGTAAGTCGCCAACCAATGCGATTTTTAAGCCGTCAATTTTTTTCTTCTCCTTCTCAATCGTGTACAGGTCCAAAAGAGCTTGTGTTGGGTGCTCTTCAGAACCGCTGCCAGCGTTGATTACTGGAACTTTGGAGAAATCCGCGGCTAGTTTTGCTGCACCTTCAAGTGGATGACGCAGGGCAATTATGTCAGCGTAGTTCTCTACGGTGCGTACAGTGTCTGCAAGCGTTTCGCCCTTCTTCACGGAGGTGCTTTCCACGTCGCCAAAGCCGATTGTGGAACCGCCTAGTTTGAGCATTGCTGCTTCAAAGCTTAGGCGTGTGCGTGTGGATGGTTCAAAGAATAAGTTGGCGAGGATTTTTCCTTTGAGCATGTCTGAGCCTTTTTTGGCTAGGGGTTCCATGGTTTTGCTGATTTTTAGGATATAGTTGATTTCTTCTCGAGTGAAGTCTTCGATTGATGTGATGTCTCTTCCTTGGAACTGCAACTTGTACACCTGAAACAAGAAAGCTTTCCACTGCTAAATAACACTTGTTATGTTCTTGGAGGCTTTGGAGTTTTCTGGGTGGGTTTGCATTGTTTATAATGGTTTGTTGTTGTACTGTGGCTGCAACACATTTTTAATAACTTGATTTGGCACAATCAGAATATAGCGTCTGAACTTTTGAGGTGTTTTAATGCAAACCGTTATGAAACTACCAAAACAAGAGAACTTTGGATCTCGAATATTTTCTTACAAATATAGGCGGCGAGTTTACGAAGTTCGGTCACCTTGCCAATGGTTAGAGCATTGTTACGGCGGAAAATGCCCTGCTTTTTTGTGCCTCGAAGGTAACTATTACTGCACCAGAAAAGGCATACCCTAAACCAAAGCAGAGTTTACTCTAAACTTCGGGGCAGCATGATTAAGCATCAATATGTTTAGTGAGGTTAAGCGCTATTTTTTGTCTATACCCCCTCTTTATGTAGATTCTGCTTTCAAGTAAACCAAAAATTCACGGGAACATAATGTTAATGGCTCTCAGTGGCTACCCTTTATGTGTGTTTTGTTTAGTGAACTTTTAAGCGCTACGGCCTTCGGGTTTATGAGCATCATTTTGATTCACTCTCTTTTGAGAAGTGCCAAATACGTTAGTGATGAAAAATGAGTGATGCAAAACCCGTAAGATGCCAAAAATGCGGAAAACCTATAGGTTACGTGACTGTGCTCGCCAAGGGCTTAATACACATGCAGCAGCGTCTTGAAAACGTGAAAATAGTAGCTATCTGCATGGACTATCACGTCTGAGGTTATGTCACCCGCGCATTTTCCCTTCTTTTTTTTTCTTTTGTTTGTTTTAGCCTATTTTATTGGTGAATATAGGCTATGGTAGGCTTTTACTTATTTATGTTAATATTATAGGTAAAAAGTAAATTATTTGCTATTAAAACAGCAAGTTTTATATATAATTGCAACATAACAAGGGCATAGGAGAGTTGAATAAATGGCGAAAACAGAAAACAGAAACGTAGAAAAAAAGCATTCTGAACTTGAAACACTGGACAGGTGCAAGGGGCTGTTGGCTGTTGTTCAGTGCGAATTGACGGAAAGCAAAACTCTTGAGGAAGCTAAAGGACGCATCAATGGGCTGATAATGCTTATGACTATGGCAGAGAAGTTAGAGAAAGGAAACGCCCCCGAGTTCCTTGAGGCAATAAAACAACTTGTCGAAACTGACCCCGTGAAAGCTGCTTATCTTGCGGTCCACGGCACTGAAATGTTGCATAAAGCAGGGATAGATTGAAGGGTTAAACATGGCAATAGAATATGAGCCTGTAACCATTAACGTACCAAAATCCGTTATGGACCTGTTGCGGTTCTCTGCGTCTGTCTTAGAGCAAACGCCTAAAGAATGGTTGGAATATGCGGTTATGGATGAAGTACGGGCTGGATTGGACGCTAACGAATTTTTGCCTAACGCTTTTGCCTTAGTTAAAAAATTCAACCTGAACCCTACGCTAGAAGAATTGATTGGCGACCCCATAAAACCTTAACCCTTTTTTCCCTTCTTTTTTCTAGAGCTGTGTAGTGCAACCGTTATATGTGTCTAAGAAGTTCAAGGACAAGTTTATTAAGCACACCGAGTGTATTATTTTATAGTGAGTGTAGAAAGCACACTTGGTGTATGAAATGAATAGAAAGCACAAAGGAACGCCTTCAATGCGTGAGTATTGGCGAGAGCAGAAAGAGAAGCAGCGAGCTAAGGGGAAAAAGAAGTGACCCATAGAAAAAGTAAATCAAAGAAATACAGCCACGAATTTTTAGAGGATACAGAGTTCTATAAACAAGTAGCTATGGGAGCCTTACAGAATAAGCATTTGAGAAATGAGCTTTACCGTATCGCTGTTGAGTTGGATAAATACCGTGTGCAACATGGCGGCGTGGGGGATTATGTCAAATGAAGAAATTTTCGGGTAAAAACAAAAAATATCCGTTTGAAA
>CAYGJP010000225.1:0-1001 GCA_964350175.1 uncultured Candidatus Bathyarchaeia archaeon
TTGAGATTAGGGATAAGTAAATTATGAACATGGTTATGCGTATGGTTGCTTCGGCAACATTGAAAAGTACGCCAGACAAGTTAAGCCATGTCGCAAGCAGGAACGGGACAAGGAAAAAGAACGCCACTATACCCAATGTGCCCAGCGCGAGTATGGCGAGTTCAAGGTAGCCTAGTTTTAGGCTTTCGCCTTCTTCGTCTTTTTCGTCTTCTACTGAGACGTTGGCGGAGAAAAGCAGCCCTTTTACGCCTAAGAAGAAGGATTCAAACAGCGCCACTATGCCTCTGAGGAAGGGTATTCCCAGAATCTTGTACCTGTCGGATAGGGGGTTCAGTTTTTCCACTTGGGTTACGATGTCGGTGTTGGGTTTTCTCACGCAGAGGACCATGTGGTTTTTGGAGCGCATCATGATGCCCTCTATGAGGGCTTGTCCACCGAACGCCAAGGAGGGTTCTTTTTTGTTTTGGCTACCCAATAGTTTTCCACCCAGACAAATTCATGGCAATGCAGTATGTTCTGGAGTGCTAAAAGAAGAAACAGGTTACATATTAAACCTCTTGCGCAAAACCAAAATTGCTCACGTTGGCTTGTTTTGCAACCCAAAAGATTACTAAATCTTGAAGCCATAAAGTCTTTTAAGTATAGATTGCCAAAATGCGCATAACAGATACCAAACATGGTGGAAAAATGAAACTTCCAAGGAACCGCCTGAGGACTGCTTTGCTGCTTGGAGTTGTCTTTGCAGCTTTGTTTTTTGCAGTGTTCTTTCTAATTTCTGCTACTCAGACGGCTTATTCGACCCCTGCAACTATGCCAGAGGCTATATACAGAAACGGGTCAAGAATTCCACTTGCCATCGGCTTAGGTCCAGTACCTAACTCCACCAACGTTCCCCTCAACACCACAATCGTCGTGTTTCAGCTAAGAGGCGTGAGTGTGGAAAATCTGCATTTAACTCCTGAAGTGCCAATTTCAGGCAGAACAGACGCGCCAGAAGGGCT
>CAYGJP010000225.1:1011-3178 GCA_964350175.1 uncultured Candidatus Bathyarchaeia archaeon
AGGGCTTGCCTCCGAAATCGCAACTTTTTACCCTGCCACACCGCTAAACCCAGATACTACCTACAATGTTTCAGCAGAAATCGCGGGAACGCCGTATTCGTGGGTTTTCACCACAACATCAGAGCCGTTTAAGCCCGACATCAGCTATTATCTGGCAACTTATGTTTTCTGGATTGCGTTGGCAACAGCTATCGCGGGAACCTGCATTGCTGGTGAACTAATTTGGCAAAGAAGAAAAAATTACTGAAAATAACCCGAAGTAATCAATTTGTTTTTGGCGGGCTCGACGGGAATTGAACCCGCGACCCCCGGATTAAAAGTCCGGTGCTCTAGCCTGACTGAGCTACGAGCCCTCCTAACTAAATGCTGTTGCACATAGTGACAGAAGGGGTTTTTTAGCGTTTCGATTCATGTTTACTAAAAAGAGTAGAAAAAAGGGTGCTTATTGCACCTTGAGGAAGTTGGTGAGGAAGTTGCGGATGTCAGGGTTCACGTTTAGCAGTGTTTCTATGTTGTGTTTGCCTTTTGCAGTGAGTTTGTAGGTTCTTTTCCGCTCATCCCATATGCCTTCGACGAGGTCATTTCGCTCAAGGCTATACAGCAGCGAGTAAATGGTGCCTGAGCTTACCAGGAGTTGGAATTTGTTGTGGATGTAGCTGATTATGTCGTAGCCGCTAAGAGACCCGTTTTTAAGCTCAGCCATTATGATGATGTCAACGAAATTTTTTATGATGCGCTCGTTCATCTTTTTGATTATTTGCAGGTCAGCTTTTTCGACTGTTGCCACCATAAAAGTCACAACTTTTCGGCTGTGTCTTGTCTATATGGTTTTATTCGGATATAAACTTTTAACATTTATTCCAATTTCGATTTCGAAGTTGAAACAGAAGCATAATTGTTTAAACAAATTAAACTGTTTAGAGGCGCGTGTAAACGCTGTTTGCACCGTTTTTTTGGTATAAGCTGACGGTTTGCGGGGGTTGTTGTAGTGGTTTTCTACATAATGGGGCACCCCGCAGGTGTACGCGAGTTAATGAGTTAGTTTGTGCTGGCAGGTCTAGAAAAATGTCACTGTTTGATTATATATACAACTACGAACAGGTGAAGTTTTGAATGCATAATTTCGATTTTCAGGGCGGCAGTTCCCGTTTCTAACAGCCAGCGATATATGTGCATGTTAACAAATGTTATCTCTTATTTTGTCACTAGAGAGTGTTGGTGCCTAAAAATTGATTTCATGGAAATATTCCTATAATCGATTAAACGAAGAATATTCGATAGCAAAGAAAAAGAAGCAAGCCTTAGATAACTTATTCGAGAAAGGCAGAATTTCTCAGTCTACACACGACTCGTTCAATAACGATATAGCCTTAGCCATTGCAGAAATTGAACATCAGCAGCAAGACCTCCTTCAGAAGATGCAGATGAAAACAAGTGAGTTGCAAAACCAAATTAAAACCTTGGAGATGCTTTTGGCAAACTACGAGATACAACATGTTATTGGCGAAATCGACGAAAACACCTACCAGCTTGAAATAAACTTGCTATCCAATGGACTTGAAACAACTAAAAACGAACTAGGAAACATACAAGAAGCCACAAACCAACTTTGCACACCCCTAACTCAAGAGCCAGCAGCTCAGCCAGTTACTTCAGTGGCAGTTGAAGTTGCGCCAGCTCCAGTAGCAGAAAATGTTGCGGTTGAAATTGCCCCAACTGAAGCCGCCGCAATGCCAGTTGCGCCAGAGCCATGTATCGAAGAGCCAGTTGCAATCCCCGAAATTGTTGCAGCCCCCGAAATAGAGGCAACTCCAGTTGTTGAGGAAACCCCAGTTATGGAGCAGCCAGCAGTTGAGATAATTGCAGAAAATGTAGAAGCCGCTATACCCGAAGAGATTCCGCAAGAGACAGCAGCCGTCATTGAGGAATCTGTTGTTGAGCAAGCTGAAGTAGAAAGCATTGCCGAGAACGTGGAAGTTGTGGCAACTGAACCAGTCATTGAAGCGCAAGAAGCAGTTGCAGAAGAAATAATTGTTGAGCAGCCAGCTGTGGAGAACACCGAAGTTGTTGAGATAGAAGATGCTCAAGCTGAAATGCCATCGGCAGTAGAGGAGATTGTTCCGGAAAACCCTTTCCAAGCGCCCGAAGTGGCGCAAACAGAAAACAC
>CAYGJP010000226.1:0-3177 GCA_964350175.1 uncultured Candidatus Bathyarchaeia archaeon
ATCAAAAGCTGCGCCATAAGTTATGGTTGTCGCATGAACTCAACGAATTCCTCAACGGTTCTATGCTGTAACGTGTAATTGGAACGCCGCTCCTCACCCACGGTAGAGTGTGGTTTGGGTCCGTAATCGTGCCCCGGGTACACTTCCACAGTGTCAGGGAGTTTTAGGAGTTTGTTAAAAAGGCTGTCGTAGAGGCTTTTGGAGTTCCCTCCGGGCAGGTCAGTTCTGCCGCATTCGCCCACGAATAATGTGTCTCCGGTTAGAAGTTTTTTGTTTTCTACGAGCAGGCATATGCTGTCGGGCGTATGTCCTGGAGTGTGGATAATGTCTATAGAAGTTTTGCCCAAACATATGGTGTCGCCGTCGCCTACTTTAACTTCGGCACTGATGTTTGAAAGCTTATGTGCCACGATTTTGGCTCCGAACATTAATTGTAGTTCTTGGTTGCCTGCGGTGTGGTCCGAGTGGGCATGAGTGTTGATGAGATATTTTAGGTTGAGTTTTTCGGTTTTTAGGATGTGTGCGATTTCGCCAGCGTTAAAGCTTGAATCCACCACGGCTGTGTCTCGTGTGGTTTGGTCTGCTATGAGGTATGAGAAGTTGTCGCTGTGTTGCTGAATCTGTTTGAAAAGCATGGGTCATAACCAAATTCACTTTAAGTTCAAAGCTTAAAAACTTAGGGGTGTGGACGTTTTTTGTTTGTTGCATACCGTTTTAGGGGTTGCTGTTTAGGTATTCTGTTGTTGGCGTTGCTGATTTGACGGTGACCAGTGAATTCTGTTTGAGGACGAATTCGCTTAAGCCGATGTGTGAGTTGCTGTTGCCCCAGTCGTATGTGTAGCCTAGTCTTGTCCACGGGTACTTTTCAGGGAAGTATGAGTATATGATGTTGTTGTTGAACCATGTTTTGTATTCTGAAGTTGTGGAAGCGGGAAACGTTAGCTGCGCGGTGGTGTCGGTTATTTCGTTGTCGGGGGTTGGTCGGAAGAGCGATTGGGGGTTCACCCACATTTCCACAAAGTATTCGCCCGTGCTGTTTGCGGGCAGTCCTAGCAGTTGCTTGACTCGCAGCGTCAAATTTGCATTTGGTTCCACGTGTTCTTGGAAGAAGGTTTGGATTTCGGGAACTACGGTGACCCAAGTGTCGCCCCATGTGGTGTTCACGGTTTCACCTACGGGATAGCTTGAAGCGTACTTTGTGAATGTGACGACTAATACGCTCATGTTGCCTGAATAACCTTGCCAGAACAAGTTGGTGTTGGTTTCCACAATGGGCGCTAGCCCAGAGCATATTTCGTTTGGCTTGGCAACCATGGTGTCTTCTATGGCGTTTTGGTACATCTGGTCAAGGCTTAAGGGTGGAGCTAAACTTGGCTGAATTGCGGTTGTGTAAATCAGCGACAAACTAGCGCCTATGATTATTCCCAAAACGAGGAGCACAATTATTTTTGCTTTGTTGTTTTCAGTTTTCATGCCAAAGCCCCAAATTCAGATGTCTTGATTTTATATTTGAAGCCATAACTTTTGAGCTTTATCCCCTCTGCCGAATTTGGATGACAACTTGCCAATTGCAACGGAAATTTTAAACTGGAGGGGGAACGGGGTTGGATGGTGGTTCAGCGGAGTATTTTTGAGGTTTAATCAGAAGTTTCTTGAGCAGAAAGATTGCTGCGAAGAGCACACCGACAAATATCAACGCGCCCCGTGCGTATAAGCCGATTTCGGTTGTTGTTGCCACGCCAAGGAAGCCTGTGGCGTCCCATAAGCCGTGAATCAGGGCGGGTACGAGTAGGTTTCCGCCTGACCAGTAGTACGTTATGGACATGGCTACGCTGAAGGTTATTATGGTTATGAAGGGTATGATGCTGGCGGCTTCGTAGGTTATGGCGTAGTATGCGTGTACCGCGGCGAACAGGAAGCTTGAGGCTATCGCCAGTGGGAGCCAGTGTTTTCCTTTGGTTATGCTCAGGAGCCCACCGTACATGAAGCCTCGGAAAATGTATTCTTCGGCTGGACCCACCACTAACAACGAGACCGCTATCATGACCCAAGCGACGTTAGGAGACACTTCTAGCACGGGGTTGGGTTTGTTTAGGAGGTCTATGGCTTGCGGCTCAAACCTGAGCAGTATCAGCAGTGCCACTATAGAAAGAAAAACACTCAACGCTGTTAATGCCCCAAATAGCCCTAAACCAAGTTTGAAAGCTTCCTTGTTGTTTTTTGTTGCCCGCTGAAGCATTTCCTTGCCGAACAAAAGGCTTACTACGAGTACGGGTAGACCGTAGACCACAAGGTAGCCTGTTACTTGCCCAAGCTTGACGAAGTACTGCGAGTAGACTGCAACAAAGATGACTATGACGCCTATGAGGTATAGTTTCTTGGGTAAGGTTTTTCCTGTGGAAAACATTCGCCTTGCACTCTTGGTTTAAAAGTTATTTTCGTGCTTAAAAGGTGTTAGCCCACAACTCGCTGGCGTGTGCCCTTATGCGTTAGTTTTTTAAGGTCTTGACAGATAGGAGTAAGATAATTAATTGCAGTCTAAAGGGTAACTGGCCGTTTTTGGAGGATTACCAAGTAACAGAATAATGGAGAAGTCGTGGTGTGAAACGAAGTAACATTTTGATTTTTTCATCGGCGCTGCTCATCTGTGTGTTTCTCCTTACATCAACGGCTATTGACATTTTATCCAACAGACCAACTGGTGACCCAGACGTGTTTTTTGGGGTAGACATCGGATACGGCACCTACGAAGATACAATGAAAAACATTGATGCTGTAAGCAAGTACGTTAACTTGGTAATTTTAGGTTCTCTTGATGTTACCATGTCTACAGAGAATTTGACGAAAGTCTGCGATTACCTCTACGATAAAGGGATATACTTCATAATCTATGTGGGTTTCGCGGGCGAAGAATATTTACCGCCTAGGGGTCCAGACCCTCAATTCTTTAACCGTACCGCAGGTAGATGGGGAGACAAGTTTTTGGGCGCCTATTTTTTTGATGAAGTTGGTGGAAAACAAATAGACGGCGCTCACCAAGTAGTAACTGCAGCAAGAAGCTACACCGAAGCCGCCGAAATTTTCTTTACTACAGTAAATGGTGATTTAGACATCAACTTTGTTTGGTATGAACCACCAAGACCAAACCTGTTTGTTTCGGATTACGCACTTTACTGG
>CAYGJP010000227.1:0-3157 GCA_964350175.1 uncultured Candidatus Bathyarchaeia archaeon
TGTCTGGGGTGAATATGGAAAGGCAAGCCAACAAGAAGTTGAGGGGAAAAACGTACCATGGTTCGAAGATGTTTCCTCCAAAGGGACCAATTATCATCACTGTATAACCTAAGTACTGAATTGCAGACCAAACGGTTGTTTGCGCCAGCGCGCCGCCAAGCCTTGCCTGATACTTTGCTTTGCCCGTGACGGATTTGCCGTGGTAGTTGCTAACGAAAATTTCTCCTGCAATGGCTCCTGCACCACCGGGGAAAAAGGCGTTTATGAGAAATTTTTCCACAAGGTTACCGGGAATGAAGTGGTAAATCCAAAATCCGGGTAAGCTAAGGATGGGTATGTAATAACTCCCAGTTATGAATCGTATAGCAGCAGGAATACCATATAGAACAACGCCGCCCAGCTGCCAAGTCCAGAATCTCTTGCTTTCCAGAGTGCGCGCAATGGCGTTGCTCAATCTCATAGTTCCTCAAAATCGCTCATGGTTAAAAGTTTTTTCGGAAAAACAAGTGTGGGTGATTTTGCCTTTTTGTTTGGCTGGTTCTGTTGATGTTCTTTAGGCAGTTTTAATTCTTGATAGAGACCCTATGGTTTTGATCTACCCCTTCCCCTCTACGGTTTTTGACCTCTGATAGGTCCCTGTCGTTTCACCTACCCCCTCCCCCCACCGTTTTTCTGGTTTTCAACATACTTTTGGATTGAAAATAAGCCAATACCGACCTACCCCCTCTATCGTTTCTGCAATGATTGGATAATAGGCTCCAAATATGACGAAAAACAAGGAGAGGGCTATTTTCTTCTCACGATGTGCAAAGTCTTCTCTGCGGTTGATGCACTTTCGAGCAGGTCGTCGATGGTGGCTATGAAGGTGGCGAGTTTGCCTTCCAGTTTTATGCAGGTCGCCACTTTGTTGCCGTTTCTCTGAGTTTTCACAGTTAAGCCCGGTGGGGTTTTGAAGTTGTCAGGAGAAACTGCATCCGCAATGGCTGCTGCGGTTTTTGCGTCGTCGTACTCAAGCGTTATTGTTGCTTCCAACTTTCTCGCCTCGCAACTGTTTACCCACCAAATCATTGACGAGTTGCACGAAAACGTCAACCTTGTCCAGCGGTGCTTGTGCGCCTGCTGCTATGTTGTGTCCGCCGCCTTTGCCCTCAACCTGTTCTGAGGCTACACGCATGACATCGCCCAAGTTGACGCCTTTGCGGACCGCTATGTCGGTGGTTCGGGATGAAAACTTTGCTACGCCTTCGCCTGCTACTTGCGCGTAGGCTATGAGGGGTTTCTCAACGTTGGGCAAACCTGAGATGATGATGGATGAGATGGTGCCGATGATTTTTTCGTTGACGAAGTCTTCGCCGTTGACGACATAGATGTTTTCGAGTTCTTTTAGCCGCTCTGGCTTCTCCATCACCCATGTGAGGTATTTGTTGATGTCTTTTCGGTAGTCTTCAAGGACTTTGTTGGCTTCTTCCAGCGCAGCACTTCGGTCGCCCATGCAGACGGCTATGCCTAGGCTGGGTCTGTTCAGGCGACCCGTGGAGTTGAGAACTACGGCGAATTCGCGTGCATCCCGAAGTGAAGTTCCGGGTTCTTCGTTGTTTAGGACGTATATGTGTCCTATTAGGTTGGTTATTTCGTAGTGTAGCCCTTTGGATAGGAGGTATTCGGCTAGGGCGGAGCATAACCGCTTTTTCTCTTCTTCCGAGAGGTCGCGGAGGGCTCGCCATTTGTCTCCGTTTTTCAATTTGATGTCTAAGCTGGAGAGGAAGGCGAGGCTCTTGTCTTCTTCTCCGCTGATTCCTGGAAGAAATGGGTTAGTGGTGGATGCCAGAGTTCTGTGGATGGGGCGGGTTTCTCTGCCGAAAAAGGTCAAATCTTTCTCCACGGTGACCAGTTTCGCGTTTACTGCATCTTGAACTATTAGACCGTTGAGTCCGCTGAGTTTTCGCTGGTCATACCTGTCCTGCATGTCGCCTAATGCGCCAACTAACGCTATAGGTGCCAAGTCAACGTTGCGTGGGTCTACGGCGCGGGCTGCAAAGTAAGCTACGCCTGAACCGCTAACGTCGGTTGCGCCGTCGATGCCGTGTAAGTGGGGATTCACTTGCACAAAATTTGGGGTCTGGGTTGTTCCCGTGACTTGATGGTGGTCCAGAATTACCACTTTGAAGGTGGGGATTTTCTCGTTAAGTAAATCTATGTAGCCGCTTCCGAAATCGGTTAGAATAACGAGTTCAGGTTTGTCTGCGACGATTTCGCCGATGATTTTCTCGTCTACCCACTGGGTGATTCTTATGCGGAATCTGGCGTCAAGCCTAAAGAGGGCTTTCCCTATTACGCCTGCTGCGGACACGCCGTCAGCGTCAAGATGGGAGAAAACGTGAATGAAACCGTCTCTTTCCACGGTTTCCCGGATAACTTTTGCAGCTTGAGTTGCTGAGTCTAGAAAAGCGTCGATTTGGGTTTTCTCCACAGTCATAGTATCCACACTATTGTTGTCAATTCGAAAACTTTACGTTGGCGTAAGCAATATGCTTTGCGTGCGCCTGAAAAGTGGGGGGAATAAAATTGTGGTTAAGTTATGGAAGCGATTTTTGGTTCGTACTTCCAGTTCTTCTGCACAACGCCCGTTCGCTTGTAGTAGCGTGAAAGCTTGTGGATTTTTGCCTCAAGAACCACCATGTTTCGCTTGTTGTGTTTGTCTTTCTTGTTTTTCTCCATGTGAACTGCCATGCTCTGCGCTTTCTTCATCAGGTTAGTTAGGTCTTCAGGCATCGTCGACGCTAGTCCTGCTGCTTTGAGGGTGGCGCTTATGCTTTTTCCAGTTATCGGTTTTACCAGTGGAATTGCGTATTGGTCTCTGAGGATGGTACCTATGCTACTCAGTGAGTGCCCTTCCTTGGCGAGTTTTATTATGAAGGCTTCTACTTCTTCTGGCTCGTATTTGCACCAGCTTGGGGGGCGTCTGCTGACTGGGCGTATTGAATGTGATTTTCCTTTTTCCTGTTTTGGCATCTCTACACCTTAACTCTGCACCTATCCCCACGGTACACGAATATTTAAAAATAGCTGTTCTTTTGGGGAGAATGGGTGTTTATTCGCTTGAATCAATGTTGTTTTGGGACGTTTCAATCTTAATCTTAAGATAAAACCTTAGGAG
>CAYGJP010000228.1:0-3138 GCA_964350175.1 uncultured Candidatus Bathyarchaeia archaeon
AAATTATGTTCCTGTGCTAATCCCGTTGATTGTCAGCGCCATCCGAAGAAGCTTAGAGTTGGCTGAGGCTATGGAGTCCCGTGCGTGGGGCGCCACCAAAAAGCGCACCAACCTGTACGCGTTAAAGTTCCACCGAGGCGACTACATCCTGTTAGCCATAACCATTGGAATTCTGGTCTTGACCATTTACTCCTATTTGTACATCCAAATTCCCACCATAAGTAGCCTGTTTGGGTTCGTTTAAAACAGGTCGAAAAAGAAGGAGCTTAAAGAATATTTGGTGAATGCCTATGGGTGAGCTACCAAAAAGCGAAAAAGTCGTTGAAAAAACGCTTTAAAGAACTATATAGACATATACTATACCCTATGAACTGCGACATCAAAAGTTTAGTCCGAATAAATAAGAATAATGCAGAACCTGCTGTCAAAGCACTTGTTAACGCATTTAGAAACTATCCTCTCATTCAACACTACTTCCCAAGCGAGAAAAATAGAGACAACATATTACATTATTTTCTATCCTTCCCTGTTTATAGCGGTATCAAGTACGGCGAAGTCTATGCAACATCTTCAAATTTGGAAGGCGTTGCCATTTGGATACCATCTAATAATTATCCCATTACAACTTGGAAAATGCTACGTTCTGTCCCATTACCAGCAATATTCCGTTTTGGCAGGTATGGAGGCTCCAAAATGAAGCATTTTAGTGAACACATAGACAGCGTACACCAACGTTTAGTTCCTTCCAAGCATTGGTTCTTGCAAGCAATTGGCATAGCCCCGAAGTTTCAAGGAATGGGTTATGCAAGCAAGCTAATTAGACCGATGCTGGTTAAAATCGACAAAGAACATCTGCAGTGTTATTTGGAAACGATTGACGAGAAAAACGTCGCAATATATGAGCACTTTGGCTTTAAAACCATCGATAAAGCCACTGTTCCTAAAACCAGCTTTACTAGTTGGGCTATGTTAAGAGAAAGACATTGATGTAAAAAAAAGCGCGCGTTCAACTGTTTTTTGTTCTCGTCCAACAACCATTCCAACTGCAATGTTTGCTGAATGTGTGCTTTGGGGTTTCCTCCGCATAGCACAGTCTCGAACCTCTATCCTCGTAGTTTGGGCGTGCGCTTCCGACGGTAAGCTGTCTGTTTGGGGTCGCTTAAAAACAGGTCGAAACCGAAAATGAGCACTCGGGGCTAATTTTGGGAAATTCTTATTAGACTATTGCCCCCTCTGCAAAGTGATGAAGTCCAAGCTGTTTGTGGTTTTTCTGGTTTTTGTGTTGCTTGTCCCCGTTCTTCTAAACTGCGGTTCTCTTGCCGTTGCGCAAACAAAGCAGCAGGTTACACCAGACGTCTTTGTAGGCATCGATGTGGCTTATGAAAACATGACCGCCATCAAGAGCTTAATTGACGAAGTCAGCGCCTACACGAACCTGTTCGTCATCGGATGCACAGGAATAACATACAACCAAACTAAACTAACCGAGATTTGCCAGTATCTCTACGACAGGAACATGTCATTCATTGTTTACCGCGACTACTCGCGTAGAAACAGCACTGAGTGGTTTCCCGTGTGGGTTGAAAACGCAAAAGCAAAGTGGGGCGACAACTTTTTGGGGTTCTATTACAGCGACGAAATTGGAGGGAAGCAGCTTGACCGCCAAGACCATATGGTATTTGTTGATGCAGTTGATGCGCATGATGCTGCAAACAAGTTTATTGAGGTAGTGAACAGTCAGTTAAACCGTTTCATTACGTCCCATAACAGCTCAACCCCTATTCCGCTGTTCACTTCAGATTATGCTCTGTACTGGTTTGACTACAAAGCAGGGTTTGATACAGTTTTTGCCCAGTTTGGCTGGAACTACAGCAGGCAACTGAATGTGGCGCTGTGCAGGGGAGCAGCTACGGTTCAAAACAAAGACTGGGGCGTCATTGTTGTGTGGGAGTACACTGTGCCACCCTACCTTGGGTCGGGTCAGCAGCTCTTTGAAGACTTGGTTTTGGCTTATGAAAACGGAGCAAAATACATTGTAGTTTTTGACTCAGATGAAGAATACACGCAAACCATACTCAAACAAGAGCATTTGGATGCGCTAAAGCAGTTCTGGGAATACGTTAAAAACAAGCCCAGACAAGCAAATCCCGTCAGCGAACGAGTGGCGTTTGTGCTTCCCAAGGATTACGCTTATGGTTTTCGGGGACCTACCGACAAGATTTGGGGTTTATGGGAAGCAAGCGCCTTTGACCATCAACTCAGCGTAAACGTCAACAGCCTACTGGAACAGTATGGAGCTAAACTGGACATAATTTACGACGACGGATTAGAACAAGGCAACACTTATGGATACAGCCAGTTTATTTTCTGGAACGATACAACGCGGTTCCCTACGCTTTATCCAACGCCATCACCTTCACCAACAACGACGCCTTCTCCAATCCCGACAGCTACACCTATTCAAAGCCCATCTCCAAGCCCTTCACCAACTCCGCCTCCAAACCAATCAGCAACCCCCTCGCCGTCGTCTACTCAGCAACCCACGACTTCACCAGAACCCCAGAACACACCTATCAATTACAGCTACACACTAGTTGCAGGCGTTACAATTGGCGTAGTAGTTGCTTCAGCTCTGGTTGTGCTCAGAAAAAAGTTAATTAAAAATTAATCCACGCACACTTTTTTCCTTGCATGATGTTTTGGCGAGTATTGAAACAACTTAATTTTTTTTTGCTTGCGTTTATAAGCGTGAAGCCTCTTCATTTAGCTGAAGAGTTTCTTTGTTCTCTGGACTAAACCTGTTGAGTCACTGATTCTTTTCGAATATAGGAAAAAGAGGTAAAAAACACAGTGTACATTAAGAGCGAAGCATCGGCTCAGAAAGAAAATAAACGAGAATGTTCTCGTAAAGAACAAGCAGCGAAACGAGGGATTAATATGGTTAATGTCGGTGACCCGATAAAGTGTCCTGAATGTGAAAACATGGGGCGTGTGGTTTGGGTCTCGGAAGACAAGAAGACAATGGGCGTGCAGTGCCCGAGCCACCGAGTCGCGAGCAGACCACAATCCAAATTCGGCGCGACCGTGGTTCCCTCGGCCGAGACCAAGAAAAACGTTGTTATCCTAACGCCAGTAGGA
>CAYGJP010000229.1:0-3099 GCA_964350175.1 uncultured Candidatus Bathyarchaeia archaeon
TGGTAGTAGGCATGTAAGCGCCACCTGAGAAAGTAAAGCTACATTTCCGACATTGCCAGACGCCGACGCTTCTGCGCTTCACTCTAACGAAACCGCATTGTGGACACTTGTGGGCTGTCTTCAGACCAGCAATGACTTGGATGTAGCGTTTCCTGACGGCGGAACCGTAGCGTGCTCCGAAACCTCTTGTTGGACCGACTTTCTTTGTCCTTCCCATTTTTGTTTTCACCACTTGAGTTTCTTGCGCATTTCAGCGGCTTTTTCTTGAGCAAGCTTTGATGCTTCTATTATCTGTTGCGGTGTAAAGTAGCCTGAGCAACCCTTCTGAATTGCACAAATGTTGCCGTCGTCTTTGACTGCCATGGAAAGTCGTGCGTCCATCACCTGCTCCTCCTCCAAGCCCAAGTCTACGACCAGCTTGTCGCCTATCTTACCAATAGTGACAGTGATTGGGCGACTCTTCAGGGACAACGGAGTGTAGCCTTGTTTGATTTTCACTTCGCCGTCTTTGATTTCAAAGTTAGGCATCTTGGTGTTGAGCAAAGCGGAAACTGCAGCCAAAGCTGAAGCATCGATGAGGTTGCCATCGTGATTTAGCACGTAGATGTCTACGAAGACCACGAACACTTTCTTGCCAGGTTCAATGCATAGTTTCTCGTTGTCTATGGTTTTTGACTCGCGTATTCCACGGTCAACAATCCTCGCCAGTTCAATGGAGTTTTCGTCTGGTGGTCCTGGCTCGAAATTCGGAGATGCCAGCGGCACAAGTTCGGCGTTTACGGTTAAGACGCCTTCGTTGGGTGTGTCAGTGAATGGTTCACCTGTTCCAACTTTTACGCCGACGAGAACTTCGGTTTTGCCTAGAAGAATTTTTGCTGAGCCTTCTGCGCGTTCAATTAGGCCTTCTTCAATTTTGAATGCTCGGTAATCAGTCAGTGCTCGGTCGTCGAGGCGTTTGCCTTTTTCGATTAGTTGGCTGATTTGTCTTTGTCGGACTTTAGTTATTAGGGTTGACATTACTCTTCAGTCTCCTCTTGAGTTTCTTCTTTAATATGCATATACTTGGTCTTCAACGCTTCCTTCTGCATTGGATATATCTGCTTGCAGCCATCCATTGCCATGTTCACGGCTTTCTCGAACTCTTCAGGAGTGAGAGTGCCATCCATCTGGAGTAGCGTGACAGCGTTTAAATTAGGCATGTAAGCCACTGGAACATCTGCGGAGCCCAGCTTGTCTTCAGCATCGTAAAGGTCCAAGACAACAGTGTCTTCAATTTTGCCTGCTGCACACGCAACCACGAGGTCACGCATGGGTATGCCTGAGTCAGCTAAGGCTAAAGCCGCTGCGGTAATGCTTGCACATCGGGTTCCGCCGTCAGCCTGCAAAACCTCAATGAACACATCTATACCTGTTCGAGGGTAAAGCTCCAAGAACAATGCTGGTTCAAGGGATTCACGGATGACTTTGCTGAGTTCTACTTCGCGCCGTGAAGGTGCGGGTGATTTGCGTTCCTGAACGCTGAAGGGAGCCATGTGGTATCTGCATCGCAGAACCATGCGGTCTGGGCGTGAAAGGTGTTTAGGATGCATTTCGCGTGGTCCGAACACTCCGACCAGAATCTTGTTTTTTCCATGTTCAACGTATGCTGAGCCGTCAGCGTTAGGTAAAACGCCTACTTCAAGTTTTAGTGGCCTTAACTCGTCGGCTTTTCTTCCGTCAAGCCTTATGCCTTTTTTGTCTATTAGTTTTTCTTGTTTGTCATTCAATTTTTATTTTCCTCCCGTTTAGCTTTTTCATCTTTAAGCAGTTGCGTTATGCGATCGGTTAACCCGGTCGTGTGGGATTCGTCTTCAATTTTCTTTATCGCTACCATGGCGAGTTCTTCGTCGGCGGTGTTCTTTCCAGTGACCAAGACAACGCCGTTTAGACCTAGGATTATTTGGCATCCTGTTTCTTGTTTAATCATGGATATCATTGAGCCTTTTCTGCCAATGACGCGTGGGATTTTGGTTGGGGTGACGCGCATTATTTGTCCGCGGGTGATTTTGCCTAAGCCTGGTTCGCCGACGGTAAGTTGTGGGTCGTGTGCTCTGTCGTATGAGGCGATTTTTGCTACTATCAGGTCGCCTGCGTCAAGGACTTGGTTTAATTCGTCGTTTTGGGGTTTGAAGGGTCTGTTTAATACGTCTGATGCACGTAGGAGCGCTGTGTAGGGTGCTTTTATGTCGATGGTCCACCCGTTGAATCCGACTTCTATGACTGAGCCTATAACGATGTCGCCTGGTTTGGGAGCGTAAAATGCTCTCAGGGCAACGACGTTGACTTTTTTGTTGTCGCAGTCAACGAGTCCGATTCTTGCGGCGAATATTTTACCGCTTTCTAGGTACGTGTTTTCTCCAGCTTGGTAGTCGCCTTCTGCGAGGAGCTCTCCAGGCGTTACAAGCTGTTTTTCTTCAAAGAATGTTGGCATGTTTAACTTTTACCTCCATTTTTATCATGATGTATGTTTTCAATTTTTTGTTAACTGACTACTTTTGCTTCTCCAGAACCTTTGGTTACGTCCCCTAGTTTGTTGAGGAATGAGGCGTAGCTTCCAGCGGGCATTTCCAGAACGCCGTACCATGAGCCATCGGAGCGCCATTCTTCGCGTTTTATGGCGCCGTATGCTTTGATTGCGCCGTATGCGCGTACTGCGTATGTTGTGGGTATGGTGACGCCGATTTGTAGTTGTTCAACTTTTAGGGGCAGAATGGGGCGTAGGAGTTTGATTATGTCT
Source organism: uncultured Candidatus Bathyarchaeia archaeon (assembly GCA_964350175.1). GTDB lineage: Archaea > Thermoproteota > Bathyarchaeia > Bathyarchaeales > Bathycorpusculaceae > JADGNF01. The sequence goes on from CAYGJP010000229.1 coordinate 2,777, forward strand.
CGGGCTTGTTCCTCGATGGATTTGTAGGGGTCTATGGGGTAACGAATTTGTTCCATAGCATTTTCGATGCGCATAGGTGGATGCGGCAGGTTGGTTTTGGGGTCGACTGCTTGGTGGCTGATGTAGTCGATGATTTGCTTTCGTTTGTCTTCAACCATTTTGCGTCTTTGTTCAGTTGTAAGTTGCAATTGACCTTTTTTGAGAATGGTATCTGCAATTTTTAGGGTGTCTGTGGTGCCGAATGCTTTGCGCAGTTCGTCTTCACCCACGCGAGTGCCTTTGTTGGCGTCGGAAAAAATGGTTTCAGCTGCTAAAACCTCGGT
>CAYGJP010000230.1:0-3085 GCA_964350175.1 uncultured Candidatus Bathyarchaeia archaeon
CTCTTAATTCAATAGTTATAAAAGCAACAAGTTTGTAAGGAACTGATATGTTTCGCCGATCTGCGGTCACAAAGTTGCAGGCTATCCTTATTATTGACTTAATTATTGTCGCGTCAGCGATTGCGGGAGTGTTTTACATAAGTTCGCTACCCGCACCACCATTGACGCCCACTCAGGTTCAACTTACTGATTTGAGAATGAACCAAACAGCGCTATTTGGTCAAGCCATAACAATTTCTTTTAACGTGACTAACCTTGCCGCGGAAGCTGGAACTTACGAGGCGAATTTAAAAGTTGATGGTGTGGTAATCCAATCCCAAACAATTCAGCTGGCAGGCTCAGAAACAAAAACCGTGGAGTTTGTAATCTCCGATGCCACGGAAGGCATGCACGTTGTCACGATAGGCAATTTAGAGGGAACCTTCACCATTTTAAACATCTTTACATTTTCGGATTTGGCTATTAACCGAACCGAAGCCAAAGTTGGCGAACCCATAGGAATTTCCGTACTAGTAACTAACAGGGCATCTGAAAGCGGAACCTACTCCGTTACCCTCAAGATAAATGGTGCCTCAATTGAAACCAAAACAGGTCAACTCAACGCAGGCGCAAGCACAACCGTGTTGTTTGGAATTGTGGAGCAGACCGAGGGAACTTACTCTTTTGCCATAGGCAACTTGAACGGCACATTCAAAATCACCGCGTCAGCACCCCCCGCAAAGCCTGCTGAATTCCAAGTCACTAACCTCGTTATTGATCCTGACGTAGCTGAACAGGGAGCACCTGTGGACATCACAGTTAAAGTGACAAACATTGGTGAACTCAGCGGTGCCCACTCAGTCAGCCTTACAATAAATGGTGCCGTGAAAGAAACAAAAAGCGTCCAGCTGTCCGGAGGAGCAACAGCCACTGTACAGTTCACCGTGACGCAGAGCACTCGGGGCACCTACGCCGTAAAAGTCGGGGATTTGACTGGAACCCTCAGTGTCCAAGGACCATCAACAATTTCCCTAACCGGATTAGTTGTTAAACCTTACGAAGTTTGGGCTGGCGAAACTATAACCATAATTGCCAAAGGGACAAATCAGGGAGCCGAAGCCAGCAGCATGTCCGTGAAGCTTAAGATTGATGGCGAAGTTGTGGAAACCAAAACCTTCCAGTTGCTCGGAGGCGCGAGCGGAGAGGTCCAATTCGCAGTCACCGCGAAAGCCCTCGAACCTGGACAGAGTTCAAAGTCCTCTGCGGTCAGCATAGGGTCAATGAGCGGAGGCTTCTTGGTAGTTAAGACTGGTTATCACACGCTTAACGTTGCAGTTTCGCCCAGTGGCAACGCTGACTTTACATTTACATATCCAAACGGCACCAGTGAACCTCACAAAACCTTTTGGTCTGCACTATTGCCTGAGGGAAGATACACCATTGTGATGCCTGTGCAAGACCCAACTGGCAGGTACACCTTCGAAGACTGGGATGACAAAAGCACAGACCCATCAAGGACAATAACCTTGAACAGCCGAACATCCGTCACGGCAAACTACAAAGGCGGCACATCCTGCCCCTCTCTGTACATTTGGAACGGAACCAGCTACGTTTACGTTGGCGATGTTTCAAATCACGGCTGGCTGGGATACATCAACTACCTGAACGCCGATGGGTCAATAACCTATTACCGGAACCATCCGTGGGACTACATCCCACTCAATAGCAGTCAACTGCAATCTACAAATGGCAACTTCAATCTTACGTTGATTCAGAGATGGAACGAAATCTTCTATCTAGACCAAGCCTACATGGTGGTTGTCGACCATCCGGCAAATGTGGACGTATATTCAACCATGGTTGAACAGTACCTTAACCCCAACTACATGGGTAACATTTACACTGTTAGCAAAAACGCGCTAAAACCAGTTTCCGCTGTGAACGAAAAAGGCGAAAACGTTCTGCCGCAAATCTCCAGCATAGATGGAGTTTTCACATCTGGCGGCACCGGTCTTTTGAGCCCATCTTGGAACAACATAACATGGAACCGACTGACCCTAAACTTAGGAAACTTGACAGGCGCGCCGCAAATCAAGCTCGTAGTAAGGGCGATAGTTGACTGGGGCGCAGCTGAAGACTACACTAACTGGCTCAATGGCTTCTTTGCGCAACCTGTTCCAAACGGAACCGCAGTAACCCCGCCGCCGTACATGGAAGTTAAAGATGTAAACGGCAATTGGGTGCGTGTCCCACAAAGCCGCGATTTCCCCCTGCCTCCTGACGGCGTAGCCCGAACTTACGTGGTTGACCTAACCGGTCTGTTCCCAACAAACGATTACTCGCTTCGCATAAGTAACTTCTGGAATGTGACCTTCGATTACATCGCAGTAGACATAACCCCCCAGCAAAACGTGACCATTCAGAGAATCAATCCTCAAGCATATCTCTACCAAGCGTACCCCGCAGGTTCAGACTCGGCAACGGGCAACTTTACAAGATACGGTAACGTCACGCAGCTTTTGCTCGCGGAAGACGACATGTTCGTAATTGGAAAACAAGGCGACGCGGTTTCTCTCCAATTCCCAATTGGCAGCCTCACAGCTCCTGCATCAGGCATGGTGCGGTCTTACTTCCTTTATGAGGCATGCTGGTTTAAAGATGAGACTGGAAACTGGGGCTTCGGATTCGGCTTCACCGTGGACCCGTTACCGTTCCGCAACATGAGCGGTTTCCCATACCTGCCTTCAGAAAGCTATCCTTATGATGCTGCGCACTTAGCTTACCTCGAACAATACAACACACGAGTGATAGATTCCACATTTAAAACAGAAAAGAACCTGTCAAAGGGGATGCTATCCTCTGCTAAAACGCGTTAACTTTAAACCATATTAACAGGGGAGAGCGAACACGTCACTAAGACTCGTCGGCGACATACTAAATCTAACCGTGTATGCAGGACTTATCCTAGCAGGGATTTTAGTAATTTATATATGGATGAAAAACCGGACACAAAAAATAAGCGCTCTTAGACTTTTTGTCCAAGTAGCCTCATTGCTCGCGATTTTCTCCACCGTTATGATACTTGCGAAATGGAACTCCGTTGTCT
>CAYGJP010000231.1:0-3074 GCA_964350175.1 uncultured Candidatus Bathyarchaeia archaeon
GTACACTTACAAAAACAACAACAAACAAAAAATATATATAAATATAATATAGAGAGAGGGCGCGTAAGTAAACTTACTTTCCGAGTTAGAGCGCCCGGGGTAGTTTGTTTATTTCTGCTTCGATCTTTTCTGGATTAAACAGCAGGACATCATTAGCTTCGTTGAATTCAAATCCTTTTTTTGAGAACAGCACTTTTCTAATTTGTTTTTTTGTCTTAAGAGGTTTCGAAGACTCTTCTAGGTGGTTGAGTTCTGACAGGCGAATTTTTTTGTTTGTCCATTTGCATTCTCCTACGTATAGGCTTGTTTCAGTTTCGACTATGACGTCTATTTCCCTATCTTCGAATTGCTTGGGGTTGACTTCAGCTTGTCCCCACCATCTGCCAGTTCTGATTACGCTTTCGCCTTTGCCTTTTAGGTACTGTTCAAGAAAATCCTTGCAGAATATTTCGAATCGTCTGCTGATGAATTCGTTTAGTGTTTCCTCTTTTGGGGGCTCCAATTTACCATATACGTTGGCGAACCAAAACGCGATTGTGTTATCTTTGATTGAGTAAACGCCTTTTTTGCTTCTCTGGATGTTCTGCCCGAATGGCACGGTTCGCTCTACGAGTTGGAAATCCCGCTGCAACGACATTATATATTTAGAAAGTGTTGTCTGAGCCAAACCCAATCTATTGGCTATGTCGCTGCCCGAAACAACGCCAGCGCCTATTGCTTCTATTATGGAGAAGTATTTTTTGTACGCTGCCCCGAACTCTTGCCTTAGCACGTTCTGCCCTTCTTCTTTAAGCGGTGCAGCAACATCAAAGAACAGATCGTTTACAACGTCTCTTTTGCCCCGTTTCTCCAGCAGTTCGTAATAATATGGTACGCCTCCCAGTATGCAGTAATTGCTGATTTTTTCTGTTGCCTTTATACCGAGGTCTGTTTGGATTTCCCATATGACTTTGGGTGGTAGTGGCCGCAGCACCATGTGGTACCCTGCTCTGTTGAAAAGCGGCGCTTTCTGTCGTGTAAATATCCGATTCATCATGCTGACGTATGAACCAGAAAAGATAAGGACCTTTGATGCGTTTTCCTTGTATTTCTCCCAGACCCGTTGGAACGCGTAAGGGATGGAGGAATCTACGTCTAGAAGGTTTGGGAACTCATCCAAATACAAGATTCGTTTTTTGAAATTGTTGAAAAAGTATTCCAGTGCATTCTCGACGTTGCTAAACGTTGGCGTATATCCATCAGAAAGAGCTTCTGCAAAATCGCCTGCGACTAGTTTCTCTTCTTTTGGCACGATGAGGACTTTGGCGTAATCTTTGTTCTTAAGAAACTCGTCGATGAGCCTGCTTTTACCTATGCGTCTCCGCCCGCTGACTACTATCATTTCTGCGCCTTTTGTAGAACAGGCCTTTTCTAACGCCTCAAGTTCAGCTTCTCTGTCATAAAACCTCATCATTATCCAGCCGCTGGATAATCCAATGGTAGGATAATTATTTAAGAGTTACGCATAAAATCTTAACGCAACTAAATAAAATTTTGTTTAGATGTACAATCCTAATCTGTCGCTAAAGCCCCAAGGGAGTGCGAAGGTGCTTGAATCTGCATAGAGAAGGGCTCACTCGCGCCTATATGGCGCAGCCAAAACTTGTTGAAATCGCAGCTCCATGCGATTGCAATAATTATTCTCTCAACGCGGAAGGCTAAGTAGCCGTTCCGTGTTTCGGCTTGGCCGCATAACACTGGGTCTAATTTCCCAGTGGCTGGCGCGACAAAGCCAACCCCTCAGGTTTTAATTGTCCTTGAGGAGCAGTCAGCGTGGCTTTTCCAGCTGACATCGTCAGGAGAGTTTACCAGCTCATCGGAAAGAGCCAAAGGCTCCATCTGGAACGCGTCGGGCGAACCACCCTTTGAAAAAGGGCGCTAGTGTTCGTCCGGAATTGAGGTGCGGGTCTGTTTTACTCGCACTAAAAAAACTGTTTTTAATCTTCTAAAAACTAGGGCAGCTTAGTGTGGTGGCAGAGGTTTGGCTACTGTGTCAAAGCTTTTGTTTGAAGCCATGCAGGTATGTCAGTTTCTAGGATTTCAACGTAGTTTAGGAATTCTTCTGTGGTTGGTTGGCGCTTCAAATGGTTTTTCAGCTGTTCCAAAATTGCGGTTTTGAATATGACGAGGTCTTGAAGTGTGCTCAGTCGGTTTCCGCATCTTCGGCATACAATCTCAGTTACATCGTCTGATTCTTCGTTTTCTTCTGTTTTCAGCTCGGAGACTTCCATTTTTTGGGTGTTTACTATGAAGAATTTGTCTGTATGCACTTGGATTTCGTGGTTTCCGCAGTTGGGGCATTCGCTGATTTTGAGCTTTTCAAACAGTTGCAAAACTTCTTTCTTGTTCATGATCTAAACCTCCTACAAGACTAAGTTTTTGTGAGGTCAGTTTTCCACAGGTTCACTTTGACTGTTTTGGTTTTTGCGGCGTCCTCAGCCCATGGTCCGTCAAAGTTGAGAAATTCTTGGTCTCTTTGTTCTCGTGTGGCTTTCAGATGTTTTGTTGGGATTCCTCGTTGTGGACCGCCAGAAGCATTCACGATTTCTTCACCTTGGCTTGTGTGTTGCCACCATGGATTAGTGAAGTTAAACACTACACTGAGAGGTTCCTGCTGTGATTCTCCGACGGCGCCTATGATAACTCCGGTTGAACCTGCTGGAATGAAGCTGTCATCTGTGGCCTCAACATGGACTAAGTCGCCCGGTTTTGGAGTTCTTTGTGTTGACTTCATGTCTTTTTCACCTCTTGTCCTGTTTTGTTTTGGGTGAGTTCTGAGCGAGCGAGTTCTTCTTCTATGAGTTTGCGTATGCGGTGTTTCAGGTTCTTGGCTGCGTATCGTGAGGCTTTTTGTGCGGCTTCGGGGTTTTCTCGTATAAGTTGTCGCAGGGTGTTGAGTTCTCCGTTTTGCATTTTGGCGTTTAGTTCGTGGGTCATTTGGCGGACGGTTAACTCGACTTTGAAGCAGATTATTTCTGCGATGCTTTCCAGTGTTGCCTCTTCGAAGTTTATGTCTGCTTTGAGTAGGGATTCGG
>CAYGJP010000232.1:0-3040 GCA_964350175.1 uncultured Candidatus Bathyarchaeia archaeon
CTGAGGCTCCTATCCTGCAGAGGTTCGTGGGTTCAAATCCCACCCCCCGCACCAATATGGGATAAACCCCATCGATTTTAGGTGCGAAATAGCTTATGCTTTCTGAAAATTCGTACTATCTATTTTTGATGCACATCATTCCCAGCGGAAATAGCGAATGGCCACGAAGCAAAAGATAACGGCGTAGGCAGCCATCACAACCAACGGCACAAACGATGGAAACGATCCAGCCATTGAGCTATCAAGAGCATTCACAGCTGCACCGACAGGAGTGAAAAGGGCTGCTGTTTGCAGACCGCTTGGAAGGACTTGAATTGGAACGTAGATTCCTGCGAAAAACAACAATGGGTATAGAAGGCCCATGGTTATACCGTTCGCGGCGCTCTGCGAGGGAGCAACCGAAGTTAAAAGCAGTCCCAAAGAAAACATTGCAAGCGTAGCCAGCACTAAGGAGAGGATAAACCCTGGAATATCAAACGCAACATTCACGCCAAAAATCAAAGTGCTCCCAGCTACGAGTATAGTGAAGCCTACTGCGGCAAGAATAAGATTGATTGTTACCTGTGCAGCCAACAGCTTAGCTGGCGATATGGGGGTTGTGGAGATTCGCCTAAGCCAACCGATCTCGCGGTCACGCACAAGGGGAATTGGTAACCCAAACAAGCCTATGAATATGAGTACAGTGACCATTAGAATTGGAATGTATAATTGGAAAAGCGTAAATGAGCTGCCCTCTATGGGCTCGTTAAAAGTTGGTACGTTACCAAATATTATCAGCAGAATCAGCGGGAGTCCGATCCCAAACACTAAGCCTGCTGGCTCCCTGAGAGCAAGTTTACCTTGAACTTTGAAGAGTTCCCAAAACGGTGAAGCCTTTTTTGGCGTGTCATCCTTTATACTCATCTCGGACCCTCCTGAGTTTTCAGGGTTTTACCGTTCGTTTGCGTGAGTTTCACGAAGGCGTCCTCAAGATTGCCGCTTTTCACTTGAATATCCTTGACGGTTATGTCTGCTTTAAGGAGCGCATACAGCACGTGGGTCGTAATATCTCCTGAACCGTCAACCACAACCCTTGTTCCCCTGTGTTGAACAGAAGTAACGCCAGGCAGGACAGTTAAGATTTCAGCGTCCACTGGGCGAGAGGGCGCAAACTGCATATGTACGCCGCCTCCTTCCTTGGCTGCAAGAGCTACAGGTGTGTCTAATGCGATTAGCTTTCCATTATTAATCAACGCTACTCGGTCGCAGAGCCTTTCAGCCTCATCCATATAATGGGTCACAAGTATCACGGTAACACCACGATCCCTAATTCGCTCGATAAGCCCCCAAACTTCTCGTCGCGCATCAGGGTCAAGACCTGTAGTTAGCTCATCCAAAATGGCTATCTTGGGGTTTCCGATAAGGGCAAGTGCAATTGAGAGCCGCTGCTTTTGTCCCCCTGATAATTGCTTGAATTTAGCGTTACGTTTTTCGGTCATTCCGAGCGATTTTAGCAGTTCCCGAGGATCAAGAGGCTCTGAGTAAAAAGAGGCAAATAGATTCAACGCTTCCAAAACCTTTATACGGGGAGGTAGCGAGCTCTCCTGAAGCTGGACGCCGACGAATTTTCTTAGTTTATCCCTATCCTCCTTGGGGCTTAGACCGTGAATGGATATTGAGCCAGAGTCTGGAACACGGAGACCCGATATACATTCGACAGTAGTGGTTTTGCCTGCTCCGTTGGGTCCAATTATCCCAAAAATCTCACCTTCATTAATAGAAAAGGTAACATCATCAACCGCAGCTATTGCTCCGTATTGTTTGCAGAGATGGCTTGTATTGATAATGCTTTTCTTTTTCGCCGGCTCGCTAAGGCTCACTGTTTCAGACATTTTTTCATAACCCGCCATGGAGACCAATAGAGGGCTATTCTTATCAAGCCTTTGCTGGAAAGAGTATTTAAGCATATATTTACGCCAAGAACTCGCGTTCGCTTAGGGAAAGACATCCGCGAATATTTTACGCTCATAAGGTTCAGAAGCAAAAAAGGGAGGAGACTGCGTAGAAGAACCAGAGGTTGGCGATATCGCCAGCGTGTTAGGGGTTCAAATCCCACCCCCCGCACCAAACCTTACACAAGTTACGCTTAAATTCTCGGCTTTCTAGTCTAAGCTACCGGTATTAGTTTTGTAGCTCAGTTTAGGTTCAAATATGGGTCTAAAACGTCGGGGTTTTGTTTAAAATGGAAGATTATAAAAAGGTCATGGTTTCAGCAACAATTAGAGATTTGTTTGACTGAAAGCGAAGCATGCTATCGGAGTTACTCGAACAGCTTGTAAGTTATGGATAGGCTAACGCCAGCTAAGATTGGAAGGATAACACTGGACAGAATTGCATCTACTCTTAAAAATGCGGCGGCGGCAATCGCAGCGCCCCAAATCAGGGCGTTTCCCAATGTGACTTCATACTTGTTTTTCTGTAATAGAGCCAACTTGTTATATGTTGTTGTTCTGAGTAAGAGATTGTAAGCGTCTTTTCCTATAGGCGTAAGCTGGTACTTTCCCTCCTTCTGCTCTATGAAAGGCGCCAGACTTCTGAGATGATAAGAAAGTGTTGGGCTATCGGGGACTTTGCTTGCATTCAGGATCTCAGTGAAGGTAATGCCCTTCTTCTCTCCAACGAGTCGGAGGATGTCTCTTCTCTTCTGATTTTCAAGCGCCTTGAAAACCTCCTGCTCAAGGTTCTCGAACTCCGCATCATCTTTCTCTGCCATGCTTTTCACCTCGAATTCTGTATAGATCAAAGCAGAAAATAAATACCTACGTGAAACGAACTTTAGTAAAATATTCTTTAGTTAGGTCAGAATCAATGCGTACTCCAAAACGGGCAGGGTTTACTTATAGCGGGCGGGATCATAATGCGTCCAAACTACTTAAGTTCCACTGACCACCACCAAGGAAATGAAAGAAAATATCGACGCGCGCGTTCAAGCAGAAAACCGAGAATTTAAACCGATGTTTAAACCTAACCCCCCGCACCAAAATCACAAAATAATTCTGGC
>CAYGJP010000233.1:0-3004 GCA_964350175.1 uncultured Candidatus Bathyarchaeia archaeon
AGCTACAACCGGGTCAGCCAACAATGCTACTGTGTACGCGAAGCTCAGAAAGCAAAAAACAACGGGAACGAATCGCAACCTTAAAGTAAATAATTCGCAAGATTCAGTGTGTTTGAAGCCCGTTGGTGTAGTGGTCAAGCATAGGGGCCTCTGGAGCCCTTGACAAGAGTTCGAATCTCTTCCGGGCTACCATTTCCCCGACATGAATTTATACGATTTTGAGTTTGATTTTGCTGGAAATCTTTGAGCATTTCCTGTCTTAAGGCGGTGTAGAGTTGTGTCAGTTGCACTTGTTCAAGTTGGCTCTGGTCGATTATAGTTGTGTGAGACTGGGCTAGTGCTTCTTGGGTTAAGACTTCATCAGGGTTAAGTCCCCAAGCTCGAATAATATCTTTGAGAGCGGCAAGTTTGTTTACGCGTGTTTTTGTGGCTGTTGTTGTTCTTCTCGTAAGTGGTTTGCGGCGTGTCTGGGTTGAGCGTTGGGTAGAAGAAGTTGTTGTTGGAAAATGCGTGCTTATTCTTCTTTCAGATAACTGGTCCCTCAGAATATGCTTAAGCTCACATGGGGGTTCAGTTTTATGAAGTTTAGTTAATAGTAACTATAGTATTTTTACTATAATGTTATAGCTAATTTTATATAATTAAAAAGTCATTGTACTGTCAAGAGGAAATAGTCGATGGACACGCCCACGCTTCGGATCTTAGATACGTTATCGTCCAGCATAGGCGATTCTCTGTCGATTAACCAACTCACTGAAAGAATCAAGACCACCCACGGCACAGCTTACTACGCGAATATTTACCAGAAACTACAGGACCTAAAAGACGAAGGCTTGCTGACGCTGAATCCAATAGGAAGGGCTTCCAACGTCAAACTCAACTTCCAAAACTACCTGCTAATCGATGCACTCGCAGAAATGGAAATAGAGAAAAAAAGGAATTCCCTAACAAAAAGAACTAACCTCTTTCCCTTCTTAACCGAAATGGAACAGACATTCAAGGACACCTGCGCAATAAAATCGATTTCCGCAATAAACCCAGCAAAAAGCCTCAAACTCAACAGAATCGAACTCCTCTTTCTAATAGCGGAAACACAAGACTACCATAGCGATACAGCTGATCTTCTTAAAGAGACGCAGAAACTGCAGAACAAACATAACCTCAAAATTGACGGCTTAATCCTAAACAAAACTGATTTCCAAGAACTAACCACCTCAAACGAAACGAATCCTCTCAGAGAAGCGCTAAGTGAAAAGATCATTCTTTTCGGTCCACAAGCATTCTGGAGCCAAATCAAAGAGATTGTAGAAAGAACGGAAATCAAAGCTTCCAGAACAGAAACAAAACCAGCCAGCATACCAGATTCAGACCTGGCCTACAATCTTAACAGATTCGGATATCGAGAATTCGGGCGCCAAATAGATCAAAGTCAAAGAATCTGTATTGAGTACATAATAACCTCACTTCTGCTTCAAGACGACGCCAGACTACAAGAAGCCGCACCAGTAATTCTTGCGAAAAACAGCTTCATAAGCAATGTATTGGCATTCTTAAGCCAAAAATTCGGAACAGCAGGAAAGCTCGTGGGGTTGCTAAGAATCTTGCAGGATGTTAAACCGACACAAGAATTCAACCAAACAATAGACCTTTTAAACGTAATTAACACACAAGAAATACCTGCAGACAAAAAAAGCATCCTGCAAAAGCTGAGGTTATACAATGCCCTGTGACAAAAACGCACTGTTCGAATTCCTCGAAGTCATAAATGAAAGTCTCTCCAAGAAAATCACGTTGGTTGCTGCAGGCGGAACCGCCATGACCCTGCTAGACCTGAAACCGTCAACGATCGACATCGACTTCACCATCCCCAGCAGTGACCTACCAGAATTTGAACAAGCCCTTAAAAACAACCCCACAGGCTACAAAGTCGACAGATGGGCTGACGGATACGTCTTCTGCCAATCCCTACCAGATGACTATCTGGTTAAGAGCGTTAAAATTAAAGAATTCAGCCACATATCCCTAAGAGCCCTGCACCCAGTTGACATAATCGTCACCAAAATCGGACGGCTAAACCAAAGAGACATCCAAGACATCGAAACATGCATCAAAAAATTCAAAATTTCAAAAGAAGAGATAACAAAAAGAGCAACACTAGTAAGTCCAACATACGTACCAAAAGAAGAAGACTACCTTTATCACCTATATTTGGTTATAAAGAAATTCTTTTAGGAGAATTATACAGCCGCTTTTCACCAGGTAACCAACTCGCAAAATTGCCGTTGTAAACAAATGTTTTACTATGTTGTTCCGCCATCACGCACATATTCGTTTAGTCGTTCAGCCAAAAAGTAAAATCGCGGCAGGGCGCATTGAGGATTAGCGACAAATTTTCCTTTCCACCTCAAACGCAGGATGATTCGGCGAAAAGCGTCATGCTTAATCTCTAAAAAGTCCCTGTAGCTAAATTCACGCGTTAAATCTCTGGCCTTGTTGAGAACGTAGGCTTCAAAAAGAACACTACTGATTGTTTCCTGATACTCCTTCTTTACACAACTCAAATCGTAAGGCTCTCGGCGAGGCTTGGAAACCTGATACTGAAAAACATTATTCTGCTGAATGTTAACGACCTGTTTTCCATTTCGCACCTCCGCGGCGCCTTCTATACCCTTCATGAAAGAATCAGTCAAACTAAGCGTCAGGTGACAAACATCCATTCCGTTATCTTTCGCCCACTGAACATATGCCTTCCAACGCTGAAACTCAACCAAGTTAGGCGCACGAAAATTACAAATCAAGTTCTTGGGCTGAACCTCGGAAACGGTTTTCTGCTCAACCAAACGCTTCGCTCAGCCTCCAAAAGCTTAAAAAAATAGAAAAAAGAGGAGAAAAAGCTTCAATTCCGAGGCCAAAATCACACGGAATCATGCCGGGGCATGCCTATCTTCCGGGCTACCACCTAAATTTTGTTTTCTGTTGTGGTTGTGGGTGTTTGCTATAGCAC
>CAYGJP010000234.1:0-2977 GCA_964350175.1 uncultured Candidatus Bathyarchaeia archaeon
CGTATGCGCCGTACGCGTTTTTCTGCAGTAATCCGAGGGATTCGAGTTTTTGGAGTTGCCGGTAGGCTGTGCTGGGGCTGCTGAGGTTTGCGCCGCGCATGACTTCTCGGGGTTCTACGGGTTTGCCTTCTTTGACTACGTATGCATAGACGCTAAGTGTTGTGCCTTCTATTGCTTCAATGTCTAGGTGCGTCATTGCGTTTAGCTCCGTGGTTTGATGGAGACTTCTACGCCCCATTGGTCAGAAATAAACATCTGGTCTTCACCAAGTACCGCGTTGTATAGGTAGCCGTCTGGTGTTTTTTCCACTGCGATTTGCTTGAGGGTTGTGACTGTTGAGAACGTATTGACGTAAGCGCCGTTCATTTCCTTTATGTCTTTAAGGTAGTTTGATGCGGCGCCGTAGAGCATTATTTTTCCTTCCGCTAAGGATTCGAGTCCCCAATTGACGCCAACTTCTCTTGTTCCACTAAGCATTATCAACCGCGATTCATGAGGTGCCCAAGTTATGTTGAATCCGCCTTCTCCTGCCCATGTGTAGGTCGGACCAAAGTGCATGAACTGCGAAGTTGTCCTGTTGCTCATTGCTTCTGCAAACTCGTTTGCATTTCGGTAGTTTCCGTAGTATTCAGTTGCAAATAGACGCCGTTCACTTACGAGTGTGTTACTAGCTCTAACAAAGGGCACTTCTTGTCCAGGTCTGACTCGGTCTGTGACATCAACCCATGTTCCGTTGGCAAAGATGTAAGTTGCAGTTGTTATGGTGGTGCCGCTGCTTGTTGTGGTTATGTTGCGGTTCTCCCATACATGCACACCTTCTATCCATTGACCCTCGTAAGTGGCATTTACAGGCAAATCAGGTATTATCGTAGTGATGTTATTGTTTGGTCCAGAAGGAAACATGGGCCAATCACCATCTGGAAGCCACGTCACGTTGAGCCATTCATCGTCAAGCCACAAGCCTTCAACGAAACCATTACCGCCGCTTCCGCTTTTTCCGCCTCCTGACCCTATTGAAAACCCGCCCACTATCGAAGGAACAAATGCAACTTCCTCAGCCACAACGAGGTTAACAGACGCCATTCTAGCTGGAAAGTCTGAGAGGTTCGTGACGTTGAAGACAACTTGGTAATCTACGATACTTAGATTTAAGCCACCTGAACTTTGATTGCTGGCGTGCATTTGAACGTTAAAGTTCGCGTATACAGTATCGATGCTGAAACCTGCTTTTGGTCCTTCGGGTACTCTAAAGAAAGGTCTAATATTCAACTCCGAAACAAGTAGTGGGTAAGCCGAAGCGATTCCTATCGAAAGCGAAAGAACTGCGCATACTAGTAGTTTTATTCCGATTTTCATTGTGCTTCACTCGCGTATGCTTTTGGTGGGAAGTGCCTATTAGCTCTGCTTACGGAACGCTTTTGTTCCAACAGCGGAACGCATGTACGTCAACATAACAGCAGAAGCACGGGCATTCAAGGAAGGGCATGTTTAAAGCACGGAAACGCGAAATTACTGTAGGTGAACATGATATGGGTTGGGGCAGTGCAGGAACTCCGCCGTGGGTGGATGAGGAAAAAATCGACGAAGAAAAGAAGAAACGCGAAAAAAAAGCGAAAGAAGCCGCAGTTAAAGCCTTAGAGCGGGAAAACGACGCACTCAAAAAGCAAATAGCCGAACTAGGAAAAGAGCTCAAAAAGCTGAAAAAGTAAAGTGCCTGTTTGAGTGAAAGTGAAAGATTAGGCTGTGATGCTTTCGGTTTTAACCGCTTTATGCTTTGCATTTGCCTGACATGCTAGTTCTTGGTCTACGTCTATTGAGGCTACTGCGAAGGCGAGTTTTTTGAGGTGCTGCGCTAATGGGCTGTCTTTGTTGATTTGGTACATCTCGGCTTTGCCTACCGTTCGAGTGTGTTTTACTATTCCGTGTTGTTCGAGGTAGGGGAGTGCACGGAGTACGGTTCGTATGCTTAGCTCTGAGTTTTCTGCTATGTCGGTTTTTGAGTAGTCCCAGTTGTCGTAAAGCGTAAAGAAGTCTATCAGGCGCGCCATTGAAGAGCCGAACATTCTTTCAAGTGGACCTGATCCGTCATGTGCAAGTTTCTTTGGCATTTATTTTCACTGTAGAAATGGGCGTGTGTGGTTATTTAAGTATTTCTTTGTCACTACAAGTTGACTTCTTTGTCATAAACGCTTATAAAAACAAAACCTGCTTAAAAGACAGCAGGGCATGCAGGAATCAAAAGTGAACCTAACCGACACAGAAGTAGCTATCTTGAAAAAACTGTACAACCACAATTTTATAGGTGAAAAACACACCTCCGAAGATAATGTCCCGAAGGGTTTTCCAAAACACTTATGTGGAAACATCAAAAAAGCACTCAAGAACCTCATCCGCGAAGGCTATATAACACCGAAAATCACCAGCTACGGACTAGAAGTGTCGCTTAATCCCCGAAAAATCGAGGAAATAAAGAAAATCCTCGAACCATAACTAAGTTCACTTACAGTTTTTTGCTCATGACGTAGGCGTCTTCGCCGTCGCTGTAGTACCCGCTAATCGTCCGCGAAACCTCTAACCCCGACTTCTTGTACAAGTCAATGCCAACGTTGTTAGTCACTCGGACTTCTAGGAAAATCTGTTTAGCCTTATAATTGACCATGCCTTCCATGGCTGCCTTAATCAAAGTCGTCGCAACACCCTTGCGCCTGCCCTTTGGCATAACCGCGATGGAAACAACATGCCCCTTACGAACCAAGCCGCCCAACCCCATATTAGATAAACCCACTTCGATGCGGGCCATGATGTAGCCGACTACGTCGCCGTTATCCTCAGCCACAATAAACGTCTCAGGAAAACGCTGGTACAAATCCATAAAGAACATGTCGGTGTAGTTCTCAGGCAAGCAAACGCGGTTAATCTGCATTACAGCTTGCAAATCGTCAGGCATAAACTTTCGAAGCGTAAAGGTCTGTTGCAT
>CAYGJP010000235.1:0-2970 GCA_964350175.1 uncultured Candidatus Bathyarchaeia archaeon
GAACAGGTTCTGGCTCTCTTTTCAAACTCCAGCCAGACTTCACGGCTTGCAACTGCGACGCAAAACTCTCTTCAACAGCGCTATCGTAGGTCACAATAGGCAAATTAGGCTTCTTAAGAAACGAACCGTGCTTTCGGCTTTCAAGTCTAAGGTTGCAAATTTCGTTTGTGTACTTCCACAGAATCTTCGCGCTTACGGTCCATTCGGGATTAGCGACGATTATGGGAAGAAGCTTGGCTATGCTAATTCCATACCTTCTTGTCAGCTTGAAGAGGCTGGCTGGACCATCAATTTTCACCCACAAACCATTATCCTTGTAAACCTCGTAGATGAGACCCAGTTTTTTCACGGAAAAAAACAGTCTCTGCCAGCTGCCGGAAACTGTAAAACTTAACTCTGTGGAGTCGAAGAGAAGAGTCTGAGTTAGACTAAGATTGTACTGTTCAAGCAGTTCAGACGCTGAGGGAGACTCAAACTTTTCAAGAATTAACTCATCATCCAAGTCAGCATACAGATACTCCTCAAAGTTTTCCGGTGTCAGCGCCATTTCTGAAGCGACGACCTCGAGTATTCTTCGGCGCTTTTCTGAAGTTGTGGGCAAACCAACCTTTTCTGTGGCCTGAAAGATTTTCCTCCTCAAATCAACAGGATCAACTTTGCAGTTGCAGGCGAAAGTACCTCTTCGATCAAGCAGCAAAGCTAACCCCCTAACAAAGCGATATTCGTACCCTCTATTCTCAAGGTCAGTGACTACGGCTTTTAGGACATTCTTCTTTTCTCCGATATGTCCCTTGTAGGCTTCTATGAGACCGTTAGCAGCTTCAAGATTGTCAGCGGAGAGTTTAGCATAGCGAGGAGCTATCTCGCCTTTCCTCTTCCACACCACAAGCATGTTACTTGGAAGCATCTATGATACCTCTCCAGTTTTTTGGCGTCGCCTGCGGCTGATGCCAACTTCTACGGTTTCTTTGGAGATTATTTCCACTAGCTTGGCGGTTTTGCCCTCCTTCTTTCGAAGGAGCCGTCCTAACCGTTGCACATACTCCCGCTTGCTTCCGGTTCCGCCAAGCACTAAGCCGACTGACGCGTCTGGAACATCCACGCCCTCATCCAGAACCTGAGAAGTAACTACAACTTTGTACTTGCCGTTTCCGAAGTTTGCCAATATTTCGCGGCGCTCTTCCCGTGGCGTTTGATATGTAACGGCTGGAATCAGAAAACGCCTGCTAATAGTGTAGACCAGGTCGTTGTAAAGCGTGAAAATCAGAATCTTTTCGTTTCTGTACGCTTCAAGTCTCTCGGCTAACAGGTTCAGCTTCGCCTCAGAGTTAACCGCAACCCTAAGAGCCCGGTTTCGAGCAAGAAGCGCCTCCCGAGCACGCGGGTCCCTTCCAGTGGTCATTATGAACCTCTGAAAATCAGCCGCACTTTTCAGGACAATATGTCTCTCTCGAAGATAGTTCTTAAAGACGCCCATCTCCGCCTCATAAGTTCGCTGCTCATCAGGAGTCAACTCGACGAACACCTTCTCATACGTGTAAGGCGCAAGATGCTTTCCTGTAAGCTCTTCAACGCCGATAGAGTAAACGGGGTCGCCCACAAGCAATGGAAGAAGTGCATGCCTCTGGTCGCTTCTTTCGTACGTGGCAGTTAAGCCCATGCGGTAGGGCGCAATATACATTTCAGCGATCTGCATGTAGCCTGGCGAAGCCAAATGATGCACCTCATCAAAAACCAAGAACATAAACCTGTTACCTAACTGTGCTGCCTGAGAGTAAGCCGAATCATAGGTCGAGACCGTCACCATCCGTACAATGTTTTCGCCTCCGCCCACAACACCAGCTTCCACGCCGAGGCATTCTCTAACTCGCTTTTTCCACTGATCAATCAGATCCAAGGTGGGAACGATTATCATGGTCTGTGTTTTGAGAAGATCGATTGCCTTTAATGCGATGAATGTTTTTCCTGCTGCTGTGGGCAAAACCAGCACTCCCCTGTTGCCCGCGCGGCGCCAATTGTCCAAGGCCTTGTTCTGGTAATTTCTCAATTCCACGTTGCTCTTTACTTGTTCAAGAGGCGGCGGATTCGGAACATCATCCTCGAACCGAATTCGGCTTTCCTTAAAATATTCCAAGGCGTCCTTGTAGTGACAGGCTTTAAGTCGGTAGCAACCGCTCCGAGGATCCCATTTCCCATATGGAGTTCCAACCTCTCCCTTCAACAGAAGAGTACCCTTGTCAAACCACAAACGAAGCATAACGTCTAATCGAACTTTCAATCAATTAAGCTTACGCCAAAAATTGCCATTTCAATTAAAAATGACTAATGAAACACTTGTGGGCTCTTAAGACAGCTGTTAAAACTGCAGAAAAAGTAAATTTTCCAGCAGCCACGATTGACACTCAACGGTCCACTTTCCCTTCCGTGGTAGGAGTTAGCGTCAATGGAACACGCGTTTTTTTGGGGAATGTTGAGTGGGGGCGTCTATTCGCCTGTTCAGGAGTTTCATTTTTAGTTTTGTTGGATTTTGCCATCCTGTTTGAATTTTGCAGCCTTTGCTCAATGTTATTGAGCATTTATATACTTCGTTGAGCAACCCATTAAGTGAAGGCAAAAATATGCCCGCCGTTAGAAACATCTTTGCGCCCAAATCATCGCGGATTCTACGGGTACTCTTAACAAATCCTAACAGAGATTGGGATGAAAGGGAGCTTGCAGCAGAGGCGAAAGTTTCCAGAGGGATGGTACACTATCTTTGCAGCGCACTTATCGAGTTAGGTTCTGTGGCCCGAGATGAGCAGAACAGGATTGTCTTAGTAGACCCCTTGAGGTTGTTGCGGAGATGGGCCGCCTACAACCAGTACGACCGCTTGAACAAATTTCTGGATTATTACACCTTTGAAAAAGAGATAGATCAGTTCCTGACTAAAGTCGCGGCTTTGGATTCCAAATACGCTCTTTCCGGCTTGG
>CAYGJP010000236.1:0-2944 GCA_964350175.1 uncultured Candidatus Bathyarchaeia archaeon
GTCTGGGGCTCACCTCAAAATCCGACACATGCACCGAGAAAACATTTCCGAACTCTTCATTTTTACGTTTTTTCACCAGCGGGTAGATGGACGGTTTAAAGCGATAATCAAGCGATAGGAAACCTTTAACGTTGTTTTTCTTTGTGGCAGCCTCAATTTCTTTGGCTTGTTCCACCGTAAAAGCAAACGGAGGCTCCACTATGAAGTTCTTACCGCTATTAGCCGCGTCTATGCATATCTGCGGGGTTACAGTCGTTTGCGTGCAGATGTCAACGATGTCGATGTTGCCCTTTTCCAGAATCTTTTGGTAATCCTGAAAATAATCAAGACACCGCTCGTTAGCTTTTGCTTGGTCCAGCCACTTTGCAGACGAATCAGCAATGTACGATACTTTTGCGCCAATTTTTCGATAACAAGGGATATGATTTCTAAAAGCCGCGTGCCGATATCCGATTAAGCCAATTTCAATCATACTGCCACACTTAATTCATTATTTTTCTACCAAAATTCCTGAGCTTCTCCAGCACATAAAAAGTAAACCTGTCAAACTCAGCATCCACGGGGGTTATCTCTTTTAGGTCTCCATGCAAACTGTACTTTGTAGACCCTAAACCTTTGGCTGCCGCCTTTCTGATGTGCCCAACAAATCTCGGGTTAAACCCAAAAAGTTTGGCGCCTACACAATCGGCAGCAACAACATCATCACTTGCAATTATTAGGTTACACTTTTTCGTCATACCTGCCAGAGACCCCGGACCTACCATGCAATTAATAGCGTCGAGCAAAGCAAAATCTGGTTTTCGCATCAGATTTGCATCAACGATGGCTTGGCTTAACTTGTCATGAAATTTGTATTTGTCTTTTGTAGGGTAACAACCAAATTGATTTTTCAAGCCGCCAGTAATCTTTGCCAGATAATGGGTCTTAAGCTTGGGTAGCGTAATTAACAGGTCAGTTTCAGTCATTATTTTTGGAACCTCTATTTCTTTGAACAGATATCCGTCTATTTTTTTCTTCACAACAGGTTCATCGGACAGGTTCACGCATTTTGCGCCATATTTCTCAGCAATTGCTTCAAAACCCATAATCTTGTAACAAATGCTTACGTTGCGATTATTTGTCGAATTAGCTTCTATGATTGCTATCTCAGGTTCTGGACCGCATTTCTCTCTCAAAACCCTGAGCAAATTCTCAACAAAAATTGGGTCAGCAATTGCTCCTGACTCGGGCGGTTTGATGACGCCAATGTTTAACTTTATAGCGATTTTCTTGGGCTTCCTTTCCAGAACGTGTGGATAGAAATCGAACACTTTTACTATGTCGGAATAAATAGCTGCGCCGTCGCTTTTCAATACCAAAACTTTACTCTTCATATTACTCCTCTTTATCTTTGGGCGCGACTTTTCTGGCGGAAATTTTTGCAACTAATTGCAGGTGTTCCTTCTGGACATCATCGGGTATAGGCAGCAGACCTTTCGGCATAGTTCTGTAGTTTTTGACCAAGTACTGCATCCCCAAGGCGCCAAGCGAAAAAACCATATCCATAGTTTCTGTATCTGTGCCTGAAGCTAAAGCAAAATTCACCAGAGAACCACCGGCCATTTCGTAGACCGCTTTCTCGCTGTTAAGTTGGACTTTGAGAATTCCCCTGCCGACTTTCTGTACTGGCTTGCTCAGAAGGTACTCTCGATCCCACCCAACACCACCCATATTGGCTAATACGGCGTGATTCTTCAGGTTCTTTAGATCTTCTTTCTTCAAGACTGGCGCAGAAGATCCAGTTGCGTTGACTATTATGTCTGCTTGAGGAATTAGATCTTTCATTTCGTCTACGCCAAAACCAAGACTCAACGCTTCTGCTCTCTTACTAGTGTCAACATCAAACACGGCAACGTCGCACTGAATGTTCTTCAAGTACGTGGCACAGCCAACCCCGATATTCCCAAAACCAATTACCAGAACCTTTTTTCCTGGTAGAAAAACGTGAAGCTTGAGCAACGCCTCGATCAATCCTAATCCAGTAGCCATCTGATTTTCGCGTTTTCTTTTCACATAGCTGCTGTCCAAATTAAGAACTGGTTTGTCAAGAATCCTTTGAGCCTCTTTCTTCTCGTAAAACTTTATTCCCGACCCAGTTTGTTCCACTATTCCTTTTACAGAATTTTTTTGATTAAACAAGTCCTTTCCTAAGAAACCCGCGGTATCATGGATAAAGTCACTTAGCCTAACACATTTGGCGGCGTGGCGAGTGTCAAGTAGCTTTACTCTCTGGTTTTTCAAAAGCTCAATTCCCACTTCAGGTGAGCAGAAAAAGGGGCAACATAGCAACTTTGCTCCTCCTGCTTCGAGTGCAGAACAAAACATGAACATCTCCCAGGTTCCCGGCAAACAGACACCTATTGTTGTTTCCTCAAAAGGGCGGTCGACCGCAAACTTATTCTTCAGACTCACTAGAATTGGGGAATGATCCTCTACCCAAGTTCTTGTGAACTGTGCTTGCTTGCCAAAGCTTCTAACTTTGAATTTAGCATAGCTCAGAGGATCTTTCAGAACAACTGGTGTATTCAGACTGAATCAAATCTCCATTACTTTATCCAGGAATTTCCAAAAACAGTCTCAGCCTTTTTAGCGGCAGAAAGCATGGTTTCGAATGTCAGCAAACCTTTTTGCTTCTTACTTCTGGCATACTTGAGCAATGGTAAAAAAACATCCTCCAAATATTTCGTGATCATTTCATCAGTGTCGCCAAAATTCCATGGGTGAAACCAAAAATGGAGCGGCGTTTTTTTGATAATGGCGATATCCAAGATTTTCTGCAGAAAAAATGGAGTTATACTCTGACAAAGGTACAAACTTGGTTGTATGTTGTACAATTTGCCTTTTTTCTCGATGAACATACCGTCGCTTCGGAAATTCGCATCTTCTCTATAGCATTTGTACCCGA
>CAYGJP010000237.1:0-2826 GCA_964350175.1 uncultured Candidatus Bathyarchaeia archaeon
CCGTGAAGCTACCCAATGTGGCTGTGATTGCTTGCGAGTTGAACTTTAATGTCATATCCACCATTGAAACTAAAAAAAGAAGGTGTTCGGGAGACATCCCCACCCTGAGAAGATAAAAACTTATCGACCGCTGTTTTGATCTTATGTATAATTAAATTAGTTTTTTTATTAAATCTTTTCTGACTGCGAATGTATCGCGGTTATTGACCTGCGAAGTTGTCTGCAGTTCCCTCTAAAGGAAGGGATAGTTAAACCGTAAAAACCTTCGCGTATATTTTAGTTTTCGAGACCTTCGTAAAATACGCTATTTCATCAAGGATTAATTGCTGAGTAAACAAATAATATATTAGGTAATCCGACATTACAATCAAAGTCAATAAGGTTGTAGAGCTCTAATGGCGAATGTGTGTACAAACGAAAAAAACAGAATCTGCATTTCAGCACTTCTCCTAATTATCTTAATCATTGTAACCGCAGTTTCCTCGGGTGCCCTATTTTTCTTATACACTGACATTAGTATAATAATTCAGAACGCAATACTCAATTGGTTAGGATTAGCCATAGGTTTGCTAAATTTCCTAGGAGCTTCTGTGATAGTTTTTGGTTCTATCCTACTTGCTACTCGTTATATAACAACAAAGCTGCGCGCACCTTTAACGGCAATCGATTTTACTCCTCGCGCACGATATTTGATAGTTGGCTTAGAAATTCTAATAAGCGCAGAAGTCATTAATACCGCATTCATAAGAACAATTGAGGGTTTTTTGCTGCTCATCCTCACAATAGGAACAAGAGGTTTAATTGCTCTACTGCTGCATTTGGAGACGAAATGGGGCATGCAAAAATAAACATCAACAGTATATGGTACTATTGACTATGCGAAGTCCTGCTTATTTAACACCTTTCTTTTTCTATTTCTCTACTCGAGCCTTTTTCATGTATTTCTTACATTGTTCCTCTTTTCCTCGCTTATTAATAAGGGCAAGCGACTATTTGCACTCAAAAGTGGCAAGGTTTCGAATCCAAACCCTCAATCGTGCTAATCGCTATTGATGAGACACATGTCTGCCAAGGAAGAGTTCAGGTATAGTCATAACGCGGTTACTTTTTAGCCATCGCTGAATAGAGCACATGAACAGTTGCATAGCCGCCACAACCTACACTCAACGAAGCCAGCAACTGCCCTCTTTAGTGAGCCCTCCGCGCGCGTTACAACGTGTTTTTTATTAATCAAACCCCCCTCCAAAAGGTTCTATGCCTTTATGTTTATGCTTACAGCCGCCGTGATTGGGGCGGTGTTTTCAGGCGATTTGTTGACGCTTTTCATTTTCTGGGAAGCAGCCGCTGCAGGCTCAAGTTTTCTGATGCTCTACAAGAAAAACCGTACATCTCTGAACGCCACTTTGAAGTACATCGTTATGATTGTTATCGCTTCCGCGTTCATTGTTTTTGGGTTATCCCTTGTTTACGGAATTACGGGAACTTTGAATTTCTGGGCTGTAAAAGAAGCTCTAACAGTACTAGCAGACAAGACACTACTGATTCTAGCTTTCATATTCATCGCCGCAGGTTACGCCATCGAGGCAGCTATCGTACCCTTTCACTTCTGGTTGCCTGACGCTTACAGCGCAGCACCCTCTTCCACATCTGCTTTCCTTTCAGCCGTCATAGATCAAACAAGCTATTACGTGCTCATTCGTGTGCTCATATTCATCTTGGTGCCGACTGAAGTGTTAGATTGGACGTTGATGCTGGCGGTTATGGCAGCGTTCACCATGATAGTTGGTAACCTGTTTGCGTTAATTCAAAAGAACGTTAAGATGTTGATAGGAAACATCTGTGTGGCTGACGTAGGCTACAACCTTGTGGCCATCACCAGCTTAACGCCTGATGGGCTCAGAGGAAACTTGTACTTCTTCCTTATCGGCGGCGTAACCACTGCACTTGCTTTCATGGCAGTGGGCATCATTAACCACTACGGATTCAAAACTCTCAAAGACTTCTCAGGTATTGGCAGGAAAATGCCTCTGGCAAGTTTAGGGTTGCTTATGGCTGCTTTGTCTTTTGCTGGGATGCCTCCGTTTGGGGGTTTCATAGCTAAATACTTAGTTTTCACCTCTGCGATACAGGCAAACTTGGCGTGGTTAGCCGTTATAGGCGTTTTAATGAGCGTTGTTCAGGTAGCTTACTTGTTCAGGCTCGTGAACTACATGTATGGCAAGAAACCCAAAGACGAAGTAAGAATCAAAGAACCCATAAAGCTGCTGATTCCAGTGTTCATCCTCGCAGGCACAATCATCGTCCTAGGGCTGTTCCCGCAGATAGTGCTCGACCTCATAGAACCAGTAATACGGCAACTACCCTTCATCCCATAACTTTCTCTTTGTTAAAACACATTTTTGAACAATTGACAATTTAATAGAATTAAGTGGCGCCGGAATGGGTTTTTAACCCCGATTTACCTTGTGAAATCTGAAAAACAAATGTGTGGAAGATTCACTTGGTTCCGTTGGGGTTCTTCGTCATCCAGCTTATAGCGAAGGCTTCGGTTTTCGCCTCAGTCGGAAAAATAGGCGAAATCTCCCTGCCTTCCGAGTCCTCGGTTCTCTCTCCAGCGAAAAGCAGCACGTGGAAATGTTCTCCAAATTCCTTTTTTGCCACGACTAGGGTTTGCCCTGTGGTTTCGTTTAGGAATCCTCCTTGGTTGCTTATTCTTCTCCAGCCTTTCACAATCTTCATGACATTTCCTCAGACGGCATGCTTTAGTTAGATTCGCTCTTCAAACTTCTCCAGAGGGTTCGTAATTTGCGGGAAACTACGTTGTAG
>CAYGJP010000238.1:0-2820 GCA_964350175.1 uncultured Candidatus Bathyarchaeia archaeon
CCGAGGGCAGAAGCTAAACTTGAGTATGCCAAAAGGCTGTTTTGCGTTCTCATCACATTAAAGAAACGCTACATTGAACCTGTTGAACTATTGGATTTGGACTTGTACGCCAAGAAAACTCATGATGTTTGACTCAATTGTTTTTTTAAGATTTCGGAGTTTCTCCAACAACTCGTTGCAAGCACGTTCCTTAACTTGCTCGTCAGCTTCAAGGTTATCGCGCCTAATCATTAGCTGCCCAATCTGCTGTTCAAACACGGATATGCGCTGTTTTGCTTCTTCCATCGCCGCTGAATTCTCAAGCTTCTTTCTACGTGCAGCCGTTTCAACGCATTTGCGGTGAAGCCCAATCAGAGAGCCACGTCTGAGGATGTCGTCTATTGCTTGTTCGGCTTTCCGTGCTTTATCTGGCTTCAGCTTGAGCTTGTCTTCGCTCATCAAGCGAGAAAGTTTCTGCAGGATTTCCTTGAGCGTAGGGCAACCTGCGTCTTCGGCTATTATGGCTTCAAACGGGTTTTCCAGATGAGCTACAAGTGTTTTGAGTTCGTCAGGAGTTAAGCCTGCGCCTCCGCCTGAAACTGCGAGGGCTTGCATTTTTATGAAGGGCTTCTGCAGGTGCCGCAGTTCTTGCTTTAACTCGTTGATCAGCGTTTCGGTTTCAGCTTCGGCTTGGCTCAGCTGTTCAACAGTTGCGCTACCCTTTAAACCAGCGATTTGTTGTTCCAATGCGGCAATTTCTTGTTCGATTTGGAGCCGCTCGTTTTTCAGGTTAGTTTTCTGGGTGTCCACATCGGATAGTTGAGTTTCAAGAGCCTCAAGTTCGCCTATTATGTTGAAGGTGTTTTCGAGGGTTTTGGTTTTGACGTATTCTTTAGTAAGGAAGTTGCTCAAGTCGTTAAAAGTCATTTTTGTTTTTTCGTAGGCGGTTAGGAATTTTCTGCGGTCCATAATGAAGAAAGGCGAGATGCGTGGGAACCAGTTTCGGATGTCGATTTCGGTTACGGCAAGTGCTTTTTGGGTTTCTTGTGCAAAGCTTGTTAGGTTGTCGTAGGAGATTTGTTCGGGAACGTTTAGTTTTTTTATTCGTTCTATAAAGAGGACTGCAAGTTTGTTGAGGGCGCGGGCGCGGTTGTAGACTTTCAGGTTTCTTTTTTCGATTTCTTTTTGGCTGTTGTCCAAAAGCATTTTGCTGGCTTCTGAGAGGTTCTGCAGTGCTGTTTGTATGTTGTCGCGGTGTTTTTGGGCTTGGGTTTGCACGGGTGTGAAGGTTGAGCTTGTTTCTTTTTCAAGCCATGTTTTTACTTCGCTGGTTGAGAACTGAGTCTGGGACAACGTGCTTCACTTTGAAGTGATATGGGGAATATCCTTTATTTATCTTTTAAAAGCTGCAAAGGTGCTGTGAAGTCTTGCAGGGTTTGTTTTTTTTTGTTTAGTTGTTGTTGTAGATTGGTTTGGTGTTTCACAACTTCTTTTGTGGTTTGTTTTGTTGGCTGAAATTTGTTGTCTGGGTCTGTTTTGGGTTGCGTATTGGTTGTGCAGGCTGTCACAAGCAGATGTGCGAATTTTCTTTTTTTAGGTAACGAACAATACCAATTATTGGTTCTATAGCGCTATTGTTTTTTAAGTCCGAGGTAGACAGGCTGGCTTTTAAGCCATAGAACCGACTCTTTGAACTTTTGACAATTTGCGGTATCTTTGAGTGATTCAAGTTTTACGCTTGGAAATTTGTTGGGAAAAATTTTTGGAATGTGACCCATTGGAGGTATTGCAACTATTTTCTCGTGAAATTGCTCTAATGTTTCTTTTGACAGCGGTCCTATCAAGTAACCGAAGTCTAAAGCCAATCTGCCGTCTGTATATACAGTAAACGGAGCTATAGTTCGACCTTCCTTTAAGAAGTGAAAAGTAAATGAACCAGTTTCTTTTCCCTGTCCTAACCAAATTCGGTCGGCGTTCTCTTTGGTCCATAAATAAAGGTCTTTAGCAATTTTCACTATGTCAGAAGGATTTTTCTCTGAGAACCCCTTGAAAAGCGTCTCTTCGTTCCAAGATTTTCTTTGACTGCTTGCGGATGGTTTTGTCGAGTTTCCATGTAAATGTGGAACTAGAATTTCAATTGAATTAGCTTGGAATCTGTTCATTTCTAGCGCGTGAAGGGAAAATGTGGATTTACTGCATCCATTTATGTATTTTATAATTTGGCTAAGCTCTTCGTTGATTTCGTCTACTACAATAACTAGGATGAATGAGCCACTTTCTAGGTTTTGCCGCATGTTACTTCTGAAAAGTTCTTCATCCCAATCCCCTGCGACCGATTCGGCAACTATCTCTGCGAGCGGTTTGCCCTTTAAATGTTTGATTTTTTCGTCAACTTGCTCATAGCTCATTTGCCATAAGTATGCAGCGTATTCTAAGATCTGACCTATTACTTTGCGTTTAATTTCTTGGTTTGAAGCAAGTTTACACTCAACTACCGCAATATCGCCTTGGGCGCTGAAGGCTAAAATGTCGGTTGAGCCTGAACCTGGAAGACCGAACTCGCCTATTGCTGCTACAAGTGCTGATGCGCCATCGCGGATTTCATCAATTGAAATTAGTGATGGGGACTCAATGAGTAGTTTTTGAAGTTCTGACTCGGCTTTTGCTTTAACCGTGTCTGCGAAGTTCCATTTTTTTGATTTTGGGTCTCGTATCAGTATTCGCATGGTGTTCACTTTTCGAAATTTCTAATTCGTTACTCGTAAACTATGCAAACGGTTGATAGTTTGTGGGGCGATAAGTAGGTTAGTTTGGTTTGCATTTAAAACCTACCCTCAGAAC
>CAYGJP010000239.1:0-2768 GCA_964350175.1 uncultured Candidatus Bathyarchaeia archaeon
CACCTCCTCGAAAACTAATTTTTATTTTAGAGCGTCTGCTACCGCTTGTGAGATTGGTTCAAAAACCAATTGTTTTCTTCTTTCGAATTACCGGAGGATTCTGTTTCTGTAGATGTCCGCAGTTTCTTCTGGTTCGTTGAAAGGGTATGCTTCGGTTGACATGCTTGATGGCTTAACTTTTCTGTCGACGGTTATGGCAATGATTCTTCCTCTAGCTTGGTTTGCGAAGGGGATAAACTGCAGTTTTGCATACTCCTGGAGCGTTTCAGCTGTCCTTGTGCTCACCTTGAACTGCGCTTTATTCATGAATTTTTCAACAAGCTTTGCGAGTTGCAAGAAATCTTCCACGGTTGGCTCCATGTCTTTGCGTTTGTAGGCTCTGCCGGCAGTTCTCAAAGAATTGATTAGGAAGTCTCGGACTCCCATTTCAACGCAAGTTTCAACAGTCTTTTCTAAGTTAGAAATTCCACCATTCACTAAGAGGATGTTTACGCCTAAGTCGAATCTTCGGTTTACGAACTTCTCAAGAAGGTTGCAATTGTAGGGATTGTATATGCTTACTCTGATTTCGCCAACGTATCCCTCTATTGATGCTACTGTGTCGGGTGAAACAGCGAATCCGTTTGTTGTCAATGAAACGTCCAGCCCAGTTTCGTTCCAAGTTCTTTTCGCGATTTCAACGATTTCTGGGTGGGTGAAGGGTTCGCCGCCACCATAAGCAACGCCTAGCAGGCCACCATCCCACAAGTCCAGAAACTTTACCAGTTCCATGAGGTCTTCCACAGGCCAGATCCGGCTTTTGTTTGGCGAGGCCTTCGCATAGCACCAAGGACACGGAGGGTTCATGTTGCATTTTTCTGTAATGGCAATTTGAGCGAACAATGGTTTCGTCCAGCGCGTGGAGCTTAATTTGTGGGTGAAAGCGCAAAGGCCCGAATCTCTGTCATGGATAAATGTTCCTTCTGGCGTCGTCAAAATCCTCTGCATATCTGTCTTCAATGTTGCCACCTCCTCTACTCTTCGACTGCCCAGTTTTCTTTCTCGTCAACCCTGAACTCGAACCCTACAGACAGGCATCCGTCCCAGTAGATTTCGTCGCCACTGTAGAACCATTCATATGTTTGTTCGCCGTCTTCGCCTTCAGCTATCTTTGGGGCTCCGATTTTTTCTTTGAACCATTTTATGGCTTCAGCCTCTTCTTTGTCCAGCACGAGCATGGCTGTTTCAGGCGTTAACCCCTTAGGCACCTTCACTGTAACCGTCAATTCCTGATAGTTGGTGTAGCATTCCACTTTCTCTGGGTTAGCTGCTTTGTTAACCACTGATTCCACATCGTCAAGGTAGCCAGCGCTGTAGACCACAAAAGTAACTTGGTTGCCTGCAGTTGAGACCTGTGCTTCTTCAGGTGACCAATCTGTGTCGTAGCTTTCAGGGTGCTCCTCCATGTCCTGCAGAAGCTTATCCAACGCCGCCTTTGCTTTGCCAGCTTCTTCGGTAGCTTGGTATGTTGCTATGAGGGTGTAGTCTTCGCTGTGGCTGCTTGGCCTAAATTTGAATATGCAAACTTCTTTATCATCCACCATTTTCTTTCTCACCTCACAAAAATTTCGATTATTAGTTCAGGTTGCCCCGTAGATCCTCTGGTCTCTGCTGAGTTTCCTTTGGAGCGCTCGTAAGGCATTATTCTTCACGATGTCTGGGGCGCAGTTTATATTGGGTACAAGAGCGTACCGGGCTTCAACTGCTACGTCTTTGATGACCTCGGCGGTTATTGCCTTCTTGTATTCGACTTCGCTTATGGCAAGGTTAGTCACTATTTTCCGCACTGTTTCTTCGCGTTCTTGAAGCTCCTTCAAAATCACTCGGGCAATTTCTATCAAAAGCTCCTTTGCGCTATTCTGGGCTGTATTATCAGTTTTGCTGGTCATGTTTATCCGCTTCCCGTTTCTACGTTGGCGATATTACGGCGGCAACGTTCGGGTGGATGTTTTGCTCGATCGCCTGCCGAAGTGCTTTGCCAGTTTGGCTATTGCTGTCGTAGACTTTGTCTTTGTAAGCGATGGAGTAAAGGTTTCGAGTACATACTTGACTGTATTTCTTAGCCTCTTCAATCGTGTCATAAGTTACTTGAGAGTAGAACAGAATGATTTCTTCTGTTGCAACATTGAAGATGAACCAGTATTCCCCTTCTTTGTGCTGGATCGTGCATTGAACGCCGTTTGGCAGGGTGAACGCATAGCCTTCTTTCTTCGCTTTTGATATGACTTTCATGAGCAGACTCGATTGTTCACGTTTTCTTGCTTCGTACTTCACTGCATAATCTAACGCTTCAGCGGGATCAATACTGCCTAAGGAAATTCTCCATTGGAACTCGCTTTTGCCTCTGCTTTTCAGTTTCTTCCAGCCCTCAACAATCCTTGACGCTTCATGCGGCTTCTCTGAAGCCCACTTCAAAGCCTCTACGACAATGTGTGGAGCCATATCCTTGTCGAAGCTACAGAGCATATCGGCGAATTCATCTAAGACTTCGATCTTCATCTTAATCGCCTAAGGGATCATTGAGCTGATAACAATCCTGAACTTCTCCAGGCGTAAAGTTATCCGCGTTCGGATTATGTGTGCAAAGGTGGCTTCGCAGAAACTTTACGTTGACTTGGTCTCCGCATGCCTTGCAGAACATATGGCTTTGTTTACGCTTCACCATTTCTTCACCAACCGTTACCTCTCTCTTGAAAGAATATTCGTCGAAGAATCCCTCTTTCTGAGAG
>CAYGJP010000240.1:0-2763 GCA_964350175.1 uncultured Candidatus Bathyarchaeia archaeon
CCGGGTCGTCAACGTGGCAGGCTGATGTCCTAAACCAGGCTAGACTACGACCGCTTGTCCATGGGTTTCGTTGGTTTAGGGAATCACTGGGATTATTTAACTTTTCTGAAAAGACTAACGCCCTCCTTATCCATAACATATTCGAAACCTGCCTCTATGAGTTGTTTTGCTTCGTGGCGGTTGGCGGCTTCTTTGCAAATGTACCCTTTGTCCGTGTCGTAGGCCTCACTGAGCTGAGCGTACAATAGCACGTACCGCAGTGACTTGTGACCGAGCAGCACCATGACGCAGCCGAAATCATGAGTCCGCCGATACTCTTGTGTTGCCTTCCAGTACCTGCAAGTGTAGAAGTCGATTTTGCGCAGCTCCGGATTACCAAGTTTCTGGATTGCTCGTTTACGCATTGTTCGGAACGATTTACCCGCAACGCCCTTAGATTTGTAGGTGAAGATACGTTTTTGTGTTCTAGGCAAGGCAAGCAGCATACGCAATAGCTTAGGCGAGATTGGACGAATTCTAGGGTTGCAGCCCTTTTCTGGATGCGAAATGTGAAGTTTCTTACCTTCGAGGTCTAAGTCATCCCATTCAAGTTTCCACGCTTCTCCTGGTCTAGCAGCAGTTTCTTTGAGCGTCTGCAGGAAAGCAGCCATCTGTTGATTGCAGCAAGCGATAAGTTGGTCAAGGTATTCTTCAGGCGGAATATACGGCATAGGTCGGGTTACTTTGTATTTTGGCAGTTTAGCTTTAATGTCGTGTTGGTTGAGGAAGCAACGGTATGCCTTTGTTAAGTTGTATTTCCGTATGTTCGTCTTATCCGATAGGTTTGCCATTTCATCAATGAAACTTTGCGGGTCAAAGAGGTTAATTCCAAGATGCACTAGCACTTCTAAAGAATAGCCATAGGTAGTGATTGTGTCTTCAGCGTAGTTTTGTCTTTTGAGTTGCCAGAGGAATTCTACGATAGCGCCTTTCAGATCCACTTCAGTTCTCCGCGGAACCTCTAACACTATTTTTTGTTCCGCAACCAAGTTTTTCGTCTCCAAGACGCATATTTGGCGAGAAACAACTATATCCTCTGGACTTTTTAACGTCTTCGCCTCAAACATCTCATCTTGCTCAAACGCCTTTTTAGCCCTCTCAACACCATCAGGATCACTAAACCTGAGTCCGCAGTCACGGCAAAGCCACCGCTGAATAACTTCGCCAAACATAGGAGAACGCAGGCCATCACGCCACAACTTCTTAGAGTCGCATTTTGGGCATAGGGGGCTGGTGCCGGCAGAGCCTTCTGTTGGCTCTGACTTACAAGATTTGGAACCGGCTTTGGCGCCAAACATGCAATCTGGGGGCGATGCATTTTGTGTAAGGTCAGCCATTCCCTCCCACACTCACAAGCTCTCTTCTGGTTACTCCGCGGTCATGCCGTGGTAGCCGATGCGGGTGAAGAAAATCAGCGGTTTACCCCTGACGTCTTCAGCGAAACTCTGAGGATGCTTCTTTGCGAAGAGCTCCACTGCCGCCTCGTTTTCAAATATGGGATTTGCGTATCTTGTGCAGGTGTCCAGGTGCTCTTTGCAGAATGGAGCATAAAGCCTGCTGCGGCCACTCTCAAAATAAACATACCCCGTGCATCCAGCCCGAGGCGCCCCACAGACTACGCAGCGTTTTCGGTCAAGGCGCTTTCTCAAACGGTTTTCCTCGAAGGCTTATTTGAAGAACTGGTCGTCGGGAACGGTTTTGCCTATGTCAAGGAACTTTTCAGCGCCGCAAAACTTGACGATTTCGCAGAATTGCTCGTTTTGTGGACTATCAAAATCTTTCTCGAAGCCGAACTTGCCCACTAAAACCCTTATTGTCACCTTGTCTTTGTCTTGGATAGTTTGGAAGGCACGTGCCGTCGCGTGTGAAGCGCGGCTTGCATAATGCTCCATTTCTCCCCAATCTTTCACGAGATTAACCACGTTGTTGTCACCTTGAAGGTCTTGCAGGCTGGGGATAAAAACTATCTATCGATGCAAAGAGATCATCTCGTTGTAGGGCACCGCAACGAGCCCAATCTTTTAAAGATACATCCGCAGCGTCTCTATCAGTTTTTGGAGCTGGTCTTCTGGTGCGGTTTGAAGAAAGTGGTTCATGTCTTTTTTGCTTACCTCTAGCGCGGCTCTTCCCCTTGCACTTAGCTTGTAGAGGGGTGAAATAAAATGCGCCTTTGCAGATCTCACTCCCTCTGTTTCCAGCCAGTGCTGCTTGTGGAGAGCTTTTACTCGCCTGTCGATGTTTTGCTTGCCGATGTTTCTGAAGCCTTTGGTTGCTCTAACCTCTTTGAATACGTCGTAGCTTGCCAAAAGCTTCCCCTCCGGATAAAGGATCAGAAATATGACGAGGTTAAGGCTAGCTTCTTTGCCACTAAAAACCTTAAGGGGTGTGCCTTTTCTCTTGTTCGGCGCCATAGTTTTAAGCTCCGCTACGAGAAGTTGGAGTAAAAACAAAGGCTCCCGAACTAGCTTATTACATTACTTGAACCCTCAGAGAGCGTTTTGACCCGAGGCAAAATCTTTCTACATGTAGAAATGCCCAGCGGAATTTGTTTTCGGAGACCCTATTTATGCAAAAATCAGGTTTTGATGGAGCAGGTACAGGCTGCAGTCGGTTTTTTATCGTGTTTTAACGGGGTGTTTTCTTCATGTAGAAACGTTTTTCCCATTACATTTCTTCGGGTGAAAACCAAAAAGGGTGCTTAGAATTTCTATTGCCGCGGGCGCT
>CAYGJP010000241.1:0-2743 GCA_964350175.1 uncultured Candidatus Bathyarchaeia archaeon
GACATAACCTCACTAAGGCGTCCTGCTAACCGCTTGCCTACCAATGGTTTTTCTTCAAGAATTTTTAAATCTCTTAAAATTCTAATTTGGTTATCTTTATCGAGGTTCTTTAGTCTCTTCACGAATTCTCTGGTGAAGACTAACTCAAATTTCTTTTTCATCCAACTTCAGCTCTGCGAGGAGTTCCTTAAAGCCCACAACCCTGTTCTCTTTCACATCTTTCAGGCTATCAGCTATGCTTTTCATGAGTTTCTTGTCACTTAGAATTTCCAGCGTTTCCGTGAGCTCCTCGACAAGTAAGCGGAGTTTTGGTAGCTCCTCGGCTAAAGTCTTTAGATTCTTCTCATCCTCATCGGTGAAGACAGTTTCAACCAACTTAAGTCACCAAACTGCTAAGTAATCTACAAGCAGTATAAAGCTATTAAAATTTCCCTCGTAAAACGCAGAAACCTTGAAAAATTTCTTGGTGCAGCGGGCAGGATTTGAACCTGCGAACCCCTACGGGAAAGGATTTCCCATCATAGAGGCCAATTCAGGCCAAATGATCTGATCTTGAGTCCTTCACCTTTGACCTAGCTTGGTTACCGCTGCACACTCTATGCACAAGCTACAGACTTTTCGTTTTCTTTCTTATTAATCATTTGCCGACGATTTTCTCCAGTTCAGCCGTAAAGTGCCCAAACCGCTTCACGCCCAGCTGCCAAAAGTTACTTGCAGTGACATCTAAGTCCACTAAGTTACCAATTTGTAGCGGTGCGATGCTGCTGCCCGCCGACAACGCCTTCTTCAGCTTTGGAACGAATGCTTTGCCTTCTTCTTGGTATCGTTGGTAGAGGGCGTAGACGAACATCTGCGCGTACACATACGGGTAATTGTAGAAGCGGTAGTTCGCCATGTAGTAGTGCGGTTTCATGGTCCATTCGGCTTCCATTTCGGGGAACCATTCGACTGCGTCGCCGTAGATGCGGTTCCTCGCACCTGTCCAGTGGTTGCAGATGGTTTTGTAATCCAAGTATTCGCCCTGTTTTATGCTGCGGTAGAGCGCCTGCTCAAACCATACGCGTGCAGTAACTTGGAACGCCGTCATACCTGCCTCATCTAAGACCAAGCAGAGCACTGCTTTGCGCTCGGCAGCAGAGCTTGCCTTCTCCAGCAGCAGATCCGTGAGCAGGAGTTCGCCGAAAATCGACGCTGTCTCCGCCACAACCGATGGCATGCTCAAGTTCATGACCGTTTGGCTTTTATGTGCATAATAGTCATGCGTGGCGTGCCCTAGCTCATGCGCCAAAGTGTAAACGTCATTTAAAGACCCTGTAAAGTTGTCCAGTATGAAGGCGGATTTGCCGTTGTACCAACCCGCGCAGAAAGCGCCGTTCCGTTTGCCGAAACGCGGCGAAGCATCCACATGTTGCCTCGCAAACACATCCTTAACCGCAGCGGCATATTCTTCGTCGAATTTGCTGTATGCTTCAGTGACGAGCTCTTTGGCTTCTTCAAAAGTATACTTCAGCGCGCAGCCATTAGGCAAAGGCGCCACAACATCATGATTCCTCAGCACTGGCAACCCCATAAGCTCAGCTTTTAGCTTCAAGTAGCGGCGGTACGCGCCCGCGTTGTCCTCGATTGCTCGTAGTAACCCCTCCACTATAGGCTGCTCGGTGTCATTGCTCAGAAGGCTTGACTCCATTGGTGAAACGTAGCGTCTGCGCTCAGACACGCTGACCCAGTCGTTGCAGATGTTTCGTAGTGCCGAAGCGAAGATTTCGCCGTCTTTTCCCAGCAAGCCGTAGATGGCTTTGTTGGCTGACTCGCGGGTGGCGCGGTCAGGATGAGGCAGCAGCCCGTTTGCTTCTCCGTAACTAAGCGTCTTCTTCTTGCCCAAAACCGTAACTTCAAACATGCGCGTGTTTAGCCACTTGCTCTGCAACTCTTCCCAAGCGTTCACGCCAAACTGGTCCTTCTCAATGATAAGCTGCTCCTCCACCTCGGACAGCATATGCGCTGCCCTGCGTTGGACCCTCTCCAGCCAATGTCTGTACTCTGCCAAAGTGGGGTCAGCTATCAGCTGCGGTTTATTCTTGACTAAGGCGCCAAGTTCAAGCGAGAAAAACGCCAATTGTTTGCCCAGTCGCGCTTCAAGTTTGTTGACTCTGTCGTAGAGCGCCTGCGTCTGGGGCAAAGTCATGTTCGCGGAGAAAGATAACATCGCGTACAGCGAGATGTCTTGGAGTTTAGCTTGAAATATCTCGAACTCTTTGATGCAGTTTAGCAGCTCTTGCGGGGTGAGGGCGGTGATTTTTCCGCGGTACTTCTTTTCGAACGCCTCTGCCAAACCAAAAACATCACTCACTGCCTGCTCAACTGAAGCATCCGTTATGGATGGAAACAGTTCAGATAAATCCCAAGTAACCTCATTTTGTGCCATGTTGTTCCGCTCGTTTCAGAGTGACTTTGTTTTTCGGGTTATTGTGCGTTTTCCCCTGTTTTGGCGTTTATGGCAAAATATAAGTACCTTCCAAAGAATACTTATCTTAAGCGTCGGTTAAATCAGAAAACGCGAGGTGAACTTGGAGAATGATTCCACCCATGGACTTGTTAAGTGACATACTCGGATTCATAACAGGCGGAACCCTAGCTGGAATACCCACCATAGTAGTAATGGCTATTCCCTTCATAATCGGCTTAGTTGTAGGTTTTCTCGTTAAGAAATTCCTCAAATGGGCCATTATAGGCGCAATAATTG
>CAYGJP010000242.1:0-2718 GCA_964350175.1 uncultured Candidatus Bathyarchaeia archaeon
CTCGTTGGGCTCAAATTGAAAATCGCTAAACGCCTGCTTTGCCTCTGCAAGAGCGTAGCGTTTTTTGATAAAGCTGTTTTTGGTAGCTAACGCCAATATGATGGCTACAGGAAAAGAGGGAATTTCCACGTCGTTTTCGCGTCTTTGCCCAGTGGAAACGTATAAAACTGCTTGGTTGACCCTTTCTTCAGCGCGGCTTAGAATACTGCCCAATTCAGGGCTGGTTAACTCTTCGATGTCTAAGCCTATCTTATTCATGTACTCAGCAGTTTCTTTCAGGAACGGGTATTTCGCCAAATCGTTTGGCGTGAACTTTACCGGTTCCAATTGCATAGCGCGGTTCTCAGTCGGTTTCGATTCTCGGCGCTAAGAAGAAGGTCAGTTTTCCCTCTTTGGTCTGCTGGAAGTCTATCCGTATGGGCATGTCTGTGGAAAACTCAAGCGTAGCAATGTCAGAAGTTGCTGAAGCAGCCTTAATTATCTCAGCCAAGTAGCTCAGGCTGAAAGTTGCCTTTGACACTTCTTTAGCTTCCAGTTCCAGCAGTGCGTCGTTTCCTTTTTGCAGAGTAATCGTTGCACCCATCAAGTCGCCTGCAGCGTTAAGAACCAGCTTCTCAGGGTCAGCTTCAATCCGGACATGGTCACTTACTAGTTGAGCATCCTCTATTGCTTGGCTCAAGCCCTGAGTTGTAGTTTTGGCTTTAACGTTAAAGGTTATTTTTGGTGTGGGCACTTCTTCTTCAGAAGCTTCAAGCGTGGGCATGGTGAAGTTTCGGCTGTACTTGCCAGTTATTTTAACCAGTAAACGTCCAGTTTTGTCGTCAAGAGACAACTCGACGACTTCATCTTTGCTGGCGCGTTTGAGAAGTTTAAGCAATTCGCTGATGTTTATGCACATCTTTGTGGGTTCGTTGCA
Organism: uncultured Candidatus Bathyarchaeia archaeon; assembly: GCA_964350175.1. Lineage (GTDB taxonomy): Archaea > Thermoproteota > Bathyarchaeia > Bathyarchaeales > Bathycorpusculaceae > JADGNF01. The sequence continues at coordinate 917 of CAYGJP010000242.1, forward strand.
GACGTATTCTTCAAAGATTGTTTTTGGCCATTCAAAATCAATCATGGCAACGCGGGATGGGTCCATTGCCCGCAGTTTCAAGCCATCAGGTTCGATTTTGAAGGTGGCTTCGTCTACTAGAATGGAGATTGCTGTTGCCATGTCTCTTAGGAGTTTGGCGTCTGTAACTTTGAGCTTAAACATTACTGCTTCCTCTCTTAATGCATATACTATTGTGCTTTAAAGACTTACGCACTTAAGCATGACTCTTATAGATAAAAGTATTCTTAACAGAATCTTAAGGGGTCCTCAACAAAATAGTTCCAGAATTAAGAAAAACAGTTGGCTACGCATTAATTCCCATTGATGGAAAAAATGCGTTGCTATGGTATTTGCAACAGAGGGGGTTTGGGTAAGACAGCGCCGCCTAGGAACAGTAGTTTGCTTTCGCTTTCAAATATCAATGGTCCGGTCATATTCCTTATGAGGATAGTTCCGTTGGGTGTATTGAACCATTTTCCCCAAAGTCTCATACGGAAGTTTTCTCCACTTGGACTTGTACCGTTAACTGTTAACATTAGGTCATGTCTTTCCAGAATTAAGACGCCCATTCCTTTGGTGATATTGTACTTAGTCTCATTAATTGCCAGAATCCCGTCTTTTATAGCAAACCGTCCAATGGTAATGTTTTCAGTTTTCACCGGTCTAAATAGTACGCCTCTTAAGACCATGTGCACAGGCATCCGCACTGATTCATTTTCACCAACGCGGGCTACGGCAAAACCATGTGTTCTGCTGATTGCGAGAATTCCCAAGGGCTCTTCAGTCGCGCCGACATAACCAGTTAATGACATACAACCAAGCATTAATCCAACCACTAATAGCGTAGATATAATCTTCTTTTTCAAAGTGGCACCTCAAGGTATTTACTAATAGCGATTGTTACAAAATTTAAGTTTTGTGCACGATGCGCTTTCGTCTCTAAATTATTACTATAGTTGCGTGTAATTCCTTTTTGGGAATTTATCACAATTTTTCTGCTATAATAAGGGTGCCCGCCAAAAGAGCGTTGCCAACGGTCCTGATAACGCAACCTTCTGACCATAAGTGCCCTCCCCAGAGGGGGTCTTTGATTTCCGGAAAACTCGCTGAAAAGCAACTTAACCGGAACCACACCTTTGCCGGAGCAGAAACAGGCGGCGCACAGAGTCACTCCCATGAGCCTATCAGCCCGCAGTTGATCTTCATTTCTGTTACGCATCCTGCCGCTAACACGACAGGTTTTCTTCTACGTGTTTATAAAAAAAGGAAAGGAGTTATGTTGGAATTTTGATGGCTAGACGTATTTCTTGCAAGTGTAGCAATACCATCTCTGATACTGCTGTATGTAACTCAGCGGGTTTCTGCATGTTTGGCAAACGGGTTGTTGAGTTTGCTGAGCCTGCTGAACGGGTTGAGCAGTTTGAACGGCAGCCACATGCTCAGTTGTCCGGGCGGCAGCTAATTTAAGAACCACAAAGTCCACGGCGCCTTGAACGCTTTCCCAAGCGATGTCTTGTATGTCTCCGTTTTCGTCTTCTACACTTAATGAGATTCCGGACTTTCCAACAGTGAAGCCTACATCTTTGACGGTGCCAACAAGTTTTCCGTCTGCACTAACAACTTTCATGTCTATGAGTTTGTCTTTGGTTACGCTTTTTTCTTTCTGCTGTTTAGACATTGAAACACCTAGAAAACAGTATTTGGCAGTTAGGGCTATAAAGCTTTCACATGTTTGCTCTTGGCAGAAAATCATAATAACAACTTGCTAAGAAGTAGTAATT
>CAYGJP010000243.1:0-2709 GCA_964350175.1 uncultured Candidatus Bathyarchaeia archaeon
TGTTCCAAAAAAGAGTCAAAGCACAAAAGCAAAAGCTTAGTGCGAAATATCGGTACATATGGTTAAACAGGGGCTGTCCTCAAAAAACAACATCGAAAAGAAAACGGAAAAAGTCATTGACAACAACCAATGTGAACAAACAGACGAAGCGAACAATTTCATATCGCTTCTAAATCTAATAGTTGACCCCGTTGTTGTGGTTAATGAAAAAGGGTATTTTCTACTTGTAAACACTGCCTTTGAGAATTACACCGGATTAAGCAGGCAAGAAGTTGTTGGAACATCATTTTTGAAACTTACGATTCTGGCGGAAAAAAGCAAAATGCTCCTAGTAGAAAATCTGCGCAAAAGACACCAAGGGTTGCCTGTTGAGCCGTATGAAATCTCATTTTCCCATCGTAAAACTGGAGCAGTTGGGTGCGTTGAGGTAAATGCGAAGAAGATTACCTATGCGGGGCAACCTGCGGACCTTGTTATTTTCCGCGATATTACTAGAAGAAAAAGTAATGAGCTGAAACTTAAGGAGTATGCTGAGAAACTAGAATGGCTCGTTGACAAGAAAGCAAGTGAAATTATAGAAAGCGAAACGAAGCTCCGAAGCATTTTTGAGTCATCTCCTGACGCCATTTTTGTATTAGACCAGAATGGAACTATCATTGAATGCAACCAAGTAGCATTAAAAATGGCGGAGTATTCTTCAAAAACTGACATACTCGGCGAAAACGGCTTCGAATTCATTGAGAAGAGAAACCGCGAGAAAATTTTAAGCTCAGTTCAGAAACAGTTGGCTTATGAGGATACAGCCAGAAACCTCGAGTACACTTTTTTGACGAAAGCAGGTCGTAAAATTTCTTGTGAACTCTCAGTAAGCGTCATAAAAGATTCGTCAGGAAAGCCTGTAAACACCATAGTCGTGACAAAAGACATCACGCAGCGCAAAGAACTTGAAGATAACCTGAGAGCCAGCGAAGAAAGATTCCGCGCGATAAGCACTTTCGCATCCGATGCCATAGTCCTGCTGGACAAAACAGACAAAATCCTTTACTGGAATCAGGCAGCTGAAAAAATCTTTGGTTACACAAAACAAGAAGCGGTAGGCAAAAAGCTGAACAAACTGGTAGTTCCGCTGAAGTACCGCAGATCCCATTTGGAGGTGCTCGCAAAAGTTTCAGGGCATAAAACTAAAGTTTCTGAGAATAGCCGCGAAGTTCTTGCTCTCAAAAAAGACGGCACAGAATTTCCAATAGAGCTCACAATATCCGCTTTCGAATTGAAAGGCGCTCCCCGCGTGTTAGAAATTATACGGGATGTTTCTGAACGCAAAAAAATGGAAGACGCACTTAAACAAGAACGGGACATGCTTGAGAATATCACAGAAAACATTGGTGCTGGACTTGCCATAATCAGCAAAGAGTATCATATTCTGTGGGCGAACAAGTTTTTAAAACTAATTAATCCTGATTGCGAAGGGAAAGCGTGTTATTCAAAGTTTAACACTCTCAACAGCATTTGCCCCAATTGTGGTGTCAAAAAAGTTTTTGAGACTGGCACCTCGATTGATGTTCATGAATACTCCAATATAGATGAAAAAGGCAACCAATTTTGGGTTGAACTTGTTGTTACGCCGATCAAAGATAAAGCTGGAACGGTTATTGCTGCTTTAGAACTGGCGGTAAATATAACTGAAAAAAAACTGTTACAAAATAAGCTTGCAGAGTATTCTCAGGAACTGGAGAAAATAGTTGACGAAAGAACTGCACAGTTAAAGCAAACTCAGGCGAAGCTTGTTAAGTCTGAGCGTCTTGCAGCCATAGGCGAATTAGCAGGCATGGTTGGACATGACCTACGCAACCCATTAACAAGCATCAAAGGCGCAGCATACCTCCTTAGAACCAAACACTCCGCAATGTTGGACGCCACAGGCAAAGATATGCTCTCAACAATCGATACCAGTATTGACTACTCCAACAAAATCATCAACGACCTGTTAGAATACTCCAAAGACATAACGTTAGAGCCATCAGAAACTACCCCAAAGGCGCTCCTCAAAAATGCCCTATCACTAATCGGAATTCCAGAAAAAATCAAAATCAAAGACTCAACAGAAGACACGCCCATAATCAATGTTGACACGGGAAAAATGAGCCGTATCTTCGTGAACCTGATCAAAAACGCCATTGACGCCATGCCTGACGGTGGAACGCTGACCATAACAAGCAGATACAAGAAAGGCAACTTGGAGCTAGTTTTCGAAGACACGGGCGTTGGCATGACTAAGGAAACGTTGAGCAAGCTTTGGACGCCGCTCTTTACTACTAAAGCGAAGGGCATGGGCTTTGGCTTGCCAATCTGCAAACGCATTGTGAAAGCTCACGGAGGTAAAATCTCAGCAGAAAGCACCGCTGGGAAAGGCACTAAATTTACTGTGGCTCTTCCAGTTAACCCAAAGCCTTCAGTGACGGAAGAACCTTTGATATTTACTAATAACCTAATGCAAGTTGCACCTCAAAATGCACGGCACATGCCGTAATTTGAGTTCAAGGGATAATCTCGCAGTCGTTTTCAGTGGTGATGTCACCATTCTTCGCGCACTTCTTCCCTTTTTTTCAAGATTTATGGAGGCATCTTGAATGGAGCAGAATTTGGAATTCACGATTGAGCCTTTCAAACCCCGCAAGCATGGACCACGAAGTGACAAAGGAAAAACCC
>CAYGJP010000244.1:0-2629 GCA_964350175.1 uncultured Candidatus Bathyarchaeia archaeon
CTATATCAGTTATCTGAATAAAAACATTTCTTGAATGAAGCGAAACTGCACATTGCGATGTTTAATTGAAATAGCCCTTCTTTTCCCTCTCTTTCGAATGGGGCCAGTTCATTAAAGGGCAACCTGCCAAGAAGACTTTGGCTAATATGCCTTGTTGCTATTTACTTTGTCGCTGAGTATGTACAAAAAACTTAAACTATACTAGGCTGTCAGTATGGGTGGTTGGTGGCGGGGTATCCGAGCCAGGTCTAAATAGGCGGCCAGATCAGTAGCCTAAGATATGGAGGAGGACTTAAGATCCTCTGGCGCAGGCCTTCGTGGGTTCAAGTCCCACCCCCGCCACCACAGGGCAACCTTTGGAGCGGAAAAGGTGGGTGATTTGAGCCAAGTTGACAAATACATCGAAAAGCAGGGGTCGCCGCAGAAGGAAATCGCTCAGAAGTTGAGGCGCATTATTTTTACAACTTTTCCTGATATCAGCGAAGACTTCAAGCTGGGTGTACCTTGGTATGCAGGCAAGTTTTACATAGTTGCGCTCAAGGACCATGTTAATCTGGGGTTTTCGCTGAAGGGTCTCTCAAAAGAAGAAACCGCGCTTTTTGAAGGCAGCGGAAAAACGATGAAGCACCTTAAATTCTGTTCTTTGACGGATGTGGACGAAAAAAAGATTGTTGCATTGTTGAAACTTTTGGATGAAAAACAAGCAATGCCCTCACACTAACGAGGGTCCTCAAAGTTTTGTAGAGTTTAGTATTTTCATAAGAAAAACTCAGCGTAAACTTGGGTTGGAGCAGCAATGACTAAAGCCCTTATAGAAACTGCCAAAAAACTTGGTTTTGAGTTTGTCCAGCTTTCAGTGCAAGCCAATAATGAGTAAGCTTTTCACGTTTACAAGAAGTGTGGCTTCAAAGAAGCTGGAAGATTAACAAACGATGTTAAATTCTCAGATGGTACATGCAGCGACAGGATACTGATGGAGTTACAGTTAAAATAAACTGCAAGTTTTCCAACATGGGTATTTACTCAAAACCACGTTCTGACCTACCCTCTATCGTTTCTGCATAGAATTACTAATAGGCACCAAATATGTCCGCCGTGCAGGCCTCTTTTAAGGGACTTATGGGCAGAAACCTCTTTTTTGGTGGCAGTTTGGCTTTTGGGGAAAAACGTTGCGGTTTATTTTACAAAAAAAAGAAAAGAGAATATTTGGGTTGCTACTTTTTGCGTCGCATCACCATAGCCGCAATCGCAATTATGATGACGATGACAACCACCGCAATTACTACTATGACTTCCGTGGATAAGCCGCCTGAAGTTTCAGTTGGCGAAGGCGACGGAGTTGCGGTAGCTGTGGGGCTTGAAGTTGGCGTTGCTGTTGCTGCCGGAGTTGGTGATGCCGTGGCTGTAGGACTTGGAGACGTTGAAAGTGGCATGAATACTGCTTGGTATTGGTAGGTGTATCCGTATCCGCAGGTTATGTTCGCTGGGTTAGTGGTGAAGACTAAGCTGTCGATTGCTGTGACCACTGGTGGTTTTGGTATTGAGCCTACTGTTTCTCCTGTGTCAGGGTCTATGATATAATTTGGTACTCCTGGTGAGTGGGTTGGTGTTGTGTTTCCAGAAACAATCCAATAAGCAAATGCGTAACCGCTGCTGGGCGTCGCCATCAATGTGATGTTGGTGCCTGTGTTGTATGTATATGTTCCAGATGCTGGGCTGGTGGTTCCACCTACTGAAGGTTGAACAACCACGATTGCTGTGTTACTGGTTGGGACTGTGCCATCTGCTGCCGCGAAGATTGCTTGGTATTGGTAGGTGTAGCCATATCCGCAAGTTATGGTTGCTGGGTTGGTAGTGAAGACTAGGCTATCTATTGCTGATGTTGATGGTCTCGGAAATATGGCTATTACTTCGCCTGTGTTTGGGTCTGCGATTGTACTCGTTTGTCCTTGTATGTGTCCGGGTGTTAAGTTGCCTGAAGCTACCCAGTACAGGAACGTGAAGCCTGGGCTAGGGGTGGCTGTCAGTACGATGTTTGTGCCGTTGGGGTAAGTGTAAGTTCCTAGCGCTGGGCTTGTGGTTCCCCCCATGGAGGGCTGAATTATTACGGTGGCTGTGTCATCTTGGGCGTTTGCAACAGTGATGGCTTGACTAAAAACCGCTATCAGTAAAGTTGTCGCTAACAGAATCAGGGTTGTGGTGGTTGCTTGTTTAAATTTCGGACTCAAACGTTTTATCTCCTTTGTTCAAAATACAGATTTGATAATAGACGTTTCCCGCGTGAAAATATAAGCATGTGTGGCTGTCACTATGTAATCACAAGTGCGTTCTGTGATGGTGCTTCTTTAATTTTGGTGCTGTCTGTTGTTTTGGTTTAGGTTTATTTCATGGTGTTTTTCGTCGTTGGGTGGGTTTGTTATGGAAAGTTTTATTAGGAAATGTAAAAATTTACATTGCGTTGAAAATAAGTTCCAAACGGGCGATGATTTGAATTGAGTAACTTCAGCAAAATCCCCAACAAAACAAAAATAATCGCGTTAGTTGCAATATTTTCCGCTCTATACGCGGTACTCAGAATAATGCAAGCCATACCCATGATAGGCGTTTCAGGAGGTAGCTTCTCACTCTC
>CAYGJP010000245.1:0-2629 GCA_964350175.1 uncultured Candidatus Bathyarchaeia archaeon
TACAGGAGAGCGCGGGTAGCCCGATTAGCCGAATGCCACAGTAAACAAAAGGCGGACTACAACCAACACACAACGCCCCTTAAACTGAATACCACAAGATGCAGGTCAACCATGTCTCAAAAGGATAGGTGTTTCCACGTTGGCTTCTTTATAATAAATCGCCTGCGAAGTGTAAACTTCGATTGAAACCGTCAAACCCACATCACCAACTGTGATGCTATCCGGATTCTTCACGTAAACAAGCATAGACTCTCCAGCAGAAACCGGCAAATCACCACGCGCAGCAACAACACGCTCAAACGAACCAAACCCATCACTAACAGGGGTAAACGAACCCTCAGAAATATTTTCAACAAACGTGATGTCAGTGGTTAAAGTGAATTTACCCCTAAAATAAAAAGTCTTACTCCAATCCACAGTCTGACCCCTAACAGTCACCTTCTGAATAACAATATCTCTGCCGCCGGTGTTCACAATCAAGACGGCAGCCTCAGAATTCCCCCCTAAACGATTAAACCAAACATGCTGCTTAGCCAAAAGAATACTCTCTTCCTGCACCCGAGTGCTGGTGACATTAATGGCAAAGTACGAAACGACCGCCGCGAGCAACACCGCAATGACAAGGATAATCAAGATTGTCACAACGGTGCTCAATGCCCAATGACTCCTCCAAAGACGCCCCAATTTAGCCCGAAGGACCCAAGACATAGCTCAAATCATCACCAAGACTACTTCGAATTCAATACTAAAATTGCGGAACAAATTTAAAGAAATTATGAAGCGAAAATTCACATTCCAAGAAGCCAACCAACTAACAGAAGCGGGTTACTGCCAAGACGCAACGCCCAACATTTTTTTAGTTTCGAACAGTTTAAACGCTGGATGGTGCATGTTGCTGTTTGTAGTGTCTGTGATGATATCACGTCAGTATGAAGGGGTAGCATCAATTCGGTTTCACCCCCGATGATTTTGACTTAAGTTTAGTCTTCTGAGACGCTGCATTACCCGTTCACGTTTCAGGCTGCTCAGGTCTCACAAAACTCAAAATTTTTCTAGAAGAGCCACGCAGACATGGCAACCCGAAATCTATTTACTTCATTTGTCTCAGAAAAAAGGCATAATAGAATAAATTGTGAAAGGAAAAAAAGAAATTACGCTTGTTTATGCTCCATTGTTGTAGAGGTCCAGAGTGTTCATCCAGCCTAAGACCGCGTTTTTTGTTTGTGCGTTTAAGCTGTTCCAGCTGGTGTAATCGGTGCTTGCAAGGAAACTGTCCGCCGCCGAAAGTACTGTTTTAACTGTTGAAGTGTCTGCGCCGTTGGCTTTGTTTAGTTTTGCAGCCAAAAGTTGAGCGTAGAGTTTTGTTATGCCGTTTGATGCGCTGCCAAAAGTCTTCATTTCGAGGACCTGAACCACTTGAGCAGCAGAGGTAACTTGGATGCTTTTGCCTCCGGGGCTTCCTAGCCAAATTGGCAAGTACGAGGATACCTTATCGCCGTTGTTGCCCGTGAAGCCTGCATGGTTTTTCCAATAGCCTATCGTTAACGGTTTAATTGTTGGCGCAGCGCCAGAGTATATCGCGACAAAAGCGGATGCGGAATGCGCTTGCTGTGTGTCAACTTCTATTATGGTGGCCGTATTACTGAACTGACAGTTCTGCGAGTACGAGGCAGCTACGTTACTTATGTCAACTGCGTAACGCACGGTTGCTGAGTCCGTGAAGTCCCATTCGCCTGCGTCATTAGAGGTGTAGGTAAATCCGTCTGGACAAATTTTAACGTCAGTCATATGGGCTGATTCATCGGTTAGCACAAAAGTTGGCGACGTAGGTAATGCAAAAACTTGATCAAGACCACCTACGTCAAAACTCCAACCGTAGTATGTGAAAGTAACGGCTGCTGCAATTTTGTAGAGTGCCCCTGCGGTGGGTGTGAACTGAATTTCGTATGAGTATGATTCAGTTTGGTCTGGCGCAATTTGTTTGGCTGGAATTATCGTCGTAGTAGCTCCCGCTAAGGTTTGGTACTGATCAGAACCAGAAATGGACTGTAGTACTGAAGCGGTAACTTTCAAATCTTGGGTAACTTCCGTCATCCCGCTCTTCACTGTAACAATGCCCCGTACACCATAAACGTGAAATTCAGTGGCGACTTGGCGAGTTGCCTTTATTGAAACCTCTGCATGGCCCGTTTGTCCTCGGCTAATCTCAAGAGAGACCGGAGTCATGGATTTGGCAATACTCCAGTCAAAAATTTTGTGATTTTCCCAAAAGCCTATTCCCGTTACATTTACGGTCGCTGGTGGTCCTAATCTTGCGGTTGCTATTGAAAAGTTTGCACAAGCTGCAAAAGCAAGTAATGTCAACAAAGTCACTGCTATCGATTTTTTCACAGCAGGATTTATTTTCTCCAATCAGTATCCCTTCCTTTTAGTGAAATTTGTATTGGTTAGGAACTTTTGATGATTTAAGGCACATTCTTTGTAGTGAAGTATTACGAAAACTGATACTGCAAAGAGTGATTGGACTGGTTCTGTGAAGTCTTTGTGGTTGGTTTTTTGTTTAGTTGTTGTTGTGGGTGGTTTGGTGTTTCACTACTTCTTTTTTTGGGTTGTTTTGTTGGTTGTGTTT
>CAYGJP010000246.1:0-2612 GCA_964350175.1 uncultured Candidatus Bathyarchaeia archaeon
AAGAAAAAGGTTTTGTGTGCTACTTGCCCCATGAGGTTAGCTATTGATTCGGCTTTGCCGTTGTACCAGTCGGGGTGTCGGTCTTGGTATCGGGTCACAGTGATTTCGCGCAGTAGAGGGGTCAAAGTGGGAAACCCTCTCGGACCTGTTTTGATATTTTTTTAGCGGCTTTCACACGTTTTCCCTGCTTTTTCCCTTTGCCCTTTTTGGCTTTGTTGAAAAGAATCTTCGCTAACCCTTTGTAGCCTAAAGCGGCTTTCGCGCGGATTTTCTTTTTCTCGGCGGCTGGGATTCGGTTCCATGCTTCTTTTGTTACGCCTAAAACTACCCAAACAGCAACCATTTTAGGTCGCCTCTTTGCTTTTGGCTTCATCTTCTTTTTTGTGGGTTATGGCTGCACGAGTCGCGTTTATTCCGTACATCGCGCCTGTTGCAAGGCTCGCTGCTAAAAGGTTCCCATAAACGCATGTAATGGATGGTAAAGCGCCTGTGAGAATGAAGTTAGCGTTTAAGGCGGTTAGAAGTACCACTAAGAAGGTCGCCAAAACTTCTATGGTGGTGTGCTTGTTTTTTGTGTGGTCGTGTATTCCAAGCATTCAGAAATTCTCCTAAAAAAAGGGGGGTTGTTGGCTCCTTAATCCAGGTACAGTACAAGGAAAAGGAGCGCTACCGCGCCGAGTGTTGCGGTGTTGGTTTTCCAACCTTTTATGATTGGAATTTTATCTTTAGCGAACAGCACAAGGCAGAGAAGCACAAAGGCGATTAGCTCTCCCGTGGTTAGGCTGTGTTCCCCTGCAAGTTTGTGGTTGCTGAATGCGCGTAGTTTGGAGATTGTGGGGTTAAGAGACATTTTCTTTTTCACCTCTCTAAGACATGAGGCGTCTTTCAAGCACTTTGACTTGCGCGTTTGTGCCTGCGCTGGGTATGTTCAACAGTGACTTCACTACGCTGTACTGCTTAACGTCTATGCCGTCAACGAAAGGCAAGTACACGATGCCTGTAGGCATTGCGTTGCCAAAAGCGGTTTGCTTGTTGTTTTCGCGTTCCTGAGCGATGTTTGCTTTTTCGTACACGAGTTTTTCACCGTTTAAGTCAATTAGCACAAGGCTGTAGGTGTTGAAAATTGTGTTGCTTAAACTGCCGTTGTCGCCCATTTCTGCCATGTAACCGTATGCTTTCCATACTCGGTCATGCTCTACCTCTTGCTCTCCCGTCACGGTTCCAAATTGTTTCATGGTGTTGTAGGTTTCCACAAGGATTTTCGCGTTTGCCCAATCGGCAAGGCGTGGGTAACCCGATTTGGTGAGTCGGAAGAATGAGGGCGCAACTACGTTTTTAACGCTTGCACCGCCTGCTGCGACATCAACCTCAAGTTCTATTGTGTTGAATTTGTGGCAAGGTATGGGGTCGGCTTGAATCACGGGGTCAAGAATGGGAATGCTATAGAAGCCTGTGCTTAAGGGGTTGCCGTTCAAAGCCGCGATTGCTTTCAGCATTGAACCCGTCATTTTCTTAACGGTGTGTACGCCATCAAGGAGTAGACGTATTTCGGTTACAGTGTCGGTTAGTGTTGCGTCTGTGTCTTTGTAAACTCTTAGGTCTATCCCTGCAAGCGGCTGATTTTTGGGGATGCTGATGCGTATGGTTTCGGCGGTGTTGGCGGTTGCTTGGGCTGTTGCGGCTGGGCTTGTTTTCTTTATTTCCGCGCTGGGTATGCTCCATTTTTGGAGTGTTTCTAAAATGTTAACCATTTTTGAATCATCGGTGTTAAATGGAAAAAAAAGCGATATTTAGATAAGTAGTCGTGTTTTTCGCGTGGTTTTAGCGGTTTACTTGCAAAATTTTCACCTTGTACACGGGTTTGAAGTTTCGAGTGTTCTGTAGGTACTGCGCTATAACTTGCCGTAATAATTCATGCTCGCTAAGTTCGTACTGGTCGGCTTGCCGCTTGAAGGCTTCTTTTTGTTGCTGGGGTACGCTTGTTTTAAGTTCGGGCATTTAATACATCCGTTTTATTGGGTTGAAAATTGCGGCTTTGCTTCCAAGTTGATAGTAAACAAAGCTGTATTGCTGCAAGTTTTGGGTGTTCTCTGCTATGGTTCGCGGAATAACTTTGCTCATCCACTCGATGTCTTGCGGTAGGTACAAACGGAAAATGAAGTGGTGCATCGAATTAGCTAAGATGTCGTTGTGTACTTGTGCGGCTCTTTGGCTTGTTCCCCATAGGCTAATATTGCGGTTACCTCCTTGATTGCAAATGCGGCTTAAGACGGGTTGTTTCCAATATTTGTTACAAAAGAAGGGTTTGGGTCTGCCTTTTTCATCGGTTCCCTCAAGCGCAATTTCATCCACAATTAAAATCATATTGCCTTTGTTCCACACTTCCAAAGCTACACGGTTAAACTCGGCTGCTATGTCGTTCCATGCTGGCGAAACTATTTGCTGGGTCGCTGGGTCTAAGGGCTGCCAACCGCTCTGTTCTGCTCGCTTCACTACGTTTAAGGGGTCAAACAGTATGTAGGGTACTCTTACGCTCTTCAGCAACCACAAAAGAAGGTTGGTTTTGCCGCTCTGAACCATGCCGACAATGTTAACCCGTTCCTTGTACGGGT
>CAYGJP010000247.1:0-2612 GCA_964350175.1 uncultured Candidatus Bathyarchaeia archaeon
CGGTCTCAAGGTCTCCAACCGGGTTTTTTCCAAAAAGTGGAGACCGCCGTTTTTTGGGTTTATGTGGGTGCATCCTAAAGAAGCTAAAAAAATATAAAAAATAACTCACTGCCCAAACAAAACCGAAACCTACACAATCAAAAGGAAAGGCCACTTTAGTTAACATTGACTATGTTATAACTTGCCTACCGCGTTCTGCCCCGCAATGGCTCTCTCTAAGCTTGAAGAGCGAATATTGGAAAGCTTATTTATGGAGCGCCGTTACTTTCCTAAGTGCAGATTTGAAGGAAGGGTTGGCATGAGCGAAATAGGCAAAAGGATACGGTTGGACCGCATCATGAACAGAAACACCCATCGGACCGTCATCATACCTCTCGACCACGGCGTGTCAATTGGTCCAGTGGCTGGCTTGCTGGACATGAGGAGCATTGTTAATCAGATTGCCGAAGGAGGCGCCAACGCAGTTCTTGAGCACAAAGGTATCATAAGGTCAGGGTACAGAGGATTTGGAAAAGACATAGGGCTAATACTTCACTTATCCGCCAGCACCAGCCTGGGACCAGACCCTAACTGTAAAGTTGAGGTCGCTTCGGTTGAGGAAGCCCTCAGGTTAGGCGCTGACGCAGTTTCTTTACATGTTAACATAGGTTCTGAAACAGAAGCAGAGCAGCTTGCAACGCTGGGCAGAACCGCAAGAGTTTGCGAAGAATGGGGCATGCCGTTGATTGCCATGATGTACCCTCGCGGACCAAAAATTGTAAACCCCTGCGATGTGAACTTAGTTATGCATGTGGCGAGAGTAGGTGCAGAGCTTGGTGCTGACATCATTAAAACCAACTATACCGGAAGCATAGACTCCTTCAAAGAGGTTGTCCGTGGCTGCCCAGTTCCAGTGGTCATGGCTGGCGGTCCAAAAGCTGATACCGATAAAGAATTCTGCGAGATGGTTTACGGCTCCATAATGGCTGGTGGAGCAGGTGTCGCTGCAGGTCGAAACGTGTTTCAACACGAAACCCCAGCGAAGATGGTGAGGGTACTCTGTGGCATCGTCCATGAGAATCTGGACCCGGAAACCGCCCTCTCAAACTACATGAAGTAGAAGAATGACTCGATAGACTTTCCATGTTGATTCTTAGAACGAGTCCATTCTACCTCACCGTTTCATTTTCAGATTAGGGGTTCACTATTTTAGCTATACTTGAGGCGTTCAGGAGCATCCAAAGCTTGGACGCGTTCACCCTTTTTGTAAACTTTGCGGATTTAGCTGCCAAAAATAGCGAAAAACACTTGCGAAAATAGAGTACTCTGGAGAGCCAGCGTTAATCATTCTGTGTCTGGCTCCACATTGCATCTGTAAGCGGTGTTAAACAAAACCTATGAAACCTATTGTTGTGGCTAGGAACAGAATGTAAATGAACAGGAATATCGCGCCTTCTCTCCAACCTATTTTCTCTCTTGAAAGGAAATACCAGAAAAACAGATTGGTAATTATTGAGAATATCACAAGGTTCTGGAAAACATCCATGTTCATACGTATGGGTGAACCGATAAGTGCAGGAGCAAAGAAAGTTATGCCTAGTATTAATGTCGTGTTAATGAAGCTGGCGCCTATAAGGTTACCAAACGCCAAATCGGAATGACCTTTCACAATAGCTTTCAGGCTTACTGTTAACTCGGGGAGACTTGTGCCGAAAGCGATTATGGTTGCGCCTATTATTGTTTGAGAAATCCCCACTGATTCAGCTATTCCGATGGCTGAGTTTACAAGGAAATTTGCGCTCACTACAACGCCCAATGCGCCGGTAATTGCAAAGGCGACGTATTTTTTTAGTTTTTTCTTTTCTTCCGGAGGAACTTCGCCGTTTTCAGAGGGCATCCGTACTTTTGATAAAATGTACATGTAACCCGCGAATATCATTAGCAAAATCAAGCCCACAAACCATGTTGCTGTAGAAATATAAATCAGAATCATTGGAACTATGGAAGAAATGAAAAGACCAAAGTGTATGCTGCTCAGTTCAGATTTGGCAAAATTGGGAATAACATTAAGGCCGTTGGAGTTATTGGAGCCGTTGGTCTTCTTGCGAGATTTCTTCACATAAATAAGCAGTGCAGCCAAGCCTATGATGACGCTTATGTTAAAAATGTTTGAGCCTAACACGTTTCCAACAGAAAGTGATGCCCCACCTGATGCCGCTGCTATCAACGCTACCGTCAACTCAGGCAAAGTAGTCGACATGGCAATCATGGTGAAGCCGACGGATGTTTTCCCGAGTTGGGATATAGTGGAAACTTTGATGGCGTTAGTAATAGCTAGGTTGCTTGCCCAGTTTAAAACGAGGAAAGAGACGCCTATGATAACTATGTTGACTATTAGGTCTGCAAACATCATTTCTGCCATTTCTCTTTCCCCTGCGGAGTCGCATTATATGCATCGACTGCCGATTCAACGGCGTGTCAAATTAGATATAAATATTCCTATTTCGCGATTCCAATTCCCCACATGCTAGGTAAGGAAAATTAATCGCGTTCTGCGCAATAAAAGGAACTGGACGGGTTTCGCCAGTTATTTATTGAGGTATATCGTTTGGGTTGGAAACGCCATTTCTATG
>CAYGJP010000248.1:0-2590 GCA_964350175.1 uncultured Candidatus Bathyarchaeia archaeon
CTTCTGAGACGCCCCAGTGTAGTTTTTTACTTCAGGGTCAAAACTGCTTGGATCAAGAAATCTGCCAGCATAATTATCCAACTCTTTGCCGCCTGGCTCATCAATGCGGTATACGCCCAAGAAGCTGTTTCCGTATTTTTGTTGGGCTTCAGCTGTCCACACACGCGGCGCAAAAGAGTAACTTGAGGTGTTCGTGAAAAGAACAATGAAATGAAGACCTGCCTTGTAGATGTAATCACATGCCTCATTCAGTGCCGTTTGATTAAGCGATATTTCAGGCAACCCAATTACAAAGAGGTTCGTGAAGTCCTGCACTTTATCCACTAAGCCCTTCAAATTGTGCAGGTTATCTTCCATATTTCCGGTGTTGCTGGTGTAGGCAAATTCAACCCCGAAAAAGAACGCAGAAGACGGGCTATCGTCAACCAATTTTGTTGTTGCAAGAAGAGCTACAAAAACAAGCAAAATAAGCGTGATTGAAAGCCCTACTGTTTTTCGACACAACAATAATCCGCTGCCCTCAACAGTCCATACTATAGGGAATAGGAATTTTTCCGCTAATAACATTTACCCAGACACGCGCTTTCCAAACCATCAGCGAAAAACAAACATTATTGAGCACCCTCCACAGATACAGTACTGTAGGCTCCACCTCAAATGCATCTCACGGACAATTCGTTGCTAATCCGAATGTTCCTCGATTACCCTTACTTACCTACCCCGCCAACGGTTATTGACGCGGCGCTGAACCTCATTAACCTTAACGAAAACGAAGTTTTTGCAGATTTAGGCAGCGGAGAAGGCGACGTACTCATCCGCGCGGCTGAAAAATTCAACTGCTTCTGCACAGGCTTTGAGGTCAACCGCCAGCTACTTTTGGAAGCTAAAAGAAAAATCAAAACCACCCCAGTAAGCAACAAAGTAGATGTTGCATGCGCTGACCTTTTCACGGTGAAGCTATCGCCTTTCGACGCCATCTACGTGTATCCGTTCCCCACAATCGCAGCGAGGCTTTCAGAAAAGATACGGGAAGAATGCAGAAAAGGCGCTAAAGTGTTAACCTACGATTACTCGTTGCCCAACTTTAAACCCGCCAAAACGGTGCACGTCCAAAGTGGCATGCACGCCCACAGAATTTACCTCTACAAAACCTAAACCGCTCAGCTTAAGCTCATCTGCCTCGTTTGTAGAGCCCTACGAGTTCCCCTTTGGCGAGGATGTGTCCCTGCATGGCTTGTTCTACATCTTTTTTTCGCGAGTTTGCCTTCAAATCCAGTTTTGTGTCTAATGCGTAGACTTTGAAGAAGTACCTGTGCGTACCCGACGGCGGACATGGACCAACATAAGCGGTTTGCCCTGCGCTGGTTAAGCCTTCAGTTCCAGGAACCGTGTGCTCAGCAATTTTGCCTGTTGGAAGGATGTTCCAGACTACCCAGTGGTCATAAGTGCCCATTGGCGCGTCAGGGTCATCCAATATCAAAACCAGAGTTTTTGTGCCCTGCGGTATGCCGTCAACCGTTAATGGCGGGTTGACTTCGTCGCCGTCACAAGTGTACTTTGCGGGTATGAGCGTGTTGTTCTCGAAAGCGGTGCTTTTCACGGTTAAATCTGCCATAAAATTTCGTCCTTTCCACGAAACCTTTGAGAGTTACTATTATGTTCAACCAGAAAAAGGTATCTGGCGCTATGCGTTCAGAGGTGGACTGCCACATGAAAGGCTATTAGTGAGAACAGGCAGAGTAAGTTTAGGGAGGCACCCTTGAAATGTGCGGCATTTTTGGGTTTATCCTCAAAAACCCATTGTCCATGAACAGAGTTTTTCTGATTCTCAAAAAGTTAGAGGTCAGCCAGTATCCAGACGAAACAACGCCCGTCGGCGGATACGGTGCAGGCATAGCGGTCATGCTTCAAGACGGCAACATCATCGCCGAAAAACTCGGCAAAACAACCACGGATTCGCCTGTAGTGCAGCTATCAGAAATTGTTACGCCTCGACTCAGTGAAGCATCGGTTTTGCTTGGGCATGTGCGGTTTCCAAGCTCTGAATTAATGGGCACCGTGAAGTTCCGTGAAGCGGCGCAGCCCTACGTTGAAACCTTCCAGCCAAAACTAACCATTGTTTCAGCGCACAACGGCAGAGTCCAAAATTTCGCGGAACTCAAAGAGAAACTGAAGGCGCATATTTTTGAAAGCGACAAGGTCGGCTTTGTGGATTCAGAGGTTATCCCGCATTACTTTGGAGAGATGCTGAACGAAGCGGAAAACGTGGACGCCGCAGTTTATGCCTTATGGTGCGCTCTGAAAGGGTCTAACGTCGTCGCGCTACTGCAATTGGATGAAGAAAACGCCTTTATGCACCTAATTTACAAAGGCAAAGCACGCGGCTTAACCGTGTGGACTAACGACAAAGCTGAAGTGATTTTCTGTTCAAGACCTGAACCTGTAGAGGACGAACTCAAGGAGCTGCTTGCAATTGGCAAATTCAAAGAGAAAATTTCAATTAAATGTGGGGAAGATGTGGGACTTAAATTGTCCTTTCCAGCAACTTTTGAATAAAACGCCGAACAGTAAAGGTAAACTGAAAATATAA
>CAYGJP010000249.1:0-2575 GCA_964350175.1 uncultured Candidatus Bathyarchaeia archaeon
GGTTTGTTTGCTGGGTTTGTTTTGGTTGTGCTGGTTGTGGCAAGCAGATGCGTATGTTTTCTTTGCTGTCTGGTTTTGAAGGGAGCTACGCGCTCATTCCAGCCGCATACCCGCCAAAACCGCTTTGGCTCCATAAAAGTTCACACAAACCACAAAAACCCCCACAAACCCTACAACACCACCGTGAAATGGAAAGGACACCTGTCTTCTAGTTTTCGCTTACTGCTTCAACATAAACCTCAGGGTTTGAAAATTTTTCAAGAGCCCCAAGAGGGGTCGCCACTCCCCCGAATGGTTGGGGATAAAATTGACAGAGTTTGCACGAAGTTTGTTGAGCGCAATGGTCTGTTTACTGTTCCCTACGCTGTTTTCTTTCAGGCGGTTAAGGTTGGCTGTGATTTAATGTGCGTGTATAATGTAGGCATGCTTGAGTTTAAGGACGGTTATGGCTATCTTGAGCATGCAACCGTTTGCCAATTCGTTAATAGCCTGTTCAGAAGTTTATGTTCAGTACCACTTGGTTTTGTTTCTGAGGAAGATTTAGAGAAAGGCGAGGAAATTCAGATTTAGATTGATGTTTTGTGTGTTATTGAACTAAAACATAATCTGCTATTTCATACGAGCAGTCTCTTGCCACAGAGCATACAGTAGTTTAGCTTGGAATCTGTTTTGTACCCGCATCCAGGGCAGATTCTCCATTTGAAGCCATTCTTCAATGCCTGAATAAAGTCTAAATAGGACCCTTTTGAAGCCGTTGAAGTTTCCATATTTCCAGTTTTCTCCATCTTTTTTATGAATGCTATTCCCCTGAAATAGTATGGATTTGGGTTCTCGGGGTTGTTTGTTATGGCTGAATCAAACCCCTGTATCGCTTCATTAAAATTCTTCAGAAGCAATTGTACAAACCCTATGTAGTATCCTTTCTCAGGGGAGTTATTCTCCAGCCATCGCAAGGCAAGGTTGTAAAAAGAAGCGTCATCATATATCCTCTCTGGGGAGTAACCTTCGATGAGTTCATCCAAGAGTCTCGGTACGCCGAAAGCTATTATTTCTTGCTCTGCCTTGCTCTTTTTCATTACAAAGCTGGCAGAGTCAGCTGCTTCTTTCTCAGTCCCTACTGCGTCCTTCACAGTTCCTACAGCTTCTACTAAATTAGATACATTAATGCCTGCCACGCCTATTCCGAGCTTTAAAACATCTAACAGTCCGAAGGATTCAGAGACCGTGCCAGACGAATAATTTCTGCCAAGAAACTTGATGCAATCCCACACTGCCTCTCTGGTATATCCCAGTTTCTTATAGACCTCAGCTCTCATGTAGTAAGCCATTGCTGAGTCTGGAAAATACTCGATGGCTTTGTTGAAACTCTGTAGAGCCCACTGGAAGTCTTCTTTTCTGAAGCATTCTATCCCTCTCTTTACATAGTATTCTGGGGAAATCGTCTTAGGGCGAAAAGGCAAAGTCAAACACCAGTAGCCATTGTGAGCCCATCTAGGAGAACAAGCCTCTTCCTTTGTTCTTTTTAGCAGCTTCCAAATTCTTGACGCCAGTTGGGTGTCCCGGAAATATTCGGAGCACTTCATTGAACTCTTTTTCGGCGCGTTCAAAATCTTTTCTATCGACGTAGATTAAGCCCATGTTATTGTGCGCCGCGGCACAATCTGGGTCTATATCAATGCACGCAGAATAGTTATGCAAAGCCTTATCCCAATCTTTGTATACATTGCGGGTCAGGAGCATTCGACCCTTAAGATGAAGCGCTAAAGAAAAAAATGCTAGTGGAAATTGCGGGTCAGCCCGACATGCTTCTGTAAAGTCTCCCTCGCAACGGCTTGTAAGGAGCTCGAGCGGCGTCAGAAATTCCCCTTTTCGTTCGACTTTATTGCTGAAGCGTACTTCGTATACCATACCTCTTCGAAAGAGTGCTGGGGCAAAATCAGGAATTGCTTTTAGCGCTTCGCCGTATTCTTTTCCCGCGTCTTTGAATTTCTTTCCGTTCTCATATATTAAACCAAGTTTGTAGTGAGAAAGAGCTTCTTTCAATCTGGGGGAACTCTTATTTTTCTCTATGAATCTTTTGAATGCGTCGTCTTGATATTCGCTTTCTTTCGGCAAAAGGTCGAAATGCCTCATTAATAACAGATTTTTATGGAGAGTTCGATTCTCAAAATCGTATATGCAAGCCGTGTATGCTGCCTCTAAAGCTTCAGAAGTCCTTTTCTTGGAGGCGAGGTTTAGTATATCCTCATCAGACATCTTTTTCTGGATAGGTGTTCCACAATTAGGGCAAAAAGGTGGTGTTCCAGAGATTTCAAACCCACATTCGATACATTTTACCAATAGAAATCACCTAATAGAATCATGTGCTTGCTGGAAATAAGAGACTTTCGGTTTAATAATTTCTGACAACTTGGAACGTTAAGAAAGAGGGTGATTAGGAAAAAGAAAGGAAAGAGGCAACTTTTTGATAGTTCACTTTGGCGTAACGTTTGGCTTTTGCGTGTCCGTTCGGCGGGCAAACGAGGCGGAGCGCAAGCGACGCCGAGAGCTTTACCCGACCGCTATTATCTAATAT
>CAYGJP010000250.1:0-2532 GCA_964350175.1 uncultured Candidatus Bathyarchaeia archaeon
TAAGCCTATTTTAGCGGTTTTTAGCAATTAATATAGAAATTGCGCCTAAGGTCTAATGAAAGAAATGAGGATAATGAAATACAAGCGAATGAATAACATCAAGAAGAACCTGAAAGAGAAGCCAATGATCTTTCAAGACATTTTTGAGAGTCTGAAAAAAGCAAAACTGATTACTGGAAATAACACGGATAAACGTTCGGTTCAAAATTATCTAGCTGAACTCAATGCTCTCGAAATAACAACATACGATCCGTCATCAGGATTCTATAAGAGTGCGGAGAATGAGAAACAGGTATTCGAAAGCAAACACGATTACCAGATAGCTTTGACGCATTCTAAGAACCTGTTGTTCTCCAATAGCAAAGACAATACACAGAGGTTTGACCGCATAAACCCAAATCTCGCAGTTGATTTGTTAGTCTATGAATCTGAAAGGGATGCTGATGACTTCGCAATCTGGCAGCATTTGAAAACTGGGTGCCCTGAGATTTTTGAAGATTTGCTGAAATATAGAGAGCTTATGGACGAAACAGGTCTTTCCAAGCGCAGTTGTTTACCTAAACTAGATGGCCGAACGTACTCCAACGAGAATACTGAGCAACGCATCGAGTTCGATGATGGTCTTCCTAAACGTCCAAGTCATGAGCCTTTTCCGTCCTTTTTGCCAAATACAATCGATGACAAGCCTATAGATTTCACAAGCGGTACTTTGGGCTTGAATAAGATAATAGCTAGGGTTCCTGCTTCAAAAGTTGAAGAAATTCTTAATCTAAGAGACTCAATAGTGAGAAAAATCTATGGGCACATCATGAATAGCGTAAGAAACGGAACTCCTTTGAAAGGCAACTGTGATTTTTGCCCAAACAAAGAGGTAATAATAAAAGAAAAGTAGCTTTTTGAGATTTATTGCAGCTGCACAATCACTAAGGCTGGACCATTAACGATGCTTCTGCCCCCACTCGCGAAGCGCCCCAAATAGGTTGATGTTGCCCCCACTACACCTTGAGGGCCCGTTTTGTGGGTATCTTTATAGCTTTCTTGAAGAGGCGTGGGTTTATTTGAGTTGGATGATTTTTTCTCGTTTGATCAGTTGGATGCTTTTGCAATAGGTTTTGAAGAGTTTTTGGTTTTCGGTGTGGACTGCGAATGTTTGTTTGGGTTGGATGGTGTTGACCATGTCGATGAGTTCTTGTTTGTTCATGTGGCCTGAGGCGTGGAGTTGGTGGAAGTTCATTTTGAAGTGGGTGATCCAGTTGTGCATGACTGTGTCTTCGATGTCTTCTTCGCTGAAGGGTTCGCTCATGCTGTGGATGAAGTGGCACCCTGCTGTTGGTTGGATGTCGATGAGTTCGGTGAATTGTGTGAAGTCCAGGTCCATGATGAGGTTCTTCTGGTTTTTGGTGATGTAGTCGTGGGTTGCCATTTTGTTCATGAACGCTCGTTCCCAGATGAAGTAGTCTTTTTCGTCGTGGGCGGCGGATTTTTTGCGTTTGTAGTAGACGAGGATGTCGGGGTCTTTGAGCGGGTCCGGAACCGAGAGGTGCTGGTCTTTTAGGAGTTTGGTTAGTAGGTGGGCGGTTTTGGGTGAGATGACGAGTTTGCGGTTGTTCTTTTGGGCGACTTTGTAGAAGCTGCCAAAGCGGTCAATGTCCCGGCTGTAGCGGGCGGCAAAAACGGCTTTGTCGGTTGAGGCGACTACGTCGTTAGCTATCTTTCTCACCTGGGGCTCAGAATAGTTCTGGAGGTTCTCAGTCTGCGCCATTCTGGTGCCTTCAGTGATCAACGCAATGGGCTTTGCGGCTTTGGCTTTCTCGATGAAGTTTTCCGTGAGGTCTTTTCTGGGACCATGCCTTCGCAGATCTCCAGTGTACACGACTGGCCCAGAACTGGTGTGGATGATGAAGCCGTACGCAGCCGGAATCGAATGATCCACCGCCACAGGCTCAACCACTAAGCCATCAACCTTGACTTTGTCACCTGTACGGAACCTGTTACAGCAGTGCTCTCCATAGTTGCAGAAGCTGCTGGTCTCCTCCATCGACTCCATAAACAGCTTAGTCCCAAAACCCATGAACACCGGAATGGCGGGATCCAAAAACTGCAAATGATTGATATGGTCAAAATGAGCGTGAGAAACAAAAACAGCACTAATCTCCGGCTCCACATAAGCAAGATCCGTCGACGCCAACTGCTCCTTAGAGTACAACCCCTTGATTCTGGGCAACAAATCAAACTGGAAATAATCACCTAAACCATTAACGCCACGGGGCTGAAGCCAACCAGCAAAGAAACCAGCGCCAAAAGAAAAACTCTGACCAAAATCCAGCAGCACCTTAGTTCCTTTATCTTCCAAAAGAATCTTGTTGCCGCCAATCTCATCCACACCACCAAAAAACGTCAACCCAGTCAAAGCCAACAACCCACAAACAGCAATCTTTAGCCACTTAACCTTAAGAAGCTTAGCCAACGCCGAGACCCATCTAGAGACCGTCCCCAGAGAAAACCATCAACAAACAAACCAAATAAGTACAC
>CAYGJP010000251.1:0-2483 GCA_964350175.1 uncultured Candidatus Bathyarchaeia archaeon
TTATTATACCTAACTGAACTCTTGTGTGTGCGGTCAATATGGGAATACGTTCATGGTTATCGCAGGCAGCAAGAACCCTAAAACTAGCACAGAAACCAGATAAAGACGAACTCTGGCTATCCATGAAAATATCTCTGCTAGGCATAGGCGCCATTGGGCTCATAGGCTTCGTCATCAAACTGATATCTTCCGCCATCACAAGTGCATAGAAGGAAAACGGGATGGAAAAAAAAGAAGAACAATTTCAAGCCAAAATTTTCGCCGTCAAAACAACAACAGGCCAAGAACGTAACGTAGCACGGCTTATAGCCGCAAAAGTTGAAATGGAAAAAATCCCCATAAAATCCCTCCTCGTCCCAGACACGTTGAAAGGATACGTGTTCATAGAAGCAGACGGACCACACCTCGTCGAAGAAGCCATAGCCGGCGTACGACACGTACGCTCCCGAATACCCGGCTTAGTCAGCTTCAACGAGATTGAACGCTACATAGTCCGCAAACCAGTCATCGAAGACCTCGGCGAAGACGACGTCGTCGAAATCACTGGCGGACCATTCAAAGGCATGCGCGCAAAAATCACCCGCATAGACAAATCCAAAGGCGAAGTAACCTTAGAGTTGCTGGAAGCAACCTTCACTTTGCCCATCACAGTTCACTCAGATTACGTAAAACTGGTTGAAAAAGCAAAAACATGAAGTGACAAATAATGGTTGAAATGAAAAATGTAGAATTGCTCGTTGCCGGTGGACAAGCAACCGCCGGACCACCACTAGGTCCAGCACTTGGCCCCCTAGGCATAAACATCATGGCAGTTGTAACCAAAATCAACGAACTCACCAAAGACTACGCTGGCATGAAAGTTCCCGTAAAGATTTCCGTTAACTCAGAAGACAAAACCTTCGAAGTAACCGTAGGCACCCCAACAGCATCCGCACTCCTCGTTGCCGAACTCAAAGTCGAAAAAGGCTCAGGAACACCCAACACCGCAAAAATCGGCGACCTCTCAGTAGAACAAATCGTACGCATAGCCAAAATCAAACGACCCGAACTACTAGCAAAAACCCTCAAAGGCGCAGCCAAAGAAATGATGGGCACCTGCGTAAGCGTGGGCGTAACCATCGAAGGCAAAGACCCCCGCGAAGTCCAAAAAGAAATAGACGCCGGCACCCATGACGCCATGTTCAATGAGTGATTGTTAGGCGAATATTTTTATAATCGCAATCTAATCCTGAATGACACGAGGCTTTAAAATGCCCTTAGACAAGAAAACCCTGTTAGAAGCGGTAAAAGCGGCGAAAGAGAAGTCTGGGAAGAAGAAGTTTAACCAGACGGTAGATTTGATTCTGAACATTAAAGAAATTGACATGAAGGCTCCTGAAGGTAAAATTCAAGAGGTTGTTGAGCTTCCACGTGCACCAGCGAAGCTGAATAAGGTGTGCGTTATCGCTTCGGGCGAGTTCGCCCTGAAAGCAAAGAGGGCAAACGCCGACAACGTGATTGAACGTGCTGACCTTGACGCTTTAGCAGGCAAAAAGAAGGACCTGCGCAAGATCGCTAGCGCTTATGATGTGTTCGTCTCTGAAGTTCCGTTGATGTCGCTTGTAGGAAAGATTCTTGGTCCTGTTTTGGGTCCAAGAGGAAAAATGCCTATCCCTGTTCCACCAACCGCTGACATAGCCGCAATCATCGAGCGGAACCGCAAGACGATTGTTGTGCGTATGCGCAACCAGCCGCTTATCCAATGCTCCATCGGAACAGAGAACCAAACCGATGAAGAATTGGTTGAAAACATCCAAACCGTGCTCCGCGTATTAGACGGTAAACTTAAGCGTGGACTCAAAAACATCGATGAAGTTTTCATAAAAACTTCGATGGGCGAACCTGTAAAGATTAAACCTTAACTAAAGAGGAAAATGCGATGCCATCTCAAGTAATGTTGGAAGAAAAATCTAGTGAAGTTGAAGAGATTAAAACGCTGCTTAAAGAGTACAAATCAATAGGCATTGCTAGCTTGAAGAAGGTACGTGCACCGCAGCTCCAAGAACTCAAGAAAAGCTTAGTTGGCAAAGTTTACCTGCGTGTACTGAAGAATACGTTGATGAAAATTGCCATCGACGATTTAGGTGACGCAGACCTCAAGAAGCTTGAGCCTTTCTTGGAAGGTTCCAATGTTCTGCTTTTCACCGACATTAATCCGTTCAAGCTTGCACTTATGCTGGAACGCGGCAAAGTCAAAACCACTGCAAAGTCAGGCGACATAGCAGCTATGGATGTGGTTGTTCCTCAAGGAAACACTGGGCAACCTCCAGGTCCCATAATCAGCCAACTCAACGGTGTTGGTTTGCCAACTCGTATTGAGTCTGGTAGCGTCTGGGTTGCCAAGGACACGTTGGTTGTCCGCAAAGGCGAAGCCATCAATGAGCGCCTTGCTGGTGTTTTATCTAAGCTTGGCATTAAAGCGGTTGAAGCTGGGCTTTCGATGC
>CAYGJP010000252.1:0-2428 GCA_964350175.1 uncultured Candidatus Bathyarchaeia archaeon
GCTTGTGGCAACTTGCACAACCAGAACGCAACCCAAAACAAGCCAGCTAACAAATTTCAGCAAACAACACAAAGCCCAAGAAGTTGATGTAACTAAGAACCACCCATCAACAACAACTAATCAAAAAAACAAACAACCAAAGCGCAACTAACAGCAACAAAAAAGTGCAAACCGTACCCAAAAAGTCCCAATTTACAAAACAACTAAAAAGTTATATTACGCCACAACCAACAGGTTACATAGTGAAAGTTATGGATATTTCTAAGGTTGCAGGCAAAAACACCAAACACAAAGTCGTTTTATACGCCCTCAGCACATGTGTTTGGTGCAAAATGACCAAGCAGTTCCTAAAAGACAACGACGTCGAATACGAATACGTGGACGTTGACCTCTGCAGTGAAGAAGACAAAAACAAAATCCGCAGAGAAATACAAGACAAAGGCGGACCACTCAGCTACCCCTCCGTCATCGTAGACGGCAAAAAAGTCATCACAGGCTTACGCAAAGACCTCTTAAAGGAGGCGCTGGACCTTTGACAACCCTAGAAGAGGTAAAGCGAAGAGCCGAAGCCGACGCAAAAACCTTCGGGTACTTCCTCAACCCTGACCCCGACTTCCTCCAAGGTCTCCTTGAAGGCTTACAGCGAAACGAAGAACGCTACAGTTACCCCTCTTGCCCATGCAGGCTGGCATCAGGAAATTTTGATTACGACAGAGACATCATGTGCCCCTGCGACTACCGCGACCCCGACGTCGTGGAATTCGGCGCATGCTACTGTGGACTCTACGTCAGAAAAGACGTTTACGAACACAAAACCGAACTAAACCCAGTTCCAGAACGCAGACCCCTAGAAAAACAGATGCGCGCCTACCAAGCCGCAAGCACACCTGCAGAAACAAAACCACCAGCCGCGGAGGAAAAAGAAGAATTGGTAGAAGTTACCGTGGGAAAGAAGAAAATGTGGTACTGCAAACAATGCGGATACGTTGTCTTCAGAGACGACCCACCATACGTTTGCCCCATCTGCAAAGCGAAAAAGGAACTGTTCGCAGAGATAAAAACGAAAGTGGACTTTTTCGGTTAGCCACTTCCCCCTTTAGTTTGAGATGTCGATTTCGATTTTTTTCCACTCTGCTTTTATGCCCTTCAGAGAAGTCACGGCGCCAACTACTGTGCCGCGCAGCATTTTTTCAACAAAGTCGTTGAGGGGAATTTCTTTACCGTCGACTTTAAGCTTCAAAACCATTTGGATGTCACCTCACACATCATGTTAAAGCCGGCTGGGGGTAAAAGTTTTTTGGACAACAACCAAAACGAGGAAAAACAGGCGCACACAATTTACCGAAAACAGGTGGGAGAGTTGAGTGCCCACGCAGGACAACTCCACGACACAAGGGGAAACAGCACCAGCAAGACCCGATTTTAGTAGTCAAGCAGGGCTGATTCAATCCACCAAGCGTCTGTTTTCTCCGCGTATTCTTCAAATTTCATTTTTAGTTCATCAGTCATTTTACCAACCACCTTTGTTTTTATTTCATACATATGTCCAGAATAATATAAAGGCAGTTGAGATTTGTTCATAACTTTTAAGAAAACATAAAAGAACATCCGCTAATTCCACACATTACTACGCATTCATCAAAACGGGAATAGTCTTTAAAGGAAACTACCCGTGTACAGCTTAAAATACACGCAAACCCCATACCACCTAAAAAGCAACCAACCTAAACAAGAGGTGCCAGTTTTGAAGAACCCCCAAATCCACCTTGAACCAAAAGAACGCGCAGCAAAAATAAGTCAACTCCTCCAAAAAGAACACCCAGACGCCAAAATCGCCCTCAACTTCTCCAACCCTCTGGAACTGCTGGTCGCCACCATTCTTTCAGCCCAATGCACGGATGAACGCGTCAACATAGTCACCCAAACACTCTTCAAAAAATACACCAAACCCGAAGACTACGCCAACACCGACTTAACCGAACTGGAAAAGGACATAAAATCCACAGGCTTCTACCACAACAAAGCCAAAAACATACAAAACTGCTGCAAACTCCTCGTCGAAAAGCACCACAGCCAAGTCCCACAAACAATGGAAGAACTCATCGAGTTATCAGGCGTGGCTAGGAAAACCGCCAACATAGTCCTGTACGGTGCATACGGTATTGTGGTTGGAGTCGCGGTTGACACTCATGTTCGCAGGTTGTCGCAGAGGCTGGGGTTAACCGAGAACGAGGACCCAGAAAAAATCGAAAAAGACCTCATGAACCTCGTGCCCAAGGAAAACTGGATGCGCCTAGCTGACCTGCTGGTTTTCCACGGCAGACGCGTCTGCAACGCAAAAAAACCCCAATGCAGCGCCTGCGTACTCAACCAAATCTGCCCCTCCGCATTCACGTTCGATTAGACACTACCACTTTTATAAGCACCC
>CAYGJP010000253.1:0-2387 GCA_964350175.1 uncultured Candidatus Bathyarchaeia archaeon
CCTGCAGCGCAGCGAACTGCACCTGAAACTACGCGACAAAAACAACATCAAAGGCAGATGCGGATTGTGCGAGTACCGAGAAATCTGCGGCGGCTGCAGAACACGCGCAGAATACTACACAGGCGACCTGTTTGAGTCCGACCCAGCCTGCGGATACATCCCCAAAGTCATGCGCGAAAACCCCGAACTATTCAAAAAACAATAAACATATCCCTTCTTCTTTCTTTTATTCTTCAAAGGTTTTAGGTTACCGTCTAGAAAAGGCGTTTTCCGCTGCACGTTTATATCGGGTATTCTGCATACAGGTAGTAGGGGAAATTGATGGCTGAAGCGTGGAGAGAAAGAATTTCAGTGGACTCCGAGGTCTTAGCGGGGAAACCAGTCATAAAAGGCACACGAATAGCTGTTGAATTCATCCTTGACTTGCTTGCTAACGGCTGGACAACTGAAAAAATCCTCAAGAATTATCCCCAACTCAAGAAGGCAGATGTAACCGCGGTTTTGAAGTACGCCACAGAGATTTTGAGGGAAGAGAAGGTTTACCCGCTGCCTTGAAGCAATTCATAGCTGACGAAAATATTCCTAAAGAAACTGGATTTGCTCAAGAAGCAAGGCGTAGACATTGTTTTGGTCTCCGTATTTGCGTCTGGAATTAGTGACAGAGAAGTTTTAGATTTAGCTAACGAAAAAGGCAGAATGGTAGTTACTTTTGACAGGGACTTTGGGCAGCTAACATTCAAAGAGAAGAGGAAAACTAAGGGTTTGATACTGCTCAGGTTTGTTCCACAATCACCACAGCAAATAGCCAAAAGAATCCAGCAAGTGCTGGCCACCAATATCAGGATGGAAAATTGTGTCGTAATTGTGAAGAAGGACAGCTTAAGGGTCACTCCTGCAAAATAGATTGGAGTTTTAGCCTAATATTAGACGGGCAACTTGTTCGAGCCAGACCCAGCCTGCGCATACATACCCAAAGGTTATGCGCGAAAACCCCGAGTTATTCAAGAAACAGTAAACCATCTTTTTCTTCTTTTCATTTTTTGAGGTTTCCTTTTACCGTAGGGTCTATTTGTGCTTGAAACAGCAAGAAGCATAATACACGCAGAAAAACACCACCAACACCAACAAAATAACCCTAACAAAATGGATAACAACAAACACAAAAAACAACAAACAACAGTAACCTAAGAAAGACAAACACTTCAACTGGGTACAAGCAGGAAAAAACACTGCTACATATTAGGATACGGAAGACTTAAGAAAAGTACCAATAATATAATTCAAATTATGCAAAATAACAGAATCTTGGTGATAGGTTCAAAAGAGCATTATAGGGCTGAGTGTTTAAATTGGCTTGAAAATTTTCCCAATATAGAGGAATATGATTCCGTCATCATAAACATGCAATCATTGAGCCAAAAAAACTATGACCAGATTCAAAACAAAATAAGAGAAATGAGGGAATCAATAAATACTCTTATTGACACTGGTCGCGAAGTCTTTTGCATTATAAATAAGATTATGTATCCTTCGCCTCCGCCCAGACGTACTGGAGGATGTGTTAGTGTAGCTAGAACCGTTAACCCAGATTATGTTTTTCCAACTAATTATGATTGGTTGCCTGCAAACATTAGTTTCGACTCTAAGAAGTCAGGCAGCCATGTTTTCTTACGCAATAGCAGGTTCAAAAACTATTTTGAACTTATTCACGAATGGAATTTTGAAATAAGTTTCTCAACGAAAAAAATTCCCGCGTTTGGTCGTAGTCCCCTAAACGCCATTATTCCCATCGCTGTTAATAAGTCGGAAAAAACAATTGCGGGCAGCCTAATACAAGTTGGCGATAGGAAAAAACTACTAAATGACGAAAAAATCGGTGTTGTTCATTTATTGCCGCCTACAAAAGAATCGTACATATTTCAAGCTGTAGAGAAAATTATAGATATC
Organism: uncultured Candidatus Bathyarchaeia archaeon; assembly: GCA_964350175.1. GTDB lineage: Archaea > Thermoproteota > Bathyarchaeia > Bathyarchaeales > Bathycorpusculaceae > JADGNF01. Next base: position 1,948 of record CAYGJP010000253.1, read on the forward strand.
ATAATAGGACATGAGCACAAACTCATCCAGCCATGGAGAAAGTTAATCGAAGTTCCCAAAGAAAAAGAACTGGAACGCGAAATTGATTTCAGAATTAAAGGCATTGAGCAGATTAAGGAAGAAATCACGCAGCTTCAGCAACAAATTCAGAAATGGGATTCATATCGCGACCTTCTAACGGAAACTGGAGAGGGACTTGAAATTATTGTTCAAAAAACGCTAGACGACTTAGGAATTAAAACTAACAGAGCGGAAAAAGGTTACCCTGCGGATTTGCTTAATAGAGGAGTGGCATTTGAAATAACTGGAATTAAGGGTTGCGTTGGTGCAGACTCGTCAAAAGTAGCTCAATTAGGCAGGTTTGTACAAAACTACCGAAAACAAGAGAAAGTCATCTTAATTGCCAACACTCACATGGATATTTCCCCTCAAGAGAGAAA
>CAYGJP010000254.1:0-2359 GCA_964350175.1 uncultured Candidatus Bathyarchaeia archaeon
GACCGGAATGGTGCTTTGCCGCGAAAAGTTGGGCGGACCAGCCGCAGGTCAAGATGTCCACCATGACGTATTCGCCGCCTTGCTCCTGCACAAACTCGGCACGCTTAATCATGGTGTCAGTCTCGGCGGTGACGTTTGCCATGTAAACTTTCTTTTCGCCCGTTTCGGCTTCGGCTTGGTCTCTGGCTTCCAAAGTTTCCACGATGCGGTCTTCAAACGGGTTGAACTCTTGGCTGCTCAGGTTCTCATCGTCTTTGACTACGTCGCAGCCACCTGCCCATGCTTCGTAGGCTACGTGTGCGTGGTCTGCGGTTTTGAGACCCAGTTTGGGTTTAATTATGGTTCCCACCAGTGGGCGTTCGGGAACGTTTAGGAGTTTGCGGATGCCCGAGATGCCAAATCTTGGACCCTTGAAGCTTTTGACGATTGCTTCGGGGAAGGTGATGTCTTTGAGTCGCAGATTTGAGAGGGCTTTGAGTCCAAAGACGTTTCCTGCGACGCTGCTTAGTATGTTTGGCATGTTGCCCAACTCAAAAAGCTCGATTGGGTAGGCTATTTTTGCGGTGTTGCCTTCCAAGCTGAAAACTCGTGCAGCCAGTTGCTCCACGTAGGGTTTGGCGGTGGTGAGTTCAGTCCATGTGCCAACGCTGCTTTCCGCGGCTATACCGCCTGCTGCTTCTTTCAGGTTAAGCTCTTCTGATTCAAGTGTAAACGTGCAGATAAGGTCTGAGGGTTGGGGCTTGTAGTTTAAATCCACGAAGTCTATGTACTTCAAAACTGTCTCCTCTTCACTGCTTAAGTGAGTGGGTTTCCCTTAAAATCTTTAACTACTATATCCTTATCAATCTAAAAGGAGTGTGACGTTGCATGAAGCTTGTTGTCGGCGTCTTAAACATCACTGCAGGCGGCAAACGAATAGCCATCATAGACGATGAAACCGCGGGACTGTTGGGCGTGCATTCTTCGGACAGAATAAAATTGTCGTATGGCGACAAGGAAATTATTGCTTTAGCTAACGTGGCAGCCGATTTTTCGCCTGATCGCGTTTGGCTTTACTCTGAAATCTCACAAGCCTTAGGCGTCACCGGCGGCGAAACCGTTGAAGTGCAGTTGGCACCTATGCCTGAGTCTCTTGGTCATGTACGGGCTAAGTTGCGTGGGGAACGCCTACGCGCACCCGAGTTAACTAACATAGTCAAAGACGTGGTGGAGCAGCATCTGAGCGACATTGAGATTTCTGGCTTCTTAACAGCGTTGAAGATTTACGGTTTAAGCATGAGCGAAACCGAAGCCATGTCCCGCGCCATGGTGGAGACTGGAAAAAGCCTCAAGTTTGGGAAAGCGCCGATTTTGGACAAGCACAGTATAGGCGGCATTCCAGGCGATAAAACCTCAATTATCGTGGTGCCCATCGTGGCGGCTGCAGGCTACACCATACCAAAGACTTCTTCAAGGGCGATTACTTCGCCTGCGGGAACGGCGGATCGCGTGGAAACCCTCTGCCCAGTCAATTTGGCACTTGACGAGATTCAGGAAGTGGTGAAAAAGACGAACGGATGCCTAGTCTGGGGTGGTGCTTTAGATTTGGCTCCTGCAGACGACCTCTTCATCCGCGTTGAATATCCGTTGGGAATTGACCCGCTGCTTTTGCCTTCGATTATGAGCAAGAAGAAAGCCATAGGCGCAACACACTTAGTTATTGACATTCCCACGGGCAGCGGCGCAAAAATTAAGACTCCCACCGAGGCGTACACTTTGGCTTCGGATTTCGTGCATTTAGGCGAACATTTAGGAATAAACGTGCAGTGCGCGCTAACTTTCGGAGACCAACCACTGGGCTGCGGCATTGGACCAGCGCTGGAGGCACGCGAAGCATTAAGCACTTTGATGGGTGAAGGTCCCGCGGATGTGCATGATAAAGCTGTAAGCTTGGCAGGCATGCTTTTCGAGATGGTCGGAGTAAAAGACGGCAGGCAGAAGGCTAAAGAGATTCTGCGGTCTGGTAAGGCTGAGTGCAAACTCCGCGAGATTATCGAGGCGCAAGGTGGGAACCCCAATGTAAAGCCCGAGGACATCTCCATTGGACCCGAGAAAGCGGAAGTTCGAGCAGCCCAGAAAGGGCGCGTGCTGTGGATTAAAACGGACGGCATCGTACAGGTGGCAAGAGCAGCGGGCGCACCTAAAGAGAAAGGCGCCGGGATAGTGCTTAAAGCAAAGTTAGGCGAAGCCGTGGCAAAAGACGCCGTGCTCTTTGAGATTTACGCGGAACGCAGCAGCAACTTGGCTTCGGCTTTAGAGTTGGCGAAGAAGCTTGAGCCCGTGGTTTTAAGCAAAAAAGTCGAAGAACGCATGCTGCTAG
>CAYGJP010000255.1:0-2350 GCA_964350175.1 uncultured Candidatus Bathyarchaeia archaeon
GCATTACACTCGAGGAACTCAAGAGTGCCCCCTAAATACAAAGTTGTGGATCATCGGAGAGTTTAAAAATTCTTAAGCAGCCTCAAAAATGGGGCCCTTAGAGCTGCAATAATCAACCAAATGACAAAACTGGAAGACTATCCACTAAGCCTAAGGGAAATGGATACAGAAAAAATCAGAGGCTTGGAAAGAACGTTTAGGGTAAGAGCAGGCAAATACAGAATAGTATTTTACGTTGACAATACCGAAAAAGCGATCTACGTTACACATGCAGAAGCAAGGAAAAAAGCATATGAAAAATTGAGCTAATTTGCAAACAGTTTTTCTCAGGGAACAGCAAGTCTTTCTTCTAGCCGTAAGCTGGAACCTATTTCTTTATGCTGAGTGCACAAAAATGAACTCTTTAGGAAGTAGTAGTCACAGGGACTCTTGCGCCGACTACTTCTTTTCGTTTTGCTATTATGGCTTACACGGTTTTTCTCAAGTATTTGGAGTAGTCGTAGATTGAGTTGAGCGGAACCTGACTAAACCAGCCGTACTCCTTATTCTCCGAGTTAAGCTTGATTTCTCCCTCTGCAGAAGCCACCTCGAAAACCACCACTAACTTGGTTCTGTCAAAGGTTTCCTCCATGCGCCCCCCAACTATTTTCCCAACTTTTACGTCCAGGTTTGTTTCTTCCTTGAACTCCCTCTTCAAAGCTTCTTTGAGTGTCTCGTTTTCTTCCACGTGCCCGCCCACGACGTGCCAGTAGCCCTTGAAGGGTTCCACGTTACGCTTCAGAAGCAGAATCTTTTCGTCTTTGACGCAAACGCCAGCGACACATACGCAAAAATTTTTTCCTGACATTTCAGAGTCCTTTTTGCAAATTAAGACCTCAAGAATAAGACGGTTTCGTTGTGGGTTGTGGGTGAACCAAGTCCTATGGCCATGAACTTCATTTTTTTGCTGAACGTTTCTGGGTTGTAGATTCTACTGCCGTCTATGAGGTGGGGTTGCTTCATGTTTTTGGTGTTGTGTTTTGTAATTTGGTGTTTTTTGTGTTGGGCAATGGTTAGTATGAAACCTCTGGAAGGTGATGTGTAGCTTTGCCTCCCAGTGAGGGTTAAGTTTTCAATATGTTGGCGATTTGTTGTTTGAGTTCAGGCAAGTTCTTTTTGGTGGTCTCCCAAACTAAGTTTAGGTTTACACCGAAATAGGCATGGATCAATTTATCTCTCATCCCAGCAACATCTTTCCATTGAACTTCTCGGTTCTTCGCCTTTAGATCTGGGCTCAAGTTTTTTGATGCTTCACCAATTATTTCGAGTGCTCTTAGAACAGCGTACTGTTTTTCTTTATTCTTTAAAAATTCGTTTTGAGTTACGCCTTCCATGAACTTCTCTGCATCAGCAATTGCATCCAAAATATGTTGCAGATAAACCTTATCTTTTTTCATAAATGATGTGCATCTCTTTTTTTACGTCATCTATTACATAAGGGCTTAAACTGCTGAAAATGCCGAGGTCTACCTTTCTGTTGAATATTTTGCTCAACGCATTTTCGACATGAAGCAAATCTATGAGGCTTTTCTTTTTGGTTTTTTCGAACTCTATTGCTATATCGACGTCGCTTTTCTGGGTTTGTTCCTCTCTAACAAAAGACCCGAATACCGCCATGAAGACTATGTCATGTTTTTTGCAAATCTTAGCCAGTTGCTCTTCTAAACCCTTTCGCCGCAGTGCCCTGGGTAATTCTTCGATTGCAATTACCATATTCTTGTAATAAGGTCCAGTATTAACTTAAATCTTCTGTGTAAGAGAGAATAAACTTCAGGAGCACCATTAATGATTGATAAGGTTAGCAAAACGAGAAACAATAAAAGCGGAATATGAAGATAAGGGAAGGTTTAATCAAGTTCCGAGTCCTATGGCGTTGAACTTTAGTTTTTCTCTGAACGTTTCGGGGTTGCAGATTCTTCTGCCATCTATGATTTGGGTTGCTTCGCCGGTTTCCCAGTGCGTTATTTTTCCTTTAAAAGTTTAAGGAATCGTTCTCTGCTTATTCCAGCTTCCCTAAGTATAGCCCTGGACAGCCCAGGTTTGATGTCTTTCCCAGAATGCATAGGCACCATTATTCGGGTTTTCTTATCGTTTATCAAAATAACGTGTGAGCCTTTCTGGCGAATAACTTTGAAACCTTCTTTCTCCAAGATTTTAATTAGTTTATTTGGGTCGGTCGGCGGGATTTTAGGCAAGTGCTTTCACTTTTTGGATGCCCACGACTTTTTGTTTTAGGAGATCTTTCTTTTCGCTGTCTGTTAAGGTTTCCACGTAGAGGTCAATGGCTTCTTTCGCGTTTTCCATAACTTCT
>CAYGJP010000256.1:0-2312 GCA_964350175.1 uncultured Candidatus Bathyarchaeia archaeon
GAGAATCTTCACACTCCAACCTTCCACACAGTGCAAGGTGACTACTTTTTCGTATTTTTGGCGGTTCACAACTTGGTCGTACGTGTACACTTTGGGGTTATCAACTAGCCCTGTGACGTTTAGCCTGTAGCTTGTTTTGTTGATGTACTGTGGTCCGTGGATGGAGTTTTCCCTAAAATCGTTAATCGCCGACAGGTTCTCTCCTTGATACTCCTGAATCTCACTGGGAAGCAAAGGTTTAGGCAAAGTGGATGCCCAGTAAACGGCAAAAACACTCACCGCTAAGACTCCCACAAGAAGAAGGGCAACTATTGGCTTTTTGTGTTGACTAAAACTCTTCATTATACTCAATTAAAGATGCGTTTTCGCCATATTTATAGCTCCCGAAAAGAAGGGCAATTTTGAATGCAACGGTTTTTCACCAGATTTACATTTCCTGCCGAAACTAACCTGCCCACCAGATGCGGAGTAAACGGGATTTTAGGCGTGTACGTGTCAACAATCCTTTTTATGCTGTAGAAAGAAACAGTGAAGTGCAAGGTGAAAGAACAGGTGTCGGCGCCCAAACTTAGCAACACAGTGAAACGCACATGTGACACGCTGCGGCAGGGCGCCAGCAAACAAGTCGCTGATTACGAGCAGCGGTTTGGCGCACTCAAAAACCTCTACGATGACTTACTCGAAAACCTCATAGTTACAGACTTCAACAAGCGTCAGGCGTGGGAAACCGCCAAGGAATTCTTCGGCACAGACGCGGTGCGGTTTGCAGGCTTAGACGGCACATTGTACTCGCGTCCACTGTTTGACATGGTAATATTCTTCGGCGGCGCATACGCGTCAACAGGCACAGTCACGTTTTCGCCAGACGCCCAACCCAAAGTCAAGTATGATTTGAAAACGATTCAGCAGAACATGGGCATAAGCAGCGTCGTCCCCATCTACGTCAACGAAATCCTCGACGTAGACCACACGTTTGCGGCGCAGGAGCAACCCAACGAAATCAACCCAGCCAAGCCCGCAACGGACGAGGAAATAGCCAACAACAGCCTCATAGCCAACGCGATTATGACGTTTAGCGAGTACTTCTTAGCGCTTAAACTCGCCACAGACCCAGAACAAAACATACGTGTTCTTCTTATGGACCGCAGTTTGAGCACGGAACGCGCTAGCCTGCTGTACGAGACTAGGAAGACGACGTTTTGGCATGCGAAAAGCACGATTCTGGGCTGCGAAGTTGACGGCGTACCCATCGACAAAATCGACCTTACCTTTGCAAGGCAGCACATAGGCAACATGGGGTTGGGGTTGCCACCGCCACGGGCAGATTACCTGCACACAGCTATAGTTACGCTGCTTACGCAGAAAAAAGCACTAACCATCCAACAAATTCTCCAAGAGTTCAACATAGCAGATGAGAAACGGACACAACGGGTACAACGCGCACTTGGAAGACTTGTGGAAAGGCAGGTTCTCAAGCAAGAAAACGGCGCCTACGCTTTGAATCCGCGTTACGCTGCAACGTGGGAGCGCATCCGCAAACTCACGCTGGAGTTAGGTGACAAACTTTTCTTCAGTAAAACGCAGGGCGCTGAAACCGCAAGCTCCATGAAGATAACCAAGAACGGCAAAGAGCACTGGCTAACCACGTTGGACATCAGCTTTCTCACGTTGTTTACTTTGCAGATGCTGATAGAGGAGTGCTGGAAAAAACGCATCCTGCTAATAGGCATAACCAAGGACACGGCGGCACGGGACTTCAAACGCCAACTAGTTCCGATTATGCACAGGGAAGGCTACCTGAAAACGCAGATGAAACTGGAAGCGCTGGCGGAGCTGCCAAACACCGACCGCATGATACTGCAGAGCGCAAGCGTTTTCAACACCGACAAAGTGCAGCCGCCTTGGAGCCTCATAGAGTACGACAGCGCTTTTCGGACAATGCTGCCTGACGGGGAACGAGGCAAAGGCTACGTTTCAGGCATAATAAAAAACAAAATCAGCCTCGAGAAAGCGTTTTTGAAGACGTACGTGCAGCTTAGCCAAGCCAAGTCGGACCCGCTGCTGCGGAGTAATGTGTTGTTGATTGACCGTTTGGCTTATCCAGAGTTTGACCGCAAATCCCAGAACACCGTCGTTTTCATTAACGCGATGAGCGATGGCACAGAGGAACCTGTGGAAACGTTGCTGTTCAGGGATAAAACGGTTCCAAACAAGCTCCAGAACCTGACCATGAACCTGCTCATCGCCATGTCGCCCGCAAACATTCCTGAAGCATTCGGGCACAACAAAGCGTTGTTCATCGCGGATAAAAT
>CAYGJP010000257.1:0-2299 GCA_964350175.1 uncultured Candidatus Bathyarchaeia archaeon
GTCTTTGGGCGGGAAATGTCTAAGTTTTCCTTTTCTGAAAATCAGGATGAATTCGCAGTCTAAGGTGACGTAGGCGTTGGGCGGCAGGAAACCTGAGCCGAGAAAAGCGCCTTTTCCTTTGTACTTGGGCTTGGTGGTGGGTTTCTTCCATAAAATGTAGGGCAGGGTGGTGAAGCCGATTTTTTCGCAGTGTTCGATTATTTTAGAGTGGTTGGGGAAGAGACGAAATTTTCCATTTACTCTGCGCGTGGCGTCACCGATGTTTATGCAGGCTATTCCGCCGTCAACGAGCACGCGGTAGGTTTCGCGCCAAACTTTGGCGAGGTTCAGATGCATCTCCTCGTAGAGTTGCGTAACGGTTTCTTCTTTGCAGTCGGCGACAAGTTGCTGCCATAGCTGGGCGATTTTCTGGTCTGCATCGACGAAAAGGTTGTCCCACATCTGAACCATAGGGTACGGGGGCGAAGTCACCATTAAATGGACACTTGAGTCGGCAAGCTCGGGCATTTGTTGGCTGTTGCCAAATATTATCGTGTGCTGGGTCGGCGGCATCGCAGGTTCCTTGGCTTATGTACTTGGCGGAGGTAGGTTTTACCGTTTTTGGTAGCGCAAGCCCAATGCAGCTTCTAAAATGGAGTCTGAATTCAGAGTCTCTCTTCATAAGAGATATTCTTAAGCACAGACAAAAAAAGAGTCGAGACTGTTCAGTGATGAATCCGAAATGCGCCAACTCTACAAAATGTGCGCTGGCTCTGTTAGTGTTAGCCTTCGCTTTGACGCTGGTTTTCTCTCCTTTTGCTAGTGTCAAGGCGGAGGCAGCTACGGAGCGTTCAGAATACGGGCAGTTTGTTCAAACGTACGTTAACTCGGAGAGGGGCAACTGGACTAGCGTCGCAAAACCCATGTTCCCAGTTTATTTTAACGAGTCACAAATCGGCATTGGACGCAACTGGAGCATCGTTCAACCGCTACGGGCTAACCACAGCTACCACGTTTACTGTTACGGCGAATGGGTAAATAACGGCTCAGCGCCAAAGACGGATTATGACATTTACGTTTACAACCCCAGAGGCATCTTGGAAAGTGAACACACTGCAGCAGCAGGGATTCCTGAGCATTTGGGCACAAGGTTAGGGGATACTTTTTTTGTGCCTGAAACATCGGGTAACTACACGTTTGTGATAGTGAATGATGCCCGACAGAGCAACGATACGCAACAGGCAACGTTCATGGTTATGGAAAACATCGAGTGTGACCGCTGGTACACGCAGCGTATCGAAGGAAAAAGCAACGATAATTTATCATCGTTAAGCACAAGTTGGGCTTACGAGTTCGTAACTGACAAACCCAACATGGAAATATGGCTTCAGGTTCCACCCACACTAGACATGTACGAAGCGAGGCTTTACGTGATGAGCAACGCCCAATCACTAACAGTTAACGACACGCCGTTGCCATGGGAACCTGGACTCTACGGAAACGTTACAGGCAAAGTTGGCGGCTACAGCCTTGACAGCGAAAAATACCGAGGAATAGCTTACGCAAGTTGCGAATCCCGAGGCCAAGACATGCTAATTAACTACTCAACTACCTCCGCTGGAAAAACTTTGTACCATTTAGTTTTAATTGGAGAAGCAGGTTCGGGAAACGTTGATTTCCTAATCAAGACCCAATTTGGAGACGCCTGCTTGATTCCCTCAAAAATTCTGGGCAGGATTTACCCAAGCAACACAACAAAGGTAACTTATGTTTCGAATTCCACGGACCTAACTAAGGCGGTTTTAAAGTATTCAACAGACCAATGGAACAGTTCACGAACAATTGAGATGACTATTGCCACTAGGAATTGCAGCGCGACTATTCCGACGCAAAGAGCAGGCACGGTTGTAGAGTACCGTGTTGTAGCAAACGACGTGCTGATGAATGAGTTTGTTGCGGAAGGAAATTTCACGGTCAAGCAAGCAGGGATGCTGAACATTACCGCTGTGCCCGAAATCATACGTTTAGGCGAAAACGTAACTGTTCAGGGTGTGTTAACAGGACAGGATGGCAGCGTTCCTTTGACAGTACAACTGATGGGTTCGCTGGAGACAAACCAAATTGAATGCCGAACCATGATAAACGGCAGTTTCAGCGCAACTTTCCAGCCTAATGGCACTGGAATTTGGGCGGCTAACGCCATGTTCAATGGAAGCAACACAGTTTTTGCTTGTGATAGTAATCAGGTTATGGTGAAAGTTGAGGAACCGACCTTCATTGCGAAGAACGGCGTTTTCGTCGGCGGCGGATTCATAGGCGC
>CAYGJP010000258.1:0-2232 GCA_964350175.1 uncultured Candidatus Bathyarchaeia archaeon
AATAACACCAGCTTGAATTCGACCTTGACCCAAATCCAAAATGGGGTTAGAATCGCAAGTCTTATAGAAAAGTCCTCGTAGCTTAATGGATAGAGCACCTGCTTGCGGAGCAGACGGTTGCGCGTTCGACTCGCGCCGAGGACATTTTTTCTTTTAAATCTCCAGATCAGTAATTGTTGAAACGCTCGGCTTGTTTTCAAGCTTTCTTAACATAAATATCCCCCTCTCCCCTCTCTCTGTAGAGTTTGTAAGGACTAATCGAGAGCTACTCACCTCAAACCACTCCATAAATCGACGAACAAGAGATTTCTGGTGGAACAACTCTTCAAAAAGGGATTCTTGGATAGGATAACAGTCGCAATACGGTTCGCCTAATTGTTGCCACAATTTGAATGTTTTTTGTTGATTGATGCTTATATACTAACGACCTGCCACCCATCCACAATATATCTGCGCATGCCAGCATGACCGTTCATGTCATCCAACAAAGGCAAACCCAGAGCAGCGTTTACTTCGTAAACACCCAGAGCTCGGGAGCAAGCCAGGCAGATCCCGGCAATCAGGTTTGCTTCCAGAGCCTTCTGGTAGAGCTTGTTACCTTCAGCGGCCAGTTGGGAAGGCAACTTTACAGAGGAGCCTTCAAAAATGATCTGTACCTGGCAACTTGCGTCGGCGAGGTCCAAAGCATTCAACAGGACGTGCTGGAAGCACATCTTTTCTCCATTCATGGCGTAGAAAAGAACTTTGTTCATCGAAATCTCCTTGATATTGGCAATCTACTCATAGTCTACCTCGTCTTCCAGATTACAAACTGACCGTTGGCTCGTTTTTGCCTTGAAGTAAAGTACTCAGGGATTGTAATCGCGCCTTCCTGCCCTCCCAAGCCGTTCTGCAATCACAGCCCGGGGGAATTTCGAAACCTCACTGCTGGAAGTAAAAGTTCCACACAGAATAAGTCACTACCGTTCTTTTTGAGCTCTTTGGCCAACCATGCACTTTTCTGCTCGTTTTGTTTCACGTGAAACAGTATTTTAGAACTTATTAGCAGTTTTTTGTTTCACGTGAAACATTATCTCATTAGTTCACATCCATGTTCATTACTTTTTTGAAAATTATTCGGATTGATGAGGGTCTTTTAATAATCTGGAACAAAATCTTTCGCCAATCGGTCATTAAAACAGAATAAACGCTTCTACGGTGTTGAAGTATTGATTCGAATAACTTGCTGTTGGTTTCGGCACAGATTTTGCATCGTTACAATTGTCAAATATACTTTGGAGTTACTATGAAAAGAAAGCTTACCATTCTGTCGGTCATTCTCATGTTACTGCTTGCGAGTTGTGTGCAAATACCGGCACAAGAGACGCAAGTACCTGCCGAACCTGAACTGTTGCCCACAAACACACCTATGTATCTATCACCACTCTACAAGACCTATATGTTTGTTGGTGGTGGCGGTTGGGCTTCCAATTTGGAGCAAAACAAGCTTTATTACACCAGAAATTTTGGTGAGCACTGGTTAAACGTTACCCCGGACGGGTTTGACAGCGCCGATAATGCGGGTTCGGTCTTCTTTGCCTTCCCCAATAGCAGCCTGGGTTGGATTTGTCAGTCCAAAATTGAATCACCTGGCCTTTTGTATGCTACCAACGACAGCGGTATGACTTGGATGACTCAACAACTTGACTTCCCCTGTGGCAATATGGCTTTTGTCAACGCGCAGGAAGGCATGATCGTGGCAGATATGGGTGTCGGTGCAGGATCGCAATATGTCAGCATCCACACCACCAAAGATTCCGGCGTGACTTGGACGGAGGTGTTCATACATGATCCTGCTTCAAGCGATGATCATGGCTTACCATCCTCAGGGATCAAAAGTTCTTTTGCGCTACTCGACCCCAGTACCGCGTTAATTGGTGGGAGTCGCCCTATGGCTGGCTCACTTTATCTATTTCGTACAGTGGATGGCGGCAGTTCGTGGAACCAGGTGGCATGTGACGGGCTGCCAGATGCAGAAAGTTCTGAATTGGATCCGATGGATATCATTCGAATCAATGCAACTGATGTGATCGTGCCTGTCAGGGGATACCTTGAAAATGGTCAAATGGGGACACACTTCTGCGTCTCCACGGACGCTGGAGCAAGTTTCAGGTACCAATCCACTCTTGAAAACGTGGATTTTAGCGACTTTGGCAGTCTAACCACCGGACTCGCTTATGGTCAGGGCAAAAT
>CAYGJP010000259.1:0-1106 GCA_964350175.1 uncultured Candidatus Bathyarchaeia archaeon
GCGTAGAGTTCAAGAACGACTACTGCCTAATCACCGGAAACGGAAAAACAGGAATCAAACGCATACCACTGGTCGTTTCGTGCAGGCCCTTGTTGGAATGGTTGCAGGAGCACCCAGAAAGAGCCAACCCAAATGCTCCGCTGTGGTGTTCGCTGGCAACTAACTATGACGGAAGCCGCTTGAGCTACAAGCACTTCAGGCTCCTGATCAAGAGGCTCGCGCGCCAAGCGGGTTTGAAGAAGGACGTTTGGCCCTACCTCTATAGGCACACGACATTGACGGCGATGGCAAAAGTCTTCACTGAGCCTCGTCTCGAACAGTTCGCAGGCTGGACCTACGGAAGCAAAATGACCCGACGCTACGTGCACTTCTCGGCAAGAGACCTTGAAGACGCGATGCTGGAGTTGCACGGATTAAAAGAGCCCGACAAAAACGGAGGCATAGCCAAACTAGTCGAATGCCCAAGATGCAAAAACACAAACCCATCAAGCGAAATGCGATGCAGCTTCTGCGGCTTCATATTAGACAGGCGCCTAGCCGAAGAAATGGACCAGAGAACAGCAGAAAGAGAACTGGAGCTCCAAAGCCGACTGCAAAAACTGGAACAGACAATCACCTCACTCCTCAACGGCCAAACCGAAAGCCGCATTGCACAGTAACCCCAAAACGAAACACTAAGTGATTCGTTTAGCCCAAACTATGTCATGCCATTTCAACGTACCATCCCAGCCAACTCCCCAAAGAGATATCTAGTTCGCCCAAAACGAATCACTTAGTGCATCGTTTAGCCCAAACTGAATAATCTCGATCCCACTATCACATCAATCAATCTATCCCAGTTTTCGCATTCCTGACCAACATATTCCCAGATAGCCTCAAGAACGAATCACTATGTGCCACGTTGGGAGTTGTGCCCTGGATGTAGGAACAACTCATGCTGTTTGTTGTAACACGATCGACCCAAAACGATGCACTAAGTGCTGCGTTTAGCAGCTATCGTGCCACGGGGTTCACTTTTTAACTATAAGAGTCTGATGCACAAACTGAATAATGCTAACTTGCTGTCAGGAGCAACCATCGTGCTTCATTTCGAGTCTCTTCATAAT
>CAYGJP010000259.1:1116-2213 GCA_964350175.1 uncultured Candidatus Bathyarchaeia archaeon
CTCCAGAACCACTTACCATGCACCAAGTCCGAAGGTTATGTCTGGCTATATAGGCATAATCACGCTTGTTATTATGACACGATCGTCGCCAAACGAATCACTAAGTGCATCGTTTAGCGGCGATCATATCATTTCTTGTTGCTATGAGAAGCCAAGTGGTTATTAACCTCTTTTAACGCCGAGTTTTTATACCGTTATTCTATGATTGTTGCAATGAAGATTTTTGTTACCCTACACTATTCGTCATCGTAGAATTGTTTTCCTTCGTCAAAATGCTCGTCCACTTCCTCCTCGCCATAAATTTCGCGGGCGGTCTCTTCGTCGTCTGGACAAGCCTCCAAAAACTCGCCCACACTCTCGTAGCGGTCAAGCACAGGTTCCGCATCGCCCTGCTCAAGCTTGTTTTGCACCCACTCGCCCGGGCTCTCAAAACTCTGCCTCAGGATCTTCCTCTTCCTAACCTTCTTTTTGGGCTTAATGTAAGTGGTTGCGGGGTTCTTGTAGCCGTGTTCAATCAGAAAGTCAGTCAAACCGCGCAGGTCCTGCCAGACCTTCTGCGCTGAGGTAGCGCCGACATACTTTAGGCGCTGGTCATTCTCTTCCACAATGAAAGACCCAGTGCCATAACTCCAGTCTTCCGCGAAGAGACGCTTCAAGTAAACGTACGCTCGACTACCGCGCTTGAATACGCATACGCGTACCGCCAACTGATAAGTATGTGGACTCATCGAGGAAGAACCGTAACTCTTTTCGACTTGGCAATCAACCTTGAAGTCAACAACCCAAGACTCACTTTTAGCACGCCTGGGCTTAGCGGGCTTTGGCTCTGCAGGCAAACAGGGTATTCCTTTTTCGCAGAGGACCTTGTAAGCGGGAAAACCATTCTTTATCCTCTCCATATCCTCCTTTGACAAGTAGCAGATGTAGTGTGTCTTGCCGTCTTTGAACCGGACCACCTTGTAGTAAGTGGCTTTGTCGCCGTTCTTTTTTCGCTTGCAGTTCACTACCGGAACTACGCAGAATGTGGGATCTGTGTCAAGCCGCACTCACTACGCCTCCTTTGGCGGTCAATGCGATTAAACGTAAGTGCACTTTTC
>CAYGJP010000260.1:0-2209 GCA_964350175.1 uncultured Candidatus Bathyarchaeia archaeon
GGAAGATGTTGTCGGAGTCAACATCTTCACCCAAAATTTCCTTTCCGTCGAAAGTAAAGCTAAACTTGAGAAAAGTCTAACCCACAAAATGAGCGGAGAGCAGATAGCGCCATACGAAATGGATATTATTTCAAAAGACAAAAAAACGTTTCAGTTTGAACTAAACTCTACAAGAATAGAGTATAAGAATACGCCTGCCGAAATAGTGGTGTTTCGCGACCTAACGGAAAGAAATAAACTTCTAGAATTCACAACCTTACTGTTCGAGTATGCACCTGACCCTTATTACTTGAGCGATTTGAGAGGCAACTTTGTAGATGGTAACAAAGCTGCACAAGACATGGTGGGCTACGACAAAAAAGAGCTTATCGGCAAGAGTTTTCTAGATTTGAAATTACTTCAAAAGAGGCAAATACCGAAGGCTGCTAAACTCTTAGCTTTGAATAGGCTTGGAAAACGCACGGGACCGGATGAATTCGTGCTAAATCACAAAGGCAATACTCAAATTAGCGTTGAAATAAGCACCTTCCCGTTGAAAATCAGGGAACAAACTGTAGTGCTGGGTATCGCTCGCGATGTCACCGAAAGGAAGAGGGCAGAAAAAGCAATCATAGAATCTGAAGAGAAATTCAGAAGCATCTTCGAAAAAGCTCAGGATGGACTACTGTTGCTTGGACTAGATGGAAAAGTAGCGGACATAAACCCTAAGGCAGCAGAGATTTTTGACCTCAATAAACAAAGTGCCATTGGCAGGTCTTTGGCAGAGCTCGGATTTTCAAGCATTGCCCAGATTATTCCAAAGAACTCTGATCAAACTAAACCTATTCAAAACAAACTCAGTCAATCATCAGAAACAACCATAATTAGAAAAGATGGCGAAACAAAGCACCTCGAAGTCACCTCTTCCTTGGTAAAAAAGCGCAACGTTCGCGTAGGTGTTTTATCCGTCGTTAGAGATGTAACAGAACGTAAAAAGATGGAAGAACGTATAGTCAACTCCGAGAGAATGGCAGCTATAGGGCAACTGGCCACAATGGTGGCGCATGACCTTAGGAATCCTTTGCAGAGCATCGCTACCGCTACATTCTGTTTACAGAAATCTAAACTGTTGGAGGGAAATGATAGAATGCTGACGGTGATTAGAAATATCAAAGAGTCTGTGGATTATTCGGAAAAAATTGTCAGAGACCTTTTGGATTACTCACACATAACTTTAGATGTTTCAAATAATGATCCACGGTCCATCGTTGGCAGAACTTTGTCGATGATGACCATTCCAACCAACGTTGAGGTGTTTGACCTAACCAGTTCTGAACCACCGATATGCGTGGATGCTGACAAAATCGTACGCGTATGCATTAACTTGATTACGAACGCGCTGGATGCCATGCCGAATGGTGGAACTCTTACTATTACAAGCAAGAAGGCAGAAGGCAATTTGTTGCTCTCTTTTGCCGATAGTGGTGAAGGCATATCAAAAGAGAAAATTAAACAAATTTGGACTCCGCTATTCACAACAAAGGCAAAAGGTATTGGTTTGGGATTGCCTATATGCAAGCGCATTATTGACGCTCACAATGGCGACATTTTAGTTGAGAGTGAGAACGGGAGGGGAGCAACGGTTACAATAGTGCTGCCCATAACGACGAGTAGAAAGAAGAATGAAGTTTACGTTAGCGAAATGGAAAACATTCGCTCTAAAGTTAATAATGGTACAATAGAGACGCGAGACCTACTTTACGTAAGAAAACAAGCTACTTAGGTTGCAGCGATTTGAACTACCTTCAAATTCACTTTTACTAGAAAGTTCGCGTCAAAAGCCATTCTGGCGCCAAATTGTTTCGCTATTTTTGAGGCTACATTGGCAAAATGAGGTTGGCTGCAGCCTTTCTTGAAGAGTTTAGTTCACATTGATGGGGAACCTTTAAGTCAGCCGCAGGGGTTTATATGGGTAATAATTGGAAATTTGCTCTTTTTCAATTATGCCTAAAAATTACTTAGAGGTGAAAACAAAGAATGACTCAAAGAACCATGTACGACGTCAAATGTACTAGTTGCGGCCAACCCGCCACGGTGCCCTTCAAACCTACACCAAACAAGCCAGTTTACTGCAGGACATGCTTCGCCAAAACTTCAACCACCCAGACCACAAACCAAAACAAAAACCAAGAGTTTGATCTGAAAGATGCGTGGGCAAGGCTAAGGAAAT
>CAYGJP010000261.1:0-2179 GCA_964350175.1 uncultured Candidatus Bathyarchaeia archaeon
ATTTAATAAACATTGAGAATACAGTAGGTTTATAAAACAAAAATTGTTTATATTATGCTGTGGCTGGATATTAGTTATGTCAATTGAAAATGAATACCAAGAATTCAAAAAATTAGCCGAAAAGGCTGGTGTGGCTGACATATCGAAGGCATACAAAGAATATTATAAACTAACACAGGCTAGTTATGATGCCCTTAACCAGATGGAACCAGAAGTTTGCTACTCGACAACTAATACATCCTCATAAAACGTAAGCTTTTATAGCATAACTCTGCATAGACATCCGTTATAGTCTTCGGCTAGGACTTGATATGATGCCTACGTGGGGAGAAATACTCAAAGAAGCTGGCGAATACGTAGAAAAAGAAGGCAAGCCTCCTTTCGATTTTTTGCGGAGAAAATATCTGAAACTACTTGCGGATTATACGAAAAGAAACACTATACTGTATGCAACAGCTTGGACGCAAACTAAAGACGTGCCCCCAGCCTTTCTCCAAATCAATTTTGAAGACATGCAAGGATTTATGGAAGTTGTTCATGGTCTTGCAGGTGACAATCTAGACCTCATAGTGCACAGTCCAGGAGGGTTAATAGAAGCAACAGAAGCATTGTTGGTGTACCTCAGAACAAAATTCAAGAACATTCGGATAATAATACCCCATGCCGCGATGTCAGCAGGGACCGTCCTAGCATGCGGCGCCGACGAGATTGTTATGGGAACACATTCGTTTATAGGTCCCATTGACCCTCAGCTGACCATCAGAACAAGAGGCGGTCAACAACAATCAGTTCCAGCCCAAGCAATAACCGAGCAGTTCGAAATGGCCAAGGAACAATGCAAAAGCGACCAAAAGAACATAAGTGTTTGGTTACCAATAATCGAGCAGTACGGCCCAGCTCTCCTAAAACAATGTCAGCATGCCAGTGAATTATCGCAAGAATTAGTTGCTGAATGGCTCAAAAAATATATGTTTGCCGGTGATGCTGAAGCTGCCCAAAAAGCAGACAGAATTGCCTCTACTTTAGCCAGCCACTTGAATTTCAAAAGCCACGCTCGGCATATTCCTATCCAGAAAGCACGCGAAATGGGTTTAAAGGTAACTTCACTAGAAGATGACCAGACGCTCCAAGACCTAGTTTTATCAGTTTTTCACGCCACCACCCAGACGTTCGATGGATCAGGAGCAGTAAAAATTGTCGAAAATCAAAACGGTGCAGCGTTCATTAAGTTTCTAGGACGAGTTGTTTTACAGCAAGGTCCACCACCAGCGATTGCTCCACCAACCCCGCAACCTTGCGCTCAACCAAACCCCGCGCCACCAATGACGAATCCTACGGCTCCGACATTGCCATCACCCACTCCTGTTACTCCCTCACAATCGGAAAAGCCATCGCCGTTAACACTTAATCCAAGTGTTCAGGAACCTGCAAAAAGTTAACTGTTTTTTTACCATGTAGTAGATCCTTCAGTAGCCGTGTTTGTTGGAACATCGCTACTTGTTTTTTGGATATCTATGTCATCATATACCTCAAAGGCGAACATGGTCAATACCCACTTATGACCACGCTTCTCAAACAGCAACTCACCAGCCTCAAAATACAAACGCTTATTCATCCGAACAATCCTGCGGCTCACATGATAATACTCTAAGCCGTACTGCTGCAGGTCCTTAGCTACATCCTTTGGAAAAACCTCGGAGACCAGCCTCCAGAATACGATGTATTGGTTTTTGCTTTCAACTTTGGCTTTGTTTGTGTGTGATGTTTTGCTCGTTGTAAGCTTGTTGTGTCCACATTATTCCGAGGGGGACCTTAGAATCCGTTTAGGTAAATGTTTTTCTTTAGAAGAACCGTTTCCAGCCTCTCGTCAAATTCTTCTTTGTTGGCAGATAGGAAGGCTTGGTTTTCTTTGGTGAAGGTGGTTGCTTTTTGATGATGCGCTCTTATTTTTGAGTTTTAGGTTGGGGGTCTTTTTTGGGCGTATTGGTATCTGCGTGGTCTGCCTAGTCGGGTGAGTATGTTGTCCTTGACTAGGTCTACTAGTGCGTGGGCTACGGCTGTGCGGTCGTAGTGGAATCCTCGCCTTGCCAGTTCAGTGTGCACATCATCTAAGCCTTTAGGCGAGTTGAACCAGCTTTCTTCCCAGAGTTTTTGGATGATGCCCTTGCAGGTTTCAGCT
>CAYGJP010000262.1:0-2174 GCA_964350175.1 uncultured Candidatus Bathyarchaeia archaeon
AGCCGTCCCAGCTGTAGTCTTCAATTACCGCCCGCTCCTCAAGGTTGTAGCTAGGTCCGTTTCCGTCGTAGCGAATTATCATGGCAAAGGGCTTATCGTAGCTGGAACTCCCGTTAGAATTTGGAACAGTGTAAGATAGTGCCAACGTGAAGTGGGGGTCATACTTTACGACTTCAACCTGCACCGTCGCTACACTCACGTAATGCTCCTTAACCGTTACTTGACTTAGAACGTATCTTTTCCCGACGTTGCTTGAACCAACGGTATTAGACCAACTGTAGGCATGTGTGGAGCTAACGTTCCAGTTGTACTCGGCTGGAAGCTGACCCGCGTCCACTTGGTTTCCCCCATCCAACTCCAGAGCTGAGCCTGCTGCGTCAGTCCCCAATCCGTGCGCCGTAAACGTCACCGTTGAAAGCACATTCGCTGGGTCCTGACTCGTCTGCGAGGAAGCTTGCTCTGCTGGGTACACACTGACCATGTTTATGTAAGCCATGCTGTTAGCCGTGGCGTTACCTGCTGGCTTGAAATATGCTTGAAGAGCGTGATATGAGTTCATGAAGACCGTGATGGCGCTGCTGGAGCTTGCGTTGCGCCCGTCCAGAAGCCAGTAGTTAAACACGTAGCCACTGCTGGACTCAGCGGTCACCGTCATTATCGTGCCAACATTCAGCCAACACTGACCAGGGCTAGGGTTCGTTGTTCCCTCCGCTGGATTGCTAACTCCTAAATCAAGCCGGTATTGAGCCGCGTAGTAGGCGTCAACGTCTACGCCGCCATAAGTAACGGTAACCGCCCCATTGCCTTCGCTTCCACGATCAAACAAAGTGCTTCCCCAAGCTCTGATGGAAAAGTTGTACGCCCCAGAGGCTGCAGACGGCGTCACTGCAAAAGAGCCTGTCCCAACTTTAGCGCCCCAGCTGCTGCTACTGAACATGTTAAAGGCTGACTTGTCGTAAACAGCTTCAACGCCTTCAAAGACGACGTTTTCAGCCACATACGTGTTGTATGTGATGGCGAATTTGTCGTTGGGGTAAAAAGTGCCATCAGGATTCACAGAAGGCTTGCCGTACTTGTCAAGAAGTGGACTGAAACTGGATAATGCTACGTTAATTTTTCCTTGGTCGCCTTGCACGTTGACTTCAGCAGCCAAGCCTATAGAAATAATGGCGAACAAACCTGAGGCGATGGCTAAGAAAATCATTAGAGCCGCTACAAATTTTGAGCCCCGCTTAGCCTGTCTCGCCATGCTCCTCCAGCCTCCTTGCCTGTTAGTTCGCCAAAGCCTTCTTTCTGGCTTCAAATATTATCCTCCTCACTTCTCCAGGTCGCCTTACTCCACTAAACAAGACCCCTTGGAACGATATGCTACAGCTGCCAACCCTTACAGTTCCGAACCCAAAGATTCTCCCAACGATGTCTTGAGAAACAATCACGTCTGTTATTTTGTTAAAGGGGAGTTCGTTGACTTCAAAAACTATAAAATGGAATTCTCTGCGGACGCCATACTCTGAAATTATGTAGGTGGTAGACCAAGCCTTGTTGAAGGCAAAGCCCAACACCAAAACTGCAACAAGTAATCCCAAAACTGAACCCCACCAGAAAGACGTTTTAGAAAACATTACGAAAGTTACTATGGAAGCTGCGCAGAGTAGTCCGCTGCCAATCAAAGTTTCATGAAACGATAGAACTGTTGGTTCCCCATGCCAGATAATGTTATCCAAATCCACACCACAAGCTCAAGTGCTCTTGAGATTTTAAAAAGCATGAAAAATGCTAAAACACGCTGTTGCGTGCCGCCACCTGCGAGGTCATGTCTTTGCTTTAAAAGCTGTCTTTTGGGAACTATTGATGATGTATGAGCATAGACCTGAGTGGAGCGCAAGAACATTGCTGGGTCGAAGTGAAGCCGTTAATCACGTCTGAGTTTAAGCCAGGAAATTTTGCGCCAGTTTTGGAGGCATTATTCAACTCTGCCAAACCATTCAAATTCCTTGTTGTTGACACCGAGGACAAAAACGTCAGTGGCAGGCAGCTCGTCAGGTTTTTCATCCAGTTCTCAGACGGCCAAATCAAGAAGCAAATGTCAAACGTTACGAGGGCTCTGTTGAACGTTGAAGTGGTTGCGGCTGAGCCTCCCAAAAGGCAGTATCAGCGTCAAGCCGACCTTGAAC
>CAYGJP010000263.1:0-2116 GCA_964350175.1 uncultured Candidatus Bathyarchaeia archaeon
GGTAAACATGTTGTGGCGCCATCAGTGAACCAAAAAAGAGCGTTTTATTTTTTGAATTCTACCGCCGCAATGCCCCGCATGAAGTCCCGTTTCTCCACTTCGTAGCCTAAACTATGCATGACGCCTTCTATGAATTTGACCAGCAGCTCGGTTTCTTCGTTTGAAATGACGTTTGAGATGAATCGCAGCTTCACAAAGCCCCCTCTGTCGTGGGTTATGCCGACTTCGCTTAGGTCCCAGCGGGTAGCCTCCAGAAAGCTCTTGAGTGCTAAAACTGGGTCTGGGAATTTTTCTTTCAGAAATTTGCCGTACCATACGCCGCTGTCGTACCATTTAGCTTGAAATGCTGCTTTGTCTTCGGTGTAGGCTTTGTTGGTCAGATAGGTGAGTACGTCCATAGGTACGAAAACGCCGCCTAAAACCCGATAGGCATTCAGAACCTCACAAAGCTCAATTAGCTGATTGGAGTTAACCCCTAACTCATTCATCCTGACTGCGTGTTTCAATGCATCTTCAATGAATTTGCTCGCTGAAGAATCCTCTTTCACAGAAGCAGTGTTAACCTCTTCAAGCAAGTCACCAGGAACTGAAATCAGCCGCTTACCGGTACTCTTATCACGTTCACTCATAAGCAAATCATTCCTTAACACCCTGCAAACGGATAAAGCCCTTCTTCACATCAGAAGAAGCCACCTTGTAGCCGAATGCCTTTAGCGCGCCTTCGAGAAAAGCCGCAAACAAGTAAGTGTAAGAGTCAGAGAAACCAGGACTCAGAACACGCACAGAAAGGGCAGGGTCCTTTTTCATTATGCTTAACTCGGGAGCATTCCAGGTGAAAACCGCCAAATCCGTTTTGAAAGCTGCAAGTGGGTCTGCGAGATTACCGGTAGTGTACCGTTTGGCGAACCAAGCGCCTGCTTCGAACCAGCTTTTCAAGGCGGGGCGTTTCTTTTGTTCATATGCAATATCAGCCATTTCGTACCATAACGACTCTAAACCAAGTATGAACCCTGTTTTCCTGGCAAGTTCAGACAGTTCTCTTTCTTCGACAACTCTTTTCAGGTTGAAGCCCATGTTTTCGGCTGCGAGGGCTAATTCGAAAAGTTCGTTAACCGTCTCATACAGGCTGTGACCACGCTGCTTGGCAACCTCGCTTAGACTACTAATCAGGTCTTCTCTTGCCACGAACGTTTTCCGTCTACTGGTAACTTTTTTTTCCGCCGTTTAAGCCACCTGCCAACACTTAGAATAGAACAAGCCACAGCCAAGCATTTTAGAAAACTTTCTTAAGAGAGCAGTCAACCTCTGCACGCTTCCTCGCTGTGTATTCGCTTTAATCCCATATATAAATTAACTCCAAAATTCAGTTCTGACAAGAATTTTGCCCATAACCCCACTACAGTTAAGCACGAATAATTCACCTTTGTTCAACTCGCTGGCTCTGGTTGTTGTGTTTGCGTTAGGTTATTTGTGGAGCGCTCTCGTTTAGACTTCACATGCAGCTTTATGCCTTCGCTAAGAAACAGCATCATGGCGGCTGCTGTAATTAGCGTTAAAATCAAGAAGAACACTTTGAATTTGTAGTCTTCAACTGAGAAATGGATAGCTAAAACCACAACCTCAAGGACCAGAATACCCATGAAGATGAATGAGTAAAACAGCGTTCTCGGCACGAGTCTTCTGCCGACCCAGATGTACCCACGTATGTTGACCTTCTCTTTAACGACGTATTCGCCGTATTCGTTCTTCTGAAGATACCCCATTGCCTCAAGTTTTTGGAGATGCCGATAAGCCACGCTTGGACTGCTCAGTTTTGCGCCTCGCATAACATCGCGTGTCCCCACGGGTCGGCCTGCTTTGACAGCGTAGGAGTAGACGGTAAATGTGGTTCCCTCAAGCTTCTCATCTGAAGGATTAGGCATATTCAGCCACCGCCTGCATTCATATACACCTCAAGTGCTCCAATTCTTTGAACTATTAGTTAACATAGGTGCTTTGTATCTAAATGGTTTTTGTTAGTCAGGGCTATTGGTTGTCGTGGGTGTTTGCGATTTCGTTTTTTACGGTCTGTTGCGCTAAAATTTTCAATAACGCCCTTTCACGAAAATTGACCTCT
>CAYGJP010000264.1:0-2110 GCA_964350175.1 uncultured Candidatus Bathyarchaeia archaeon
CCAGCACGGTAGATTCCACGCCGATTCGCGTCGGTCCACCATCCAAGATGGCGTCTATGCGCCCGTTCAGGTCTTCAAAAACGTGCTTAGCCGAAGTCGGGCTGGGCTTCCCTGCTATGTTGGCGCTGGGCGCCGCGATGGGGCAGCCGCTTTCTCGGATTAGGGCTAAGGCGACTTTATGCTGGGGCATACGAATCGCAACTGTGTCTAAACCTGCAACCGTCACGTCAGGCACAACATTCGAACGCTTAAAAACCAAAGTTAAAGGTCCCGGCCAAAACTCCTTCATCAGTTTCTCTGCTTGGGCTGGTACCTGCTGCGCTAAACGGTAAACATCCGCATCGTTCTCCACATGAACAATCGGTGGATTATCAAGTGGCCGATTTTTCGCGGCGAAAAGCGCCAAAACTGCCTCTGCGTTGAGGGCGTCTGCGCCTAACCCGTAAACCGTCTCCGTCGGAAACGCCACTAAACCGCCTTGTTTGATGATGTTTGCGGCTTCGCGTATTTTCTCAATTTCTGGTTCTTGCGGGTTAACCTTTAACAGTGTAGTTTGCTTCATCGCATGTTGCCTTACTGCATAATGCAAAAGGGCGCTCTTAAAGCCTCACGGTGCTTTCGCTTTGCCTTTAGATTTTCTCCGCTTCTTTTGTTCCTTCGGTGTGGAGTACCTTCTCGATTAACCGCATAAAATACGCCTGCGCCTGCACCTCAGTAAGCTTTTCCAGATACACGGAGACAACGGCGATTTTTCCCTTTTTCGCCGCCACATACTCGGCGAACATGCGTGCTGAAATTGCGTTCTTATCGCCCATCAAAATGGAGGATGAAACTGGACCCAGCAGGTCCTTAGGTCTGGGCACAGCAATAGCTATGGTTCCAAGTTTGTCTTCTTTTTCGCTTAGCAGGACTAGGCAGCTGTTTGTTGCCTCCACATACACGGCTAAAAACCGATAGTCTTTCTCGGTTAATTCTTCTTTTATTACGTTAGCGCGCTCCATTTTTCCCTATTCCCCAGTCAGCTTTACTGCATACAGTGTGTAGCAAGTGCTTAAATGCCTTAAGGCTACCAGTTTCCCCGCTGTTTTCTCTTCAAAATCACAAGGCAGCATTTTTTAGTTTTGCCCAGATGCTATTTATAGCCTGACGGGTTCACTATCTAATTCATTTTCAAGAGGCACAGAGCGGCACATGACAGACACCCGAGCGGCAACAGTCCTGCAGATTCTGAAGCAAAGCTTAGCTCTGCCAAAATGGGTCAAAGGTAAGAGCGCCCCGTTTGAGACGCTTATAGTGACCATTATTTCGCAGAACACGGCAGACCGCAACACCGCCAAAGCCTTCGAAAACCTCTCGAACAAATTCGAAATAACGCCCGAAGCCCTTGCGAAAGCCCAAATCACCCAAATTGAAAGTGCCATCCGACCCGCTGGGTTGTACAAGAGCAAAGCCCAAACAATAAAACAAGCCGCAGCAACAATCCGCGAAAAATACCACGGAACACTCCAACCAATCTTGTCGATGCCGCTTGAAGATGCAAGAAAAGCCCTCATGCAAATCCATGGTGTAGGACCAAAAACAGCCGACGTTGTGCTGCTTTTCTCGGCAAAACAAGCCACCGTACCCGTGGACACTCACGTGAACCGCGTGTCAAAACGTCTAGGCTTCACACCAGCAAAAAGCGCTTATGAGGCTGTCCGCAAAAGCATACAAGAGCTTTTCGAGCCAAGCGACTATTTGGCGGTGCATGTGCTGCTGATTGAGCACGGCAGAAAAACCTGCAAAGCCCGCCACCCACTCTGTGACGCCTGTCCAGTGAACATGTACTGCCCAACAAAGGGACAATGGGGATAAACTATGACCACTCCTGCGCTGCCCCAAGAAGCCGCCGAATACTTCCCCTACTCAAGCGTGCGACCCTATCAAGCCCAATTCATAAACACCGTTTACAACGGAGTCAAAGAACGCCGCTCCGTGCTCATCGAAGGCAGCAACGGGTTGGGCAAAACCATCTCATCTCTCTCCGCAGTTCTTCCCACGGCCATCAACAAGAAGCTAAAGATATTGTATGTGGCGCGAACGCACAGGCAGCATGAACGCGTCATAGAGG
>CAYGJP010000265.1:0-1423 GCA_964350175.1 uncultured Candidatus Bathyarchaeia archaeon
AGAGAAGGCAGAAAGCAAGGGCAAATCTGCCAAGCAGAATAGCGCCTAAGGTCTACTGTCTAATTCGCGGTCCACACGCGCAAGCCTACCCGCCAAAGAAGTAAGCGTGTCCATATCTCGAACGCCCAAAGCAACTAAATTAACAAGAGTATCAAAAGGCGTGCTCCGCTTGCGTTCCAACGGGCGCGAATCAGTCTTGTCGCTTTCGCATACGCCAACGGCATCAACAATAACAAAATGCGTCTTACTCTTAGTTCCAGGAGTGGCAGCCTGCAAGTCTGTGTCGGAAATTGTTCGCGTTCCTCTGCCTTTCATTTGCTCAAAATAAACGCTTGAGCGCACATCGCGCATAAACAACAAACACTCTAAGGGACGAATGTCTGTTCCCGTTGAAATCATGTCCACCGTTACAGCTATGCGCGGATTGTAGGAGTTGCGAAAACTGGCAATCAAATCCTCAGCGCGCTCCATGGAGCGGTAGGTGATTTTCTTGCAAAAATCGTTCCCCTTCCCAAACTCCTCGCGCATAATCTCCACAATGTCCTCAGCGTGACTATCGTCCTTAGCAAAAACTAAGGTCTTGGGAACTTCTTTGCGTCCAGGAAAAATCTCCAAAGGCAATTTATCCCTAAAAGTCTTAATCACAGTTCGTATCTGGTCTTTAGCAACTACGCTTCGGTCCAATTCTTTGGCGTCATATTCGAGGTCTGCGTTCAGTTGTTCCCAGCGAACCTTCCGAGTCAACTTATCACGCTTGTCAACGTAAAATCCGGATTCGACTTTGCTGCCGCCCCCAGTGATTTTTGTTGAAATGCGGTAAACATCGTAGGCGACGTTTACGCCGTCGGCAACGGCTCGGTCATGTCCATACTCCATGACAAGGTTCTGATTGAAAAAACCCAACGTCTGCTTGGAAGGCGTAGCCGTTAACCCCACAATGAAAGCGTCAAAGTACTCAAGCACTTGACGCCAAAGGTGATAGATTGATCTGTGGCACTCATCGGTGACGATAATATCAAACATCTCCAGCGGAATCTCCGAATTATAGGCGACGTCAACAGGGCGCATATCGCGAAATTTCATCTCAAAGGTTGAGGGTTCTTCGTTTTCTTCTGGAAACTCCGCTTCACCCCTAAGCATAGAGTAGAGCCGTTGAATAGTGGTTATGCAGACTCGGCTCACTGGATCAATCTTGTTTGACAACAACCTCTGAACATTGTACAACTCCGTGAATTTGCGTCCATCATCAGGCGTTTGGTACTGCTGAAACTCTTGAAACGCCTGCTTACCCAACGTGTTTCGGTCTACTAGGAAAAGAACGCGCCTTGCACCTGCAAACTTGATTAGCCGATAAACAAAGGTCACTGAAGCAAAGGTTTTGCCGCTGCCAACGACATGATCCAAAAGGCCTTTCCCCTTTTGG
>CAYGJP010000265.1:1433-2107 GCA_964350175.1 uncultured Candidatus Bathyarchaeia archaeon
CTGAATAAGCGCCCGCGGCTTTGACTTAGCAAAAGACTGCTCCAAGTTCTCAATAGCTTCAACTTGACAATCTCTCAAGCCTTCCTTAATCAAAGGAGGCATAATCCTAAGCTTTCCTCTTAGGGTCTGCTCTTGATGGACCCATTCATGCAGCGTCTCAGGTTTATGAAACGCAAATATCCGCCTTGACCGGCAATCGGGGTCACGCAAATCCCTAAAATAAGTCTCAACACCCGTACTCTCATAAGCAAAAGGCAAAACATCCCCAACATGAGGAACATTATCTGGAAAACTCGACAAATACTTCGCGGTCTGCTCAGAAACACCACTCAAAGTCGTGCCCACGGACTTAGCTTCAACAACACCCACCGCATGCCTCTCGACAAAAAGCATGTAATCGGCAAATCCCGCACCCTTCAAAGGAAACTCCCGAACAGCCACACCCAAACCAGCACCTAAATTCAAATCCTTGTAATCTTGAACTAGCCAACCAGCAGCATCAAGCAAACGGTCAATTTTTTCTCGTGCCTTAGCTTCAGCCATCCCGCAACCCACACGCACTAATAAGCAGTTCAAGACTAAATTAAACTTTGCAAAAAACAATTCAACCAAAAATTCACTGCCCAGTAGATTCTATAAATAGGGGGGGTATTAGTCAAAAACAGCAACAGAGC
>CAYGJP010000266.1:0-2070 GCA_964350175.1 uncultured Candidatus Bathyarchaeia archaeon
ACCTGTCCCTACGACTTTGGCAAGTTCAACATTAAGGAAAAAAGGTCGTGTGATACTATTGGTGAACTGGGGGATTTGTGGGTTATTTTTTCACCGCGGTTGATGCTGCAAATTTTTTTGCTGCTTGAGTGTTTCGGCTTGTGCGTGACCCTGTGGGTGTTGAAGCGTTTTGGGTTGAAACTAATCAGTTATTTGATACGTATATCGGCGCTGAAGCTTCGCCGTATATGGGGAACGTTCAGTTGAGTTAGAGGGGAAATAGGATAAACATCGAACACACGCTATTTGAAGCTGAACCTAACGACCGATTCACGGTAAAAATCGCAGAGAATCCCAACGATACCAAAGAGTTGCTAGAAGCAGGATTCGAGTACATCTGCCAGAAACGCAAATTAGCATTCCTGAGGAAACGCAGATGATAGACGCCACCAAAAGATACCGAAAACGTCCAAAAACAGTATGTAAACGTTTAAATTCCGTCAAAAACAGCAATACTAAAGGAACATAGTGCGGACCCGTAGCTCAGTTAGGCTAGAGCGCCAGACTCATAATCTGTCGGTCGTTGGTTCAAATCCGACCGGGTCCACCACAAGTTTTCAAATTTTTTGGACAAAATGCAACGTTGGTTCAGTAGTCATTGCCAAGACTGCAGGGTCCAGCTGTGAGCTTTTCTGCGCCGTTCCGCTTCACGAGAACCGTGTCTTCTATGCGTACGCCTCCAAAGCCAGGCAGGTAGATTCCAGGTTCAATTGTGACTACGTTGCCTGCCGCGAGAAGGTCTGGGCTGAATGGATCCAAAGTGGGCAGTTCATGCACTTCTAAACCTACGCCGTGACCTAAACGGTGCACAAAGTAGTCTGCGTAACCTGCATCTGCAATAACTTTTCTTGCTGTGCCATCTACATCCGACACTGCTACGCCTGCTTTTATGGTTTTGACAGCCGCTTCCTGCGCCTTCTGCGCTATGTTGTAGATTTTTTGTTGTTTTGTGGAAGGTTTTCCTGCAACGAAGGTTCGCGTCATGTCGGAACAGTAGTACCCATAAGTGGCGCCTAAATCCACTACGACAAAGTCGCCGCCTCGAAGTTCTCTGTCAGAGCAGCCCCCGTGGGGAAACGCCGAACTTAGACCAGAAGCCACAATCGTTTCAAAGGCTGTTCCGCCTGAGCCGCGTTTACGCATGGCATACTCGATTTCCGCGGCAACCTCATACTCCTTAACGCCAGACTTCACAGCTTCAGAGGCGGCTTCCATGCCTTTGCTTGTTAACTCGCCAGCTTTACGCATGAGTTCGATTTCTTGTTTGTCTTTTACTTTGCGAAGCGCCTGCACGAAACTGCTGTTGATTTCAAGCGCGTTTTCAGCGCCAAACTCTTTAGCTAAGGTACGCCAGCTTTCAACGCCTAACGCGTCCACTGCTAGTTTTTTGACTTTGCAGTCTTGGGCTTGCTTGGCGATTTTCGTCATCAAATTCTCGTTGCCCTTGACCAGTTCCACGCGGAACCCTTTGGCTTCAACTTTTGCCTGCTCATAGTTGACCCCGTAAACGTAGAGGGTGCTTTCCCCGTCTGCGGGAATAAGCAGTGATGATGCACCTGGAAATCCTGTGAAGTACAGCAGGTTGGTGCTGTTGAAAATTAGGTAGCCGTCGAAGCCGTTTTCGGTGAAGGCTGCGTTTTTGAGCGCGGTTATTCGTTTCAGGCGTCTCACCAGTGAAGAACCTTGAGCGTTTGGGTGTTTAAGTTTTCCTTTTTTAGCCGCCGCTGACTATGGGCATCAGGACGACGTGGTCGCCTTCTTTGAGTTTTGTGTCTAACTCGTTTAGCTGATTTAGAAGTAGCCCGTTGACGGCCATGATGTAGGTGGATTTGAGGTCGGCGCTGTCGGGTTCGTAGATGGCTTTTTTGAAGGGTACGCCATGCTTTTCAGCGAGCACAACAAGCAGGTCGCGGACTAAGGAGGGGTCTTTGAGTTCGATGTTTTCAGGTTGCTTTACTCCGAGTACACCTTTAATGTAACCCAAGTAGTCGACAGTTACCTTCAAAGCTCAAACGCCTCCTCAGTACACCT
>CAYGJP010000267.1:0-2061 GCA_964350175.1 uncultured Candidatus Bathyarchaeia archaeon
GTTTGAATTCCAAAGCGCAGGTTTGTTTATTTTAAACTCTACGCCATTCACTATTAAAGCCTTGATTAATGAATAATTCTCAGAGAAGGAAGCCGCAGAAACCGAAAAAGTAAAGGGGCTTTCCCAGTTCTCACCATCACGAATTACAAACCCATAGTCAAATAAAGGCTGTAAATAACTTGGTGTTCCAGTGGTGACGTTGGGCATTTGGTCAGTTGTGTTAGTAAATTTTACTCTTATTACATAATAAGCTGAAGATTGCATATGGTTTCTTACACCCACATAAACTGAGTAATCTTGACCCACTTCCACATTGAATGGGTAATCCTCAACCATATGCCCTGAACCTAAGAGATACAGTTCGGAAAATTGCTCGCCACCTGGAAGGTGAAGAACCGCGCCAAGAGCAGGGGTTGCTATGAGTAAAACGCCAATTAAGCCTACAGCAGCAAAAACAAGTTTATAATCTTCAAGCTTCATTGGCGGTTCACCTCGGGTTTTGCTTCATATAAACTGTTAATGTAACGTTGCTTGAACCAGCGCCAGACCAGAAACAGGGCCAAAACGAACATGAAAGCACCAATTACTGTTAAGGCTATGGTGGACCAGAAGGCGTTTTGGCTGGAAACTATAGCGGTTTGTTTGGCGTCTTGAGCGACGGTTGTAACTTCTTGTGCAATTGGAAGTATGTTGTCTGCTTGGGCTGCGGCTGTGCTCAAATCGCCGGTTCTGTATGAGTTTTCTGCTTGAGCCAAGATACCGGCAGCGTAATTTAGCTGAGATAATAAGTCTGTTACGTTTGTACCTGCCGTTTCAGCGTCCAAAACGGCGTTAAAAGCTTGCGCGACTGCAGTGTTGGCTGCCTGCAACTTTGATTCAACTGAATCAGCTTGAGCAACAACGTAAGGTATACTGCAGACGTAAGCACCAAATACCAGAAAAATCAACAGTAGGGTAGTGCAAAATTTGAACTGAATACGCATTGACGTTTCCACCTACAAAACCGCATTGCTAGGAAACAGCCTAGGAAATCCCCCTCTGATGAGAGCAGATAAGCCAACAAGGCAGCCCTAAGCGGTAAAGTTTAGTCTTATTCATCCCCGATGATAAACCACTTTCTAAAAGTACTCTAATAAAGGCTTAGGTAAAAAACCAGAGTATTACCGATATGGAACAAAACGCTACTGCAAACGTGCCCCTTAACAAAGCAACCAAAACCACAAAAAGGTTAAATGCAATTAACAAACCAACAGAAGAAAACACAAAAAAAGATGTTTAAATAAACTGGACCCGAGCACCAGTAAAGTACATTTAATAGTAGCCCGGGACAACTGATGTTTGTCTTAATAAGCTGTTTCAAGCATGATTCGCTTCAGAATAGTTACCCCGTGCCTAGCCTTCAACTTCTTCTCACCCAACCGCCGCCGATAGTGAATGGGCACTTCCAAGATGCCAAAACCTTTGCGCTCCACATGATGATTTAACTCAACCTCAACGTCAAAACCCTTTGATTTGACATCCCAATCTTTGAGGATTTTGGCACGCACCACACGCAACCCAGTCAACGGATCATCCAAATGCACACCATTAAAAAAGTTATGCGTCCAAGATATGAATCGATTACCAAAGTAAAACATGCTACGCAACGCTTTTGGATCCACATCGCCATTGAACCGGTTACCGCAGACCATACCCACATCAGGATTCTTCTCTAAAACCCTAACCATGCCCGGAATATACTCTGCAGGATAAGTGAAGTCAGCATCCGTGAAGACAACATATTCAACAGGCAAACCCGAATACTTAATCGCCTTTGCCAAAGCATCACCTTTACCGGATCCATTCTGAAAAACAACGTCGGCACCCAAGTTCTTAGCAACCTCGACAGTTCGGTCACTGCTTCCCCCATCAACCACCAAAACAAACGAACCCTTAAGGTGTGCTTGAATCTCAGCAATGGTGTGCCCTATGCCCTCTTCCTCATTTAGAGCAGCAATTACAACCTGCGTTGAGCATGTAACCTGGTCGTTTTGCTCCATTTTTAAAGCTCCTCTATTAGCC
>CAYGJP010000268.1:0-2012 GCA_964350175.1 uncultured Candidatus Bathyarchaeia archaeon
CTACTATTGTAAAACTCTCAATTCTGAAGTTTTGTACTAATTACCCAAATCATTACCTACATAACCCGCCTTGCTGCTTTCGAAAAATCAAAATAGTACCAATCAACAAAAGTAGATGTGTGCTTTACAGAAGAGAACAAATCATGACACGAATTTTCAGTTTTTCCTATATCATCAAAGCAGCAAGAGTTTTTTTAAGTTACCCAAGAGCAATACTAAAAGCAGCCAAAAGCTCCGAAAGCGCTGCAGTCTACATCTACGAACAAAGGCAACAAAGATACGCAAATAATCCCGTCATAGAGAAACGTGTCGCCAACTATTTTATACATATAAACCCAGAAGACAGCGATGTTATTTCGCCATCTATAGGCGTAGACGCATGGTACGAACCCGAAGAAACCGAACTCCTGAAAAAAATCGTTAAAAAAGGCGCAGTTGTAGTCGACGTTGGTGCAAACGTTGGCTGGTATACCTTGCTTTCTGCACATATCGTTGGAAAAAACGGGCGCGTCATAGCTTTCGAACCAGAACCCTCAAGCTTTTCGTTATTAACTCAATCAATAAGAAGAAACAGCTTTAAGAACATTCAAGCATTCGACAAATGCATTTCAAACACAGAGGGACCACGAAAACTCTGGTTGACAACTGGCAATTTAGGTGGTCATTCCATAGTTAGGAAAATAGGGCAGCAATCAATCGATGTAACCGCTGTTACATTGGATACGTTCCTTCCCAGTTTAGACATAAATCATATTGACCTGTTGAAAATTGACGCGGAAGGTGCTGAAGCCGAAGTTATAGAAGGTGCTCACCAATATTTGTCAGCTTCAAAGGTTAAGAACATATTTTTAGAATGGAACGCTGACGCATGGACCAATAAAGAAAAGCTACTTCAAACAATACTGAGACAATACACGATTTATCAAATTATCCGCTCGCCTTTCTTGATAAAAAAGCGGTCAGCGGATTTCTTGCGGCACACGGCGAAAGCAAATCTATACTTAGAGCTAACTAATACTACGAGCAAACAAAATACGCCTAACACACAAGCATAAAAAAGTTTAACTTGTGTCTATGAAACTTTCGTGAACTTTATGGCTTGGTTTTCAAGGGTCACTTGATAAACTTGGTTTACGTCGAATTCTATGCCTAAGCTGTCGTATTCGTGCTCCGTCAAGAACAAAACTATCTTTGGAAAAGCCATCTGTTGCCTCTGCGAGAGCATGGGAATTTGTTGCTGCACTGCCTGCATGAGGTCTTGGACCATTTTTGCTTCGTCGGTTTGGGGACGCATAACAAAGTTTTGGACTTCGCGTTCTTCAATTAGCTCTATGCGTTTGCCCAGGTTGCCGTCTAAGTCGCGGGTGGATTCGATTTTGTGGACTCTAACTCTGAACATAACTTTTCACGCTTGCCTATAAGCTATTGTGGACTCACAGATTTAACTCTACTTCAAGTTGTTAACTGTTTCGCGGTTTCCTCGCTTACGTATTTGCCTCGAAACCACTGCATCGAACCTAAAATGTTTTGGGTGATTTCTTTAGGTGGGGGATTTTGCAGTTCTACCAAGTTTTTGAAGCGAACAACCGTGACTTTCTCTCTGCCCTCAACGAATTTGAAGTATTCATCGAAGGTTTCAAAGCAGGTTTCTTCACCAAATTTTTCCCATTGAGTTTTGTAGTTGTCAACAGAGCGCTCAATGAAGTCTGCGGTTCCACGAATCTGCATTACGGGTTTCTTAACGTAAAACAGGAGCTGGTTTGCCTGCTTTGGGGCGACTTGGTTTTTGCGCACAAAAGCGTAGATTTCTTTGCCTTTCTGGTTACGGCTGCAAAGACGGTTCCAGTATTTCTCGTCTGAAACCAACACGTACGCGTGATGCTGGTTTTCCAAGTTTTTTGTTTCTCCTTTCCTGTCTGGTTATTTGTTTCGATTCGGAGATAACAGTTTCGGCTGTTCAGCTAGGTCAAATCTTATATCTGCCACATGTTATAATCATATTATACTAAGGG
>CAYGJP010000269.1:0-2000 GCA_964350175.1 uncultured Candidatus Bathyarchaeia archaeon
AATCAGCTCTTCTGTATTTGGAGACCGCATTTTAATTTCTGGATCCTTAGATGCCAAATCGATGCTGGCTACACCGGTTGTAATGTAGTTTTCTTCAACATGTTTTCTTTGTTCGGGAGTTAACTCATCCATTGTAAAAACCGAAGGCAGGTTAATTTCTTTCTGGTTGGCGTCATTTTTCTTATAGTCAATCTTTTTATCAAGATGCACAGAGGTGAGCTCTTTTTTGTAGTCTTTTAACTCATCTTTATAATAAGTAACAATCACTCCTACTCTCATATCAACCTTAATCCAATCTGCTGTCTCATCCCCTTTTTTTCAGCGACAGTGACCTCAAACAGAGTGGTTAATTAACTTTAGGCATTAGCCGACCGGCGGCGCAGAATTTCTTGCGCTACGAAACCCCGGGATCGACGATTGACCTAAAAAAGAGTATAATATACCCAAAGGAGGCCACCATTGGAACCCATTATGAATACAAACTCAAAGAAAGAACGCATAAAACTCACCCCGGAGCAGCTCTTCAACATATACCTGGAATGCAACGCACCAGGCGCTCCGGTAAAACCGATCCTGGAACGCTACGGACTCAGGCCTTGGGACCTAGTTGCTATACGAAAGAAAGTCAGAGCAGCAGCTATGGAAGCCCTTGCCCATCCCGGGAAACAGGGAAGAAAACAACAAGTCATCCCCGTAGAACAGTATCAAAAAGTCTTCAAAGAGCTCGACGAAACCAAAGATGCGCTTGCGGCCGTAGGACACGAGCTATCCTTGTTAAAAAAAAGGACGAGTTAGGGCTTAAAGGGCCGCTAAAAGGTCATTTCAAACAAAAGGTCAAAAGAGCTGTGGTTAATATCATAAATGAAGCTGTTATTCAAGGCCTTACTCAGAAACGCACCTGCGGGATATTCGGTATTACTCCCAGGAAGTTCCGCAGGTGGGTAAACCCGAAGCAGATTCGGCCACGGACCGCATGGAACAAGACGCTTGCGCGCGAACACGATGCGATTGAAACCGCTGCATGGATGCCGGAGCTTATCGGTAAACCGGTAAGCCATATCTTCGTCCACGGGCATGAGTCCGGCAAGTTCTTTGCTTCGCTGTCGACGGTCTATCGCGTGCTGAAAGCTAAAAACATGGTTGAGCCAAGAAAACTTTGGCATAGAACAACGCCCTATGTCAGCGCACATGCGCTTTTAGAGGAAGGTTTTTCGCTCCTCTGCTACGACGGCACGCAGTTTAGGACAGATTACGGCATCATCGTCTGGGCTATCCCGGTGATGATCCTACCCCAAAGATACCTGCTTCATATCGGGCACTCCATAAACGGAATATCGTCAGGCGATCTTACGCAATCCGTTAAGGAAGCCTATGCCATGCTGCCGGAACATCTGACTACAAAACTCGTTGCCCATTCGGACAGAGGCTCTGCGATGAAAGCATCGTCTACGAAACAAACTATCAAAGAGCTTCTCGGCGCGCCTGTCCATTTTGGACGGCCGCACACGCCGGATGACCAGGCGTGGATAGAAGCATTCATCAAAACGCTCAAATATCACAGGGATGCCCCGCGGTCATTCAAGCTGGTTGATGATATCTTGCAGTGGCTCACGCGTGTCCCTGATATCTACAACAACGACCCCCACAGTTCCTTAAGCTATGTTACCCCGCTTCAGGCGCTGTCGGGCCAGAAGGAGGTGATCTTAAACCAACGACAACAAAATCTTGCGGCAGCCCGCATGCTGCGCTATACTGCATGGAAAGCAGGTCGTTCTTTGTTACTTCCAGCAGCTTCAGAAGTAGTCATGCAACCCGCTTGAGGTCAAATTCGCTGAAAAATTCCGCATCAATAATTTTCCCTTCAATAGTTTTTCCATTCTTGAGTTCAATAGTTTCACCAAAAGAAAACATTGGTAAAAGTATGACAATCAAAAAAATAAAAACCCTGGACATCACCTCTCCTTTTAATATTATTAAAACCTAAAACATGTTGTCATTAC
>CAYGJP010000270.1:0-1979 GCA_964350175.1 uncultured Candidatus Bathyarchaeia archaeon
TTGCACCTGTTTTGCCCAAAAACCTGTAGATGGAATCCATGAATCTGAGGATGACCCATGTGGCTGAGAGCACAACCAAAACTGACAGAGCCGTCGCAACTACGCCGTAAGCTTGAAGGTTAAATATAGTCGTGGTTATGGCTCCTGGCCCAACAAGAAGTGGTATGGCTATGGGAACCGCGCCTATGCTTTCTGGCGATTCAACGATTTCGTGTAGGCTGCCTGAAATCAGGATTTTGATGGATATTATCATGAGTAGAACGCCGCCTGCTATTTCAAAGCTGAATATGGAGATTCCAAAGATGTTAAAAATTTCTTGACCTGTAAACGCGAAAACCAAAAGCAGCACAAATCCAATGAGGGTCGCAGTGTTGAATATTTTCCTCTTTTCCTTCCCAGTCATCTTCTCAGTTAAGCTCATGAAAATGGGGATGTTACCGAAGGGGTCTACGATGATGAAGAGAACTATGATGGCTTTAGCCAAGTTGAAGGCGATGTCCATGAGGGGTTCAGACATACATGGCCTCTATTCATTTTACGTTCAAACGCTTGCTGTCTATCACTGTACAGAGATGTTGCGAATAATTGAACCTTTTCTGTCTTCTCATATGAAGCGAAACGTCACTCTAATGGCGCTGGTACCAAAACAGATAAAAACTCGCGAAGTATCCCTGCAAGTGTCTAACGGTGAAAAAAGCGTATGCCAGTTGAAATCCATGACGCAGAAAAATTCATAGAAATGAGCGCACGCGCCAAGCACTGCGCTGTCAAACGCCTGAAAAGCTCAGTGAAGCTGAAACTTCGCACGCCAGGCAAGCTTTACACTTTGAAAGTTGAGTCTGGGAAAGCTGAAGAAACCATAAAGAAGCTTAAGTGCGAAATCCACGAAGTATAAGCGGTTTTAAGCCTTCACATCTTTTACTATTTGCCTACTGCCTTAGGCTAAGTCCTCTTATTCGACATTTTTGTGCCTGAACGATTTGGGATAGATTTGGGAATACTCCGCAAACCATAAAAACTCGGCAAACCGACTATACTCGGGACGTACCATGAATAAGAAAACAGTTGTTGCAACATTTCTCATATTCCTTGTCAGCTTCACAGTTATCGGGAGCGCGTCAGCCCAGACCCAGCAGGTTTCAGTAGGTGTTTCACCGGGCAACGTGTTCCAATATGACCTTACTTTTCACTGGACCTCCACGAATCCAGCGGATGTTGTTCCTGCGTACTTAGTTGAGCAGAACCAAACCGCCTATTTCCAACTTACCGTGGAAACGACCACAAGCACCACCGTGGTGCTTCAAACTGAATGGAAACTCCTGAACGGAACCGCATTGAACAGCACTGATGTGGCAGAGGTAAGTTCAGGCATCACAGGTTCCATATACGCTTACGCCGCTAACCTCACCGCCGGAGGCTTGCTGTTTCCCTCGGCAACTGACCTTCCTTACCTCATAAACAACACTGTTTTCCGCAGTTACCCGAGCGGTTTTAGGGAAACCAACCACATAGCAGTGAACAACACAAACATAGAAGGCGGCGTCTACAGTTACATGGACCTATATTTTGACAAGCAAACAGGAATTGTTGTGGAGTACACACTAACAGGTGTAAGCTCTGCCACTCCAAACCAAACAGTGGTGCAGCATCTTGTGTTAAAAGACTCGAACGCTTGGGTGGTTCCCGAGTTTCCATCGATGCTGGTTCTGCCGCTTTTCGTGGCTGCCACAGCCCTCGCCGTCGTACTGTTGAAGAAGAAACAAACGTTAGCTTCACCGCCGACAACAGTAGTTTAAAACCTGCAAGTCCATAACGCCGTCCCTTTCTTCTTTCATCTAAAGCCTATTTTTTAACAAATTGCAGGCTTTCCCAAAAACGAAAAACTCAGAGAAAATTTGATTGGTGCGGTCGCCGGGATTTGAACCCGGGTCGTCAACGTGGCAGGCTGATGTCCTAAACCAGGCTAGACTACGACCGCT
>CAYGJP010000271.1:0-1957 GCA_964350175.1 uncultured Candidatus Bathyarchaeia archaeon
TGATGAGAACGCAAAACAGCCTTTTGGCATACTCAAGTTTAGCTTCTGCCCTCGGAAACTTTAAGAGGATAAGTCAGTAGCTTCTTTGGCAGACTAAGCCCAAGGATGAATACGCTTGAAGATTGGCATCGCAACCCGTAACATGGAAGCTTGGAGCAGCACCCAAGTAAGAGACGCCCTCACCAAACACGGCATATCTTATGTATGTTTTACTTTTCCCAAACTGGTTGCTCAGCTTGGATGTAAACCCTACTTCAGAGTTAAAGATGTGAACCTTCAAGATGTTCACTTGCTTGAAGACATGGACGCCCTCATCATCCGACCCATCGGACGCGGCAGCCTAGAAGAACTCGTCTTCCGCATGGACATGCTCTACAAACTGGAACGCGAAGGCTTCTACGTCATAAACCCCGCTGAAGCCATAGAGCACTGCGTGGACAAATATGATATTCTTTCCATTCTTGAAGATAATGGGGTTCCTGTGCCACGCACTTTTGCCACCGAAAGCGCCAACGAAGCCGTGCGAGCCTTTGAGGAACTAGGCGGCGACGTCGTTGTTAAGCCTCTGTTTGGTTCCCGAGGCATAGGCGCCACACGAGTAGTAGATAAGGAAATTGCGAACACCATTTTCAAAGCCATAACCTTCCAGCATGGCGTAATTTACCTTCAAGAATTCGTACCCCACGGACACAGCGACATACGCGCCTTCGTCGTAGACGACCATGTCATCGCGGCGATGAGACGCGAGGCTGACGGGTGGAAAACCAACTATAGCCAAGGCGCCAGACCCGCACCCACCACGCTTAGCAAAGAGTTTGAGGAGTTAGCGGTTAAAGCATCCAAGTCGGTGGGCTGCAAAATTGCAGGCGTTGACATACTTGAAGGTCCTGATGGTCCAAAGATTTGTGATGTAAACAGTCAGCCTGGATGGAAGGGTTTGCAGATGGTGACTAAGGTTAACATAGCTGAAGAAATCGTGAAGTTTATGCTGTCCGAGTTGAAGAGATAGCAGTTTAAGTCTGTTAACTTCTAAACTTTTCCTGAAAGAATCCTGCCGTAGGGGTCATCGGCAACTTTTGGGAAAGGTGTATCTTTTAGTTTTTTGGTTAGCACCCTGCTCTTGCTTTTCGTGAAGGTTCCCAGAAAACTTGCGTCGACTCCGATTTTGTTCAGGGTCTGTTTGACTTGGTCTTTTGCGTGTGGGGCAACTGCTGCTAGAATTGTGCCCGTGGAAGAAGCCGCCAGCACCTGCTCGTCTGAGAGCTTGAAGTGTTTTTGCAGTTTGTGCATTTGGGGGCTGATGGGTATTTTTTCGTATTCTATTCTGAAACCCAGTTTTGACGCTTCCGCAACCTCGTTGAGAGCCGCCACAAGTCCTCCTTCGGTGGCGTCGTGCATGGCGTGGACTCCGCTGGTTTCTGCGAGTTGTAAGGCTTCTTTGACGCAGCTCTGCATGTGAATTTGCTCCGCAAGTTTTTCTGCTTGTTCTGGTCCGAACAGCTTCTGCGCTAAGGCTTTGTGTGTTAATGCAAAGTTGACCAGTGTCTCTAAGCCTGTGGTTTTGGTGCATAGGCTGTAGTCTCCTGTTTGGGCTTTTGCTGGGGTGATTAGTTTTTCTGGTTTGACTGTGCCGTAAGCAGTGCACACTCCCACAAGTTTCGTTAAGCTGCCATAAGTTGCTGTGTGACCTGTAACAATTGCCATGCCTAACTCGTCTGCTGCTTTGCATGCCTGCTTCATGGCTGACTGAAACACTTCCGCCTCAGTTTCCAGTGGTCCTAGAAGGTTGATGGTGCAGAATTCTGGTTTGGCCCCGAAAAGGGCAACGTCTGAGGCAGCGTAGTTGATGAGCAGCCACCCAAACCATTCTTCGGGAACGCCTGTGCAGGGGTCTGTGGAGACCACGACGTACTTGTCGCCTAAGAGGTGCACTCCTGAGTCGTAGCCTGCCTGTGGT
>CAYGJP010000272.1:0-952 GCA_964350175.1 uncultured Candidatus Bathyarchaeia archaeon
ACCTTGCACTGTGTGGAGGGTTGGAGTGTGAAGATTCTCTGGGAAGGCATCCTGCTCAAAGACCTGTTTAATGAAGTGGGTGTCCAGCCAGAAGCCAAAGTGGTGATTTTGTACGCGGTTGACGGCTACTCCACCTCTTTCCCACTCGAATACATAACAAACAACAACATACTGTTGGGTTACAAAATGAACGGCGTAGCAATTCCGCCCGAACGAGGCTGCCCCTTCGAGTTGGTTGCGGAGAGCCAGTACGGGTACAAGTGGATTAAGTGGATAACCCAGATTGAGCTGTCAGACAACGAGAATTATAGGGGTTACTGGGAGCGCAGAGGCTACCCCAACGACGCCAGCCTACGATAAAACTGCACCCGCCAAGAAAATCCCTTAGATGATACTCTGAAAACAGCAGCTAACCCTCAATTTTTTCTGGAAAATCTGGATTAAAATTTTCTGGACACAAAAGACAAAAATAAGTCAGTTCACAGAATGTACTAATCGCGCCACTTTGGGGCGAGCGCATTGCGGGGTTCCCCAAGCCTGGTATGGGGCAGGCCTGCTAAGTCTGTGGTCGAAAGGCCGCGTGGGTTCAATTCCCACACCCCGCGCCACAATCCACACTACTGCGTTTTCAGAATTTGCCATTATAGTTAATGCAAAAGAAAGGCAACATCCAAAACACAATGGAATACGTTCACATTGTTAAGTCGTGGATTAAAGTCAAATGAATATGACGTTGTTTACGCAGAGGATAAAACTGAACTAACAAAATATCTTTCAGAGGGCTACAATCTGGTGACAAAAACAGAAGGGGGATTTTGCTTGACGAAACCAAAAACTATAGGTGCTTAAAGCATGTCAACCAACGATGGTTTTGGAATTTTAATGTTTTCACTTTCTTGTTTGCTACACTATGGTTCCTGGTTGACCAACTGAAAAAGCTCAAAACTAAGCC
>CAYGJP010000272.1:962-1957 GCA_964350175.1 uncultured Candidatus Bathyarchaeia archaeon
AAAAGGATAAGCGATTATGTAAACAGAAAGGAAAAAGATAGGATAGTTTTAAAATATTGGGTCATCCGCCAAAGAAGATTTAGTTACATTCATACCACAATCATATTTTGTCATAACTGACTTTACCAAATCTTCAAACCAATCTTGGGCAGTTGGCGAGACATACACGGTTTCTACCAACCTTTCTAAGTCAACTGGAACTTGGAATCCATTTAGCAGTATATCACAATCCCGCACTCTGTAAACTGAGCCATTAGAAGTCGAAACGGGCTGAGGTTGTGGTCTATACCAAATGACAGCTCTCAACTCTTTCTCATGCTCAAAACTTTTCCTCTTATAAATAAATGGATACATCCCGTTTTCAATAGGTATGTGCTCTCTTTCGTAATCTATGTAATTAACAGTGCCTATCCAGATTTCGGTTGGGTCATCTTTTTTAAAACTGTCGGCAAGTCTTCTATACGTTGACTGAATCGCCACGCCTTCATCGCTTTTCAAGTGTAATTTCCACATAGCCGCAGATTCATATTCATTCATATGCCAACAATTCACAAAAGTCCACTCTCTAAAAAATTTGGCGCCTATCGAACTTTGTTCTCTTACTTTCTGAAGTTGTTGACGTTGCTCTTCTGTTGCTTGCTCTTCAACTAATGGGTCAAAAACGTGTTTTGATAATGTGCCCTCAAATTTATCATCTAAGCAATTTGTTCTTGTAAAAAACAAGGCTTGTCTATCAATAAGTGAAACGAACTGGGTAAAATCCATGTAACGCCAAATTTTGGCATTCTCATCAGCAGGTTTCTTGAATACTGGATGTTCTTTATGCATAAATCGTGCAACCTTGGAGTTTAAAGGCATAATTACCTAATGCACTTTCGTTTAAAAAGCATTTACAATAAATAAAGTAAAAATAAGGACATAGGTTGTATACTCCCAACCACTGGAAAAGGTATTAAAAAAGATCGATCCCTGTTTGTTTATCATTGCCGAAACCG
>CAYGJP010000273.1:0-1934 GCA_964350175.1 uncultured Candidatus Bathyarchaeia archaeon
TGTCTTTCAAATTTTCAAAATCGGCTGTCTGCCTGAGCTGCTTCTCATATTCCGTTTCCTTAAGCTGGGTTCCAAAGAGGTCTTTGTAGACTATTTGGAGCAGGTGGTAGCTTGATCCTTCGGCTTGAGGGTTAACTGGGAATCGGTCAAGCCACTCAATACACATCCCCTTAGCATCTAACCCTTCTTTGGCGACTCTCAAGTCGACAACAACGTCGTAAACTATGTTCAGGATACCCTTTGCTGTTCTAATGTCGATATCGAGGTCCTTCATAATTCTGGCTTCGTGCATCAGAGCGTTTCTATAAGTGTAAGGTAAGCCATCTCCTGCGGCGTGTTTTAGTTCATGCCCTATCAGTTCTTTTACGTGTTTTAGTTCATTCCAGTAGCGTGGCGCTTTGACGAGCATTTGCGAAAGGTTCACAGCGAATGTTGGAGCCTTGTCGTCAACCTGAAGTTTCAGCGGCGGCGGCACAGGCGTAAACGAACCCATGACTTCGTCGAAAGCCTCATAAAGTGTTCCATCCATTTTTGATCACCTCACTTTAGAAGTTGAAATTTGCGTTTTCGGATCTTTCCGTGCGTTTGCTTCTTAACGCTTTAATGGCGTCTTCGATGTTGAGCTTCGACTCTAAAGCTTCGAGAGTTGCAGTGTCGCCTTTCTTCTTGGCTGACTCCTTCATCATGTCTACAATTTCGTCTAGGATTG
The DNA here is from genome assembly GCA_964350175.1 of uncultured Candidatus Bathyarchaeia archaeon. Classification (GTDB taxonomy): domain Archaea; phylum Thermoproteota; class Bathyarchaeia; order Bathyarchaeales; family Bathycorpusculaceae; genus JADGNF01. The sequence continues at coordinate 710 of CAYGJP010000273.1, forward strand.
CTCTTGCCACAGGTGCATCCCTGAAGGTGATTTTCAGTTCCGTTGCGTGTTTTGCATTTGGCTTCTTGATGAGTTCCTCGACTTTCATTATTTGGGCGTGTTGAGAAGCGAAAATACTCGCGTATTTCTCGACTAACGTTTTGGTTGCTGTGAATATGCTGCCTTGCTCAGCCAAGAATTCGTGGTTGTTCCATGACAATCGGTGTGGCAGAACGTGAAGTAGAGCGTAAGCCAGGTCTGATTCGTCGGCTTCGCGTCTCATGTTGAGCAACGCATGCGCTTTCACTGCCTGCTGCAGCCTTACGATGGCTCTGACTTTGCCCACATTGGCTAGTCCGCATGGGTAATTGCGCCCGTAAATGCATAGCGAACAGTCTCTTTCTGCTTCGAACGGGTCTTTGCTCTCGTCAGCTCTCGTTCCGGTTGAAACGCTAAAGTAGCAGCGGCTCAGGTGGGAGATCAACCCCAAACTGAACACCATGTACTCTTCAGGTATCTTAACTTCGTCCATGAATTTTCTTGCCTCGTAAATGAGTTCGACTGGTGCAGTCTTTTTCAGCTTCAAATGCTTCCATCGTTCAGCCATAAACAAGATTTCTTGGGCGCTTGGAGGAAGACTCCTGGCAGACAAAGCGTATCTATCCGTACTAGCAACATTGACTATCTTCAGATTAGTCTGATAGAACTCGTTTAGTGGGTTGGTGCAGAGCATTATGCTTAGCGGCTTGGCCTCGATGGATCCGACTGTTGTGTCTACCACTTTTTCGTTCAGGACGTGGTGAAGCTTTGAAAGCAGGCGCGTCGCTCCAAAAATTTCGTCTAGAATCACGTAGTCGGCTCCTGCGACTCTGCCGGATTTGACGGCGTGTGGCGGCTTCATTCCCAAAATGGCGGGGTGGTCTACGCCGTAGCCTAGAATGTCTTCTGGGTCCATTTGGTCGTTGACTTGCATGCTGAACACTTTGATTGGCTTACGTTTGGCTTCCGCGAGTTTTGCAGCGTTTGGATGCTTAATTATGTCAACTTCAACTTTGGCGGTTAGAGTCTCTCCAGTCTGTTCGTATTGGACGTCAACGCCGTCTACCAGGTTCCTCGTCAGGTTTTCTGGGTTAACCTTTAGTTGGGAGCCTATGTCCTCGAAGTACTTCTCTAGGCTGCTTCTTGAATGAAAGCTCTCTTTAATGGTTGCAATGGGTTTGTCAAAGAGGTTCCCAACGAAGTTAGC
>CAYGJP010000274.1:0-1927 GCA_964350175.1 uncultured Candidatus Bathyarchaeia archaeon
GTTATACATCGGTCGAAATTTCTACCATATGGAAGAAAAAGCTACCAATCACCCAATTCCGTGCTTAACAGTAAAAGTGGTGTACCATTAAAGTTTTATACACGTTTCATTGAAATGCACTGGAAAACAGGTGCATAAAGTTGAGTTACGCAGTTGAGGCGAAGAACCTTGGCAAAAAATTCGGCAACATCCAAGCCCTAAACGACGCCACATTCAACATTAAGCAGGGCGAAGTCTACGGGCTCATTGGTCCTAACGGGGCAGGAAAAACCACCACCCTGCGCATAATAAGCACGCTTATCGCGCCCACCTCGGGCAGCGCAACAGTTTTTGGCATCGATGTAACAAAACAGCCTGATGCGGTGCGCAAAATCCTCAGCTACCTGCCCGAAGAAGCAGGCGCATACCGCAACCTGAGCGGCATGGAGTACCTCCAGTTCATGGCAAAATTCAGCCAAGTGGACACAACCGCAGCCATTAAGGAGGCGGTGGAAATCAGCGGCTTAGGCGACCGATTAAAGGACAGGGCGAAAACTTACAGCAAAGGCATGAAACGCCGCCTCCTCCTCGCCAGAGCCTTAATGACAAAGCCGAAATTGGCAATCTTGGACGAGCCTGCAAGCGGCTTAGACGTTTTACATGCGTACCATGTGCGCCAAATAATCAAATCATACGTCAAACAAAACGGCGTCACCGTCCTGCTCAGCAGCCACAACATGCTCGAAGTTGAATTCCTCTGCGACCGAGTAGCACTGGTCAACAAGGGCAAAATAGTGCTGGAAGGCAAACCAGACGAACTCAAAAAACAGCACGGCAGCCAAAACTTGGAAGAAGTTTTCGCAAAGGTGATAGGCTATGCTTAGAGGCTTTAACACAATTCTAGTTAAAGAGCTCAAGGAGCTCATCCGCGACCCAAAAATCCTCATCGGCATGATAGTCCTGCCGCTAGTCATGTTCCCAGTTCTCGGTTTAGTCATAGGCTACGCCCAAGAAACCGCAGTTCAACAAGCCCAACAATCCGGCCAACTTATCCTCATCGTCGACAACGACGGTGGATACTGGAGCCAACAACTCATAGGTAACTTTAGCCGAGTCACAAACATAGCCGTCATAAACAACACCACGCCACAGCAAATCATAGACCAAGGCATCCTATCGCAGTATAACCGCACCGAATTCATAGAAATCCCACAAAACTTCACCAACCTCATAAACGCCCACTTCCAACAAAACTCCAACATAACCGCCACCGTGAACGTTTACAGCATCTTCCAAGAAGGCGGCATATTCTCTAACATCGGCGGCTCCATCAGCACCAGCGCAGTGGGCAGCTTCAACCGCGTCGTATCCCCAGACATACTCCACACCATACCATCCACCATAATCAGAGGCGAAATCCAACAAGGCGTAGACCCAGCCCAAATCAGCTCCGTACTCTACCTCCAAAGTATAGCACTGCCTATGACCATCATGATACTGCTAACGTACTCCATGCAAATCGCGGCCACCAGCGTCGCCATGGAAAAAGAAGAAAAAACCCTCGAAACCCTCCTTACAGTCCCAGTTGACCGTTTCGCCATACTCATGGGCAAACTCAGCAGCACAATCATAGTCGCAGGCGCCGCCGCAATCGCCAGCATGATAGGCTACACCTTCGTCATAGGCAACAGCTTAGCCACAATCCAAACAGGCACCGCCGTAGACCTCGCCAAACTAGGACTCACACCCACACCCATAGGCTACGGACTCCTAGGAATTTCACTCTTCGTCACCCTACTCTCACGACTCGCACTAGCCGTCATCATGTCTGCCTTTAGCGAAGATGTCCGCGGCGCCCAAGCCCTCGTCGGCTACCTTGCCCCTCTCATATACATCCCCGCACTCGCACTCATGTACATAGACCTCAAATCGCTACCAACAGCCATAC
>CAYGJP010000275.1:0-1915 GCA_964350175.1 uncultured Candidatus Bathyarchaeia archaeon
GCAAAAAATATGCTCATTTCCGTTTTTGCGTTCTCAACAGAGTCAGATGCATGGATGACATTTTTGGTTGTGGTCATTGCCAAATCGCCTCTTATGGTGCCTGAATCAGCTTCTTTTGGATTAGTGTTGCCTACCAGTTTCCGCATAATCTTCACAGAATCTTCCCCTTCCACCACTAGGGCGATAACTGGCGCTGAAGTCACATACGCAACCAAGCGTTCGTAGAACGGTTTTCCCTTATGGACCGCGTAGAGTTCCCCTGCTTTTTCCTCGGTCAGCTGGATCATTTTCATGGCGACTATTTTTAGGCCTCTGTTTTCCAGCCTGGTCAGTACGTTTCCTACGATTCCTCTGGTTACTGCTGAGGGTTTTAGCATGACGAATGTTTTTTCCATATTTACGTTGCTTCCTTTCTGTATAGTCGCTAAAAGTAATTTCTTGGCTGCTTTTAACGCTTTATTTTTCGGTGCTGGCTCGAAACTGTTTTAAGAATGATGCTGTCCGTATGCTTTATCAACTCTGCACCCCAGCACGGCGCACAAGGAGAAACCGTCATGGCAAACGGCAACAACAATGCTTCAGGCGAAAGTGCCGCAAACAAAGTGCAGCTGATGCTAAGTTCAGAAGAACTTCTGAAGCTTCCCCTTGACGAGCTTCTCCCGCGTTTGGCAACTTCCCAGTCAGGACTCAACTCCGAAGAAGTATCTGACCGCTTGGAAGTTTACGGTCGCAACGAGCTTGCCAAGAAAAAGAAACGCTCCAACATCATCGAGTTCCTCATGAACTTCAACAGCCCCCTAATCATCATTTTGATGGTTGCAGGCTTAATCTCCGGCATCCTCGGCGAATGGCCCAACATGATAATCATCTTCGTGATTGTTTTCTTGAGCGTAATTCTTGACTACTATCAGGAGTCTAAGGCTGAGAAAGCTGCGGAGAAGCTGAAGGAAAAAGTCACTACCACAGCGACAGTGATTCGAGACAACACAAAGAAAGAAGTTAAGCTTCCTGAAATCGTTCCAGGGGACATCATCTACCTTTCCGCTGGAGACATCACACCCGCGGATGCACGGGTAATCAGCGCGAAAGACCTTTTCGTGAACCAGTCATCTTTAACAGGTGAGTCTTTTCCCGTTGAAAAGACGCCTACGCAGATTAAAGCGAAGAGCACGTCCATCACTGAGTGGACGAATTATCTTTTCATGGGAACTTCGGTTGTAAGTGGAACCGCCACAGCGGTTGTTGTACGCACGGGGGGCTCCACTGAGTACGGTAAAATCGCCAAGAGACTTGTTGAGAAAGCTCCTGAAACCGAGTTTTCGAAGGGCATAAAGAGCTTTGGGTTCCTCATCATGCAGGTCACCATCCTGCTTGTGCTGTTTGTCTTCTTGATAAACGCGCTTCGTAATCCTGACACAAACGGCATACTGAACGCATTGCTTTTCTCCGTGGCTCTCGCCGTAGGTTTGACTCCTGAACTGTTGCCCATGATTATCACGGTGAACCTTTCGAGGGGTGCCATGGTTATGTCCAAGAACGGCGTCATCGTCAAGCGGTTGACCTCTATCGAGAACTTTGGCAGCATGAACGTTCTGTGCACGGATAAGACTGGGACGCTGACGGAGAACCACATCACTCTTGTGTTGCATGTGGATGCTGAAGGAAAAGACGACGACAAAGTGCTCCTACATTCCTACTTGAACAGTTACTACCAGACTGGACTGAAGAGTCCGCTGGATGAGGCTATACTTGTTCATGAAGCACAGGACATAAGTGGCTTCCAGAAAATTGATGAAGTTCCATTCGACTTTGTCCGACGCCGCGTCAGCGTTGTAGTTGAAAAAGACAGGCAACGTTTCTTCGTTGCTAAAGGTGCCCCTGAAGAAATTCTCAAAGTTTCTTCTTATTGCGAAAT
>CAYGJP010000276.1:0-1901 GCA_964350175.1 uncultured Candidatus Bathyarchaeia archaeon
CGTTGAGCATGTAACCTGGTCGTTTTGCTCCATTTTTAAAGCTCCTCTATTAGCCAAAAAGCATTAACTGTTTAGGGGCTAGCAGTTCTTGCCCGATTACGTTTAACTACGCCAACCACTCCAAACGCTGCAAACCCAGCAACTATCACCATCAAAGTCCCTAACGCACTCTCAGGCACGACTAAGACTGTTGCAACCGAAATAGCCACCTTCCATTTCCCATTGACGACTACTCGGTATTGTCCTGGTGTTGATGTCGCCCAAGTTTTAGGTGAGTCACTATTAGACATTTCAGTGGTGCCTACATCAGCTACCAAGTTATCATCCATGTCTGTTATTGTGATGTTTACAGTTCCACCGGGTACACCATTTATTTCTGAGTGCCAATGTATAAAAATAGTTTCACCAGGATTGAAAGAATTTTTTGCTGGCGAGATAGCAGTACTGCCGGTAGTCCACACGGAACCGGAAGTAGCAGTAGGTGCGGCATAAGCAAGGTTTATTGTTGAAGCTAAAACTATGACACAGATTAATACACCCAAAATAATTTTTCTTTGCATAACGCGTGCCTCCTCATACACCCGTGTAAGTATTATGCGTAGGAGGTTCCTTATAAAGTTGCATGAAACACCAATTTCATTGTTCTAATTCAACATTTGATGCACAGCATACAAAAAAAAATTGCACAATAAATACCCTAACCTTGAACAATCAGGGGTAAACTTATGGAATCTCCCTCTGATGAGAGCAGATAAGCAACAAGGACAGAGCCCTAAGCGGTAAAGTTCACTCTTACTCATCCCCAATGATACACCAGTGACTAAAAAACTCTAATAAAGACTCGATAAAAAACAGAATATAGAATAGACCTTAGTCACTATTATTTGCTGTAAATTCTTTGTTGCTTTTGCCATTTTTGGATTTTCTCAGAAAGTCAATGTTCCAGAGATTCGAAGGTTAACTATGCCGCACACTATGTCAGTCATGAGATCGTAATGTTTAAGCATGTTCCTGAACTTGTCTCCCCATATGCGAAACTTTTTCACCCTCGAATTCGTGTGCTCCACCACCGCCCGCTCCTTAGCAAGCGCTTTGTTGAAGGCTTTCTGCTCAGCTGAGAGCTCCTGCGCCTTCACTCCCCGCTTACCCCGCCCAGGGTTTTTCCGCTTGAAAGGCAACACGCAGTTCAGGTTTGGATAATCCTTCTTAATGCCAAGGTAGCCAAGGTCCAAACCCAGGCGGACTTTGCTTGGCAAATGCGGATGACTGTGCTTGTAGAGGGCGTAGTCATGCAGACTGCCCTTAACATGCGCTGTTTTGTGGACGATGAAGCCGTTTTCGTTCACAGTTAGCTGGACCTTTACGGTGTGTTTCTTCTTTTTGCCGCTGTAGTGCGTCTTTCGCTTACGCTTGGCCTTTGGTCTTGGGATCTCCTGCTCTGTCGCGTCCAAGAAAGCCTTGAAGCCTGGAAAAGCTGCTTCTATCTCGTCGAGGCTTTGTAGCCGCTTGACCTTGTCGTTTTGTTTCTGTGGCAAGGGCAAGACTTCGCGTACCAGGGGCTCTAGCTTTCTTATGTCTTTGAGTACGTTGGTTTGGCTGAGGTCAAATAGGTAGCCGCACATCGTCGAGGACACGTACATGTGATAGTAGACGAGTAGCATGAGTAAGCGGTCTGTGAGGGAGAGTTTGAAGGGGTGGCCGGCGCCGACTGCTCTTTTTCTGTTGTTTCTTGCGAGTCGTTTCTGCTCGTAGGCGTCGTATTTCTCTTTTATTTTCGAGTTTAAAGCATTAAACTCGTTCACTTCAACGCCTGAAAAATTCCTGAAATGGGACGGCTTTTTAACCAATACGTCATATTTGAACACGCGAAACGCCAAATAACAATTTATTAAGCTTATTTC
>CAYGJP010000277.1:0-1855 GCA_964350175.1 uncultured Candidatus Bathyarchaeia archaeon
AGCGCCCGCGGCAATAGAAATTCTAAGCACCCTTTTTGGTTTTCACCCGAAGAAACATTTTGCCTCGGGCAAAACGCTGAAAACAAGTTCTGAATAAATTGAATTCTCCACGCATATGCGTGTTTTGAAGTTAAGCACTCCCTCTTATGATGTAAACCGCCAAACTCAAGACTATTGCTACGGCGATCAGGATGAAGAGGTAGATGGCTAACTGGTCAAGCAATACTTCCCAGTGTGGTATGGAGTAAGGTTGCACGGCGACAACCGCGTGGATCTTTGTTCCCCACACGTTCTGGACCTCCACATAAAGCAATGTCGCATTGTATCCTGGGAGGGCAGTTATGCTTTGGTCCTTTGAAATTGAAATTTGAGTTTGCCCGCTGAAGCCTAACGCGCCTTCGTAGATTGAACTGTAACCTTCATAGTACTGGTATACTTGATAGTTCTGCTGGTAATCGGGCGGCACCACAACTTTAGTTTGCGGCAACGTCAAGTTCATAGTTGTGAGCAGCTTGAGAGCAGCATGGTTTACGGGCACTTCGTTCAGCGTGTAGCCTGCTGGGGCATTGGTGATAACGTAGACGGACACGTTAGTTAAGCCCCCAAGCTCCATAGGCGCATTAAGCGTTAGCCGCGAGTTTAGGATGTCGTCTTCTGTGACGTTAACCTGTAGAGGCGATGACGAGTCAAAATTCACAGGCACCATGTATGTTTCGTTGTTTCTGAAGTTAATCTGGACCGTTTTCTGCAAGGCAACAGTGTTGCCGCTTTGCCCTGCACTTATGTCTAAGTTGTAATATAGCGGACTGGTTCTGTTCATGACGCCCTCGACTGTGCCAGTACCCGTGAAGGTTTGAGGTATGGAGCTGTAGAGGTCTACAGCTGCAAGATTCAAAGCTTCCTGATCGCTTGTCTGGTTCTCAAACTCCGAGAGCAAAACGTCCGTTTCTGTGAAGTTGAACGCTGTGTTAAACGTGGCTTGGAGTCTGACGGTATCGTCTATGCTCCAATTTCCAAGGGTGGTGTCCCATTTGTAGGCTGTTACGTTGGCTTGTTTGGTGTAGAATTCATATGGGCATGTGAAGTTAACTTGGAAATTGTTGGCTCCTCCGAACATGTTGTTTTCAAAGGTTACGTTGTAGTAGATTGCGGCAGTGAAGTTCTGCGTTACAACCCTTTTGGCGACCGTAGGGTCTAAAACGAACTCCGTTTTTGCATACCGCGACCCATTGTCAAAGTATATGGGAAGAGGAATTAGGCATTTGAGGGCTTGCTCTTGGCTTACTCCTGTCTCCAAGGCGAACTTCTCAAGAAGCTTGTTGTCAGCGTAAAACGCGGTTACAGTGTTTCCAAGAGGCGTGGCAGTCGCTGTCCCGCTTGGCGAGTTGAATTGCTGCATAAGCTGGTTCTGCAAATCAGTCTGATTCAAAGTCTGATTGGCTTGAGTCAAGTCGATTTGATTTGTTGAAGGAGGGAAAGTCATGCTGAACTGCCACTCTAACCATTCATAGCTGGATTCCACTCTCATGGGAAGATTGCCGAAAATTACGTACTCCAGCACGGGGAGACTTTGTGTCCACGCGAACGTGTGGTTTGAATTGGCTTCCCAATTAAAAGTCTTGGGAAGACCAGTGAGCCCGAAGTTTTCGCCATCAACAATTAGAATAGGCTTGTCAGTTTCGCGGTCTATCCCAAAGACTGAAAACTGCGCAGTCGACGTGTGGTTGAAGAAGTTAGCTACCGTAACGTTGGGGGTAAGAGTTTGTTGCATGTTCTCAATTTCAGCCATCTTCGATGCGTAGCCGTCCCAGCTGTAGTCTTCAATTACCGCCCGCTCCTCAAGGTTGTAGCTAGG
>CAYGJP010000278.1:0-1853 GCA_964350175.1 uncultured Candidatus Bathyarchaeia archaeon
TAAGGGAATCTTGTATTCGACGATGGCCTCTTCAATCTTGAAGGCGTCCACGCCTGGTCCGCCTATGGCTGCACCTATGCCTTCAGCGATTTCGCCGACTGCTTCGCCTTCGAGCTTTAAGCCTGCGTCAATCATTATTACCGCGGCGATTTTGCCCTTGTTCTCCTTGATGACTGTTTTCACAGCTTCGCCTGGTTTGCCAACGTTGCCACCTGGACCTTCAGCCTTCAAAACTAAGGCTGTGCGTCCTTCGAAAGGCACCTTAGCTACGACACAGTCTTTGGACACTTTCTTGACTTCGTAGCCGTGCATTAGTTTGGCGGCTATTAGGGGTCCTGCGCCGTCTCCGATGGGTTGACCGTGCGCGAAGGCTTTCAAAGCGCTGGAGTATGCCTCAGCTTCTTTCATGACCAGGGGCAGTATCATTTGTAGCTGCATTATGGTGTATAGGCTGAGGGTTTTTTTGCCTTGAAGGTAATAGTGGCGCACAACTTTGTATATGAAGTTAAGTGCCATGGCTGCTTCCAAAGTGTTCTCCAAGTTGTTCACTTGGACTTCGTCGCTGGCGGGTGCCATAAGCTTCACTTCTTCTTTGAGGCGGGTGTCTCGAATGTCGAGTATGTGGTCAAGCTTGTAGACTATGCCTGAGGGGTCCATGTTTTGTGGGGCGATGGTGAAGTATTCCAAGTAACGGTCTACTCTGTCGGATGGGTCAGTGCTGGGCTTCCCGATTTCTTTTATGGTTTCGATGGCGGTTTTCCTCGCCTCATTCTTCATGAATTTCAACTTGAAAAGGGAGTTTTCCACTTCCCTAATCATAATGTACATTTGGATTCTTTGTCCGTAAAAAATGAATACGACAAAAAACAGTAAGCTTATTCCGTAAATTACCTGAGTTACTATATCGCCTGTTCCGCCAAACTGGTTAGCCAGAATGGATAATTGCCCCAACATAGTCACTTTTTCACCGTCACTTCTCATCAAAACTACTAGCACTTAGTTATAAAGTTTGGCTAACTCAGCCGTTAGTTTAAGGGTTGAAGTGGGTGCCAGCTTTCCCGGTTTCTCGTGGCCGAAGACCACAATACAGCGGGGAACGGAACACGGTTTAACTTCTGAGTTCGGAATGGGATCAGGTGGAACCCGCGCCCTCTGGCCGGCAAACCCATCCTTACTCATGGGCTTTCCTTCATTAACCTTTCGCTTTTTATTGGTGTTTTGGGTATATTTGTTGGTTCTTTTTTGTTGGTGCCGTGGTTGGGTGGTGTTATGGTTGTTTGTGGTGGGTATTGTGTATGTTTGGGGTGCTTACTGGCGTGTTTAGGGGTCATTTTGGTATGTGGTTTGAAAGTTTAGTTTTCCGCTTTGGTTCAGCTTGGGAATTGTTATGATAAATTTTGCTCCTTTGCCCGGGTCACCCGTTTCTTGGATGGTCCAACCGTAAACAGTCAACAGTTTCTTAATCAAAAACAAGCCAAAACCCGTACTGCCGCCTGTGCTAAAACCTTCCGTGAAAAGCTTCAACTTATTTTCTTTTGAAATACCCACACCATCATCCTGATAAATTACTTGTAGTTTATCTTGTCCTGTTTTTTTGTAGTGCACTCTTATGGTTGTAGCTTTTTCGCTGTGCTTTTTTGTGTTGTCCATGAAATTGTAGAACATTTGTCTTAAAAGCGAGTCTGCAAGCAAAGTTAACCCGTGGCAGTCATTGATTACTTTTAGGGCAAGTGAACCTGAAAAAAGCCCAGCTGCCTCGTATAGTACCTTTTCTACGTCGAGGTATACTAACTCTTCAACCCCAACTGCTCGTAGATTTTGGCGAAATCAAAAATCTTCCCCGCTTCTTTTAC
>CAYGJP010000279.1:0-1834 GCA_964350175.1 uncultured Candidatus Bathyarchaeia archaeon
AGGTCGTTGAGGTATGTGTCTAGTTCGGTTTGCATTTTTTGGACTCTGAGGCGTTCGTCTGCGAGGGGGTCAACTTCTTCCTCAGCCTGTTTGGAACCTGTTGGGGCAGTTGATGCTGTTGCCGTTTCTGTTGTTGTTGGTGTGGTGATTGGTTTGCGTTCCACGTTGGGAAGTCCCAGTTCATCCCTGATTAGCGGCAGTGTTTCCTCAAGCATTCTCCACTCAAAGTATTCTTCACCTTTGTAGGATGGTGCGACGACTTTGAGTTGTTCAAGTTTTTCCAGAATTGGGTATGGGTCAATTTTTTGTTTTACGGCGTTTTTGTATTCTTTTTCTCCAAAGTTTCCGCCTGTTTGCGCCATGACTCTGAGGATGCTGTTGCTGTCTTTTCCGTATTTTTTCTCGGTTTCCGCGATGCCTGCTTGAATCTTCTCAACGGAGCCCTTCAGTTTGAGGGTTGCGTCTTCGAACGTGTAGTGTTTGCCGCGGAAAACTGCCCAGTTCCGTGGTGGATGCTTCTTGAAGACTTCTTCTAGTTGCTTGTCGCTTAGTGCTTGTCCTATTTCTAGGGCGGCTTCGTCTGGGTCGGTTTCCCATGCGTTTACAAACTGGTCGAAGTAGAGGATTTTTTGTTCTTTTCCGATGGTGAATATGCTGGTTTCTGGGTAGGCTCGTCGGATGAGCAGTTTCTTTTCTAGGATTTTGTCGTCCACGGTCATGCTTCTTCCCTCATGAGGCGTTTGCATATGTCTTTTGCTTCTTCTGGGGTCATCCATCCTCGTTTGGTGAGCTCGTCTAGGCCTTCGTTTAAGGTTTCAGCAAACTCCATGGTGTCCAGAAGGTTGTTGGTTCTGCACAGGGTGTTGAGTTTGCTTTTGAATTCTACATCCCTTTGCATCCTGTCTGATACGTTTGTGGTGAGCATTTCGTGCAGTCTTTTAGATACTGTGCGTGTCAGCGCTCTCAGTTTTGGGTCTGCGTTGAAGGCCATGATTTTGCGTAGCCCATTCAGGACGCTGACATCTTCAGCTATGGCTATGGGTGAGAGCAGGGTGTATCTTTCCTCGTTGCCTTTCATGTATTTTATAATGTAAATTGGTAAGTGCACTAGAACTGGGTTTTCGGGGTCGTCCAGTTTGAAGCCTATTTCTACTTGCTGCCTGAGTGCTGCGTTGCTGTGTTTGAGTTGGTCCATGATGTTTTCGAAGCTGGTTGTTATGGCTGCGGCTTGTTTGGTTATTTGTTCGATTTGTTTTTTCTTCGCGCCCATTTTCTCTTCGTATGCGGTGTTGATTTGTTTGATTTTTGCTTCTTCCTGTGCGACGGCTTTGCGGAATTCTTCTTCAAGTTTTTTGATGTTTTGGTCGGTTTCTTTTTTGAGTTTGTCTATGGCGTCGTTGAGTGCTTTTACTTCTTTTTTGATGCTGTTGATTTCTCGGTCACACTTGTCCAGTTCGTAAGAGCTAAGAGCTGATTTTGAAGCGGTTTTTTTCCGTTTAGCTTTCTCTCTTCTATTCTCTGCGGCGTCTTTTCTTTTTTCCACATTTAGGAGTTTGCGGACGTATTGGTCGCGTTTTTTCTCCAGAGCAGCCACTTTTCTTTCCGCGGTTCGCTGGGCGCTTGCGAGGGTTCTGTCGTATTTCTGGGCGAGTTTTTTGATTTTTTTGTCCACTTCAGGTTTTAGGTTTGCGATTTCGGTTTCGCATTTTTCTTTTAGGTGTTCAATTTCGGCGGTTGCTGTGTGTTTGTGGAATTCGGCTTCTTCGTTGAGGATGCTTAAGGCGTATTGGAGTCCTTTGGAGCCTGCTTGGATGGTTCTTAGGCAGTTGGTGAG
>CAYGJP010000280.1:0-1832 GCA_964350175.1 uncultured Candidatus Bathyarchaeia archaeon
GGCTATTTGGCATTTAAAACTTTGCAATAAAGTTCTAGTACTCTATCAGTTTTCCGAAATAACATGAAACTTCAAAAACAGTTATCAAGAAAAGTGGACAACATTGAATATCCAAAATATGTTGTTACGATACCACCTAAGCAGGTACAGGAAGCTGGATGGAAAGAGGGAACCGAACTTGAGGCAACAGTAGAAGATGGAAAAATAGTGTTAAAGCCTAAACAGCGAATGTAGTTTTGTATATACTTGCTTAACCTCTGTGTCAACATCAGACATCATTTTGTTCAACTTTTCACCAGTAAGCTCCAAAGCTTGATACCCATCAGCTATAAACCAAATTTGAGGTTGCCCATTTTTTCCAACGCCGACGTTTTTAGTCATTATACACCCAAAAAACCTAACCGACAACTCCACAGCTCCGAAACTTAGAGAAAAAAGGAAGGCTTTAATCCTCTGCTAGGCCTTGCCCGATACTTGCAATATCGACCCTGCCAATGTAGAAGTTCAGGGCTTGCAATGTTAAGCCCGTAAAGTTCTGCATCTGCGTGATGGTCCTTCCCTTATCGAACTCTTTTGTTATTCTGGTTAATCTCATGTGGTGTGGGTAGTGCCACACGCGCCTTATGATGTTGTATGCGGTGCGGTCAGAAAAATTAAACACCTTACCGTTTGCCGTTGTGCGCTTTATCTCATCTACTACATAGTTTAGAAAAGGCAAACACAGCGGGAGCTGTAAGGGCTGTGTTTCTTTGCTGTGCTTTAGTCTCTTGCCTACGTTAAAAATTAGTATCCCGTTTTGTATTTGGAACTGTTCTTTTCTTACGCGCCTTACTTCGTTCTTTCGCAGTCCAGTATAATAGAGCAGAACTGCAAACGCTTTATGGCCGTCCTTCTTAAAATCTCCTATGCGTATTCCTTCTTCAAATTCTTCCCTGCTCAGTGGAACCTCTATTTTTCCCTCCAGAGCATAACGGGTTTTCCCTTTAACACACGGCATCAAGTAGTCACCTTCACATAAAGTGGTTTGCCGTGTGTGATTGTTGAAGGAACAAAAACAGGTTCGTTCAGGTCGTTAATGTTTTCGTTTATTTTGTGTGCTGCTCTTGGGTATCTGCCCTTGCCTTTTCCCTCTGATAGTAACCGGTATTTCGCTAAAAGTTTATTATGGATTTTGGTTTCTCTTTCCAGTTGGGTTTCTTCCATTACCAGGTTGACTAATTCTTCTTTGCAAAGTGGAAAGTTGCATTCCGTTTTTGCTTCTTTGAAGCATCCTTTTTTGATGTACTGTTTTGCCTTTTCTATTTGGAGTTGGATCCGCTGAATTTTATCTGTGAGCTGCTGCGCTTTCGCTTCTGAAGTGTGCTTTTCATTCTCTAAAACGTTACAAAGAAACTTTGCTTCCTCGGTGCTTAGTTGTGGCCTCATTGCTGTGGCTCCTTTGATTCACGCTTAAGCGTTTCTAACTCAATTAGCCTAGCCTTTTCTGCTTCGTTTACCCACCTGTGTAACATGCGCCACCCTTCCGCTAAAATTTCTTCGCTTAGCTCGTTCATTTTCTATATCTCCTGTGTTGCTCTTTGAAGTCGCTAACGTGGTGCTTGTGGCATCTGAGGGTGTAGCTGCCGGGGTGTGTGTGGACATCACAGAGTTTCTCTTTTCTTCCCCTAGGCCCAGTTCCAGATATGGCGGTGCGTCTTGTATGCGCAAAATCCAACTTGGAAAGGCGTTTCTCTCCGCATCCTCGGTGCTTGCATTTGCCACCCATACCGCGCTTAGTTTCGGGGATTGCGCGTTTAACCCACTCGTTCGCTGCGTTACCCAAAGAATAAGCC
>CAYGJP010000281.1:0-1818 GCA_964350175.1 uncultured Candidatus Bathyarchaeia archaeon
CCTAAATGCCTATCTATTTTATGTTTCCAAAAAATAAGCTTACTCAGTTGTATAGGTGGCTAAAAATAGAAAAAATGGGTAGTTGGTTGTTTGCATATGTTTGGTGATTCTGAAATCAAAGAGGGCAGCTTGCGAAGTTACGGGTGTTACCAGTCAGGCAGAACCCTTTTGGGGGAGACTATAGAAGTGACTGACCTTTCTAATCCTGTGATTTGCTGTATCAGTAAGACTGATGTTTCGAGGTCTTCATGGTCTTCTGCCTTTACTGAACATATCACGTCAAAGGGTCCGAGCACACTATCAGCAGATAACACTTCTGGAAGGGTGAGCAAATTTGTCCGCACATCTTCAACGTGTTGTGGTTTTATATTCAAGAACAGAAACGCAGCGGGTTTTTCAGCAAGTGTTGGTCCTTCAGCTGCCACTATGAGACTCAGCATTTTGGTAATCAAGTCCTCTTCTGCACCTATCATTCTGATGGGGTTAACCCATTTTTCCACGAACTCCTCCAAATTTGCCCCATTGGTGAACCTGACGAGTATATCCACAGGACCAAAGAGCAGAAACACGTTTTGCTGGTCGATGTTAAGGCTGAAAAGAAGCTTTTTCAGTACTTCATTGTAGGCACCTGGTTTGCAAGTTAAACCCATATAGGCTTTCACTTTTGGCACCCATTATACTTTAGGGACTACCTGTTGTAAAATGTTTTTGCCCTTTTTTTCTGTGTTTATTAGAGCGTCTTGTTAGCCCGATTTTACATTTAAATTACAACACTATTCGAAAACCAAAACAAGAGCGGTTAAGTGTGTTAAACTTCTTTGACTGTGGGCTCTGAGATTTTGAATACTACGAGTAACCCAAGCGGCACCGCCGCGGCAGCTAACAAAACAAACGGCAGCCACGGCGCCACATACGAGTACAAGAACCCCACTAAGAGGTAAACAAGAGCTTGCGCCAAATACAAAAAGAACTGCAAGAAACCCACAGCTTTCCCTCGTAAGTCGCGTGGAATCAAATCGCCCAGCAAAACCTGACTACTATTCACACGCAGCATATTCCCCAAGCCAAACAGGAAAAACGCAGCAAGCAGCAAGTAGAAATCCGCCACCACAAACAGCAGCATCGCAGGAATGTACAGTATGTAGCCTAAAACGAGAAAACGTTTTCTTCCAGCCACATCCATTTTGAACCCAGCCAACAGCGCAGGCAACGCGATGCTCAAGTACATGAAAGCCATGACCAGCGCGTACTGTGAACCCGTAATTTTCAGAACTTCTGTGGCGTAGACAACAAAGAAAATGTGGCACCCTGCCACCAAACTGTTTATTCCTATAGTTGTCAAGAAAAGGTAAAACGCCGACTTAGGCACTTTGCCCCAAACCTGCCAGCTCTCCCGAACCACCTTAGGGTACTCACGAAAAGCCTGCAGGATGTTTGGGCGACCGTTGTCGCCGTTGGAAATCAACGTTTCCTTCAGTTTCATACGCAAAATAGCCGCTATGAGGTAAGCCACAAGAACTATGGTGTAGGCTATTCTCATGCCAAAGTTCGATTGAGGCGAAACGTACTCGTCGTTCACCAAAATCAAAGCTGCCGCAATGATTGGCGCGGGAAGGGCAATCAAGCTAACTATGACTGCTTGGAAATTGAAGCCCGTGCCCCTTTTGTTCGGCTCCAAAGAATCCAGCATGAAAGCCATCATTGCAGGCATGTAAATTAGGCACAGGTTCTGGATGACCATGCCTAAAATGATGAAGTGCCACGACGGCGCCAAAATAAAAAACAAATACCCCAACGCCAAGCCAAAAGACATAGTGC
>CAYGJP010000282.1:0-1818 GCA_964350175.1 uncultured Candidatus Bathyarchaeia archaeon
CCATTGAACCGTGCAGTTAACAGTAATGTTTATGTTTTTGTTTACGCAATGTTTACACAGTGTTTACGCATGAGCGACGTTATAGCGGTCAGGGTACCCAAGAAGCTCAAGGAGGAACTTCAGGAGTTGGACCTAGACTATGCCGAGGAGATGAGGATGTGCCTTGAGAGGTTAGTGAAAAGGAAGAAATTAAAGAAGGCATTAAAAGAGGTTGACAAGTTTAGGGACAATCTGAGCAAGAAAACTGGAATGACCACACCTTCAGCCGAAATCATCAGGGAGAACCGCGAGCATGCCCACTGAGGTTGTTGTGGATTCCTCTGTTATTGCAGCCCTAGTTACGCCAGAGGAGTACTCAGATTGGGCGTCTAAGAGAACCTCAGAACATGACGATGTTCATATTCTGGATTTGAACTATTACGAAGTCGCTAATGCGATAAAGTACAAAGTCTCAGGTAGGTTTAGTGCAGAGGATGGGGTAAAGGCTTTTGCAGAAGCTGTGGAACTGATGAATCTGCATACGGTCCATAGCTTTTCTGAGGTCGTCACTGAAGCGTTAAGTCTATCATTGGAACTAAATATTACTGTGTATGATGCTGCTTTCCTGTCGCTTGCGGACAAGCTTGATATGCGGTTTCTGACTCTTGATTTAAAGCTTGTGAAGAAACTTGAAGGCACTAAATACTTTGGCATCATAGAGTGCCCAAACAAAAACATCGCTTCCAGTTGAGGCGATAAGTTCAAAGTGAATTATTCGCCCACCTTATTTAGACGATTCGCAGTATCTGTTGATAGACCCGCCAGAATTACGAGTGCTTCGCAAAAGGGGTGGTTTAGTTTAGGCGTACTCTAAAGCAGCGCCGTAAAGTATTAATTTTATTACTGTTATAGTAATATTTATGTTGTATCATGAATTGTGGACTGTGTTGTGGAGTTGGAAGAAGGAGTTCACTGTGAGAGAGTTTTCTTCAACGTTTGCTAGTCCTGATGCCAACAAAGTCTTGCATGACATGACCAAAAAAGGATTATTGGAGAGAGTTGGATGGGGCAAATATAAGGTCAATTCTTCGGAGGAGTATTTAGCTAAAAGAACGAACATAGCTGGTTCATACGACTTGTTGAAGGAAGCAGGCATGCGTTACGCTTTAACTGGACCGGATGCTATGTTCTTTTGGACCAAAGGCGGCTATCAAGTTGATAGGTTTTTTGGTTTTTATCCGATCCATTTGAAAGTTGAGATGCCAGATTTGAGTTTGTGGGAGAGGTTTTTGGGTTCTAGGAAAATGAGGTTTTTGGTTGAAGGCCAGCCTTCGAAGCAGACGTTGTTTGGAGTGTTCTATGTCTTGTATCCTGAAGTTGGTTTTGAAGCCCAAGAAGTTGGTGGTTTCTGTGTCACGCCGTTGAAAGAGACTGTGAAATTTTGCCAGAATAATATTTATTCTTATGAGCCAGCTTTGGAAATGTTGGACGAGATGTACAGTTTGGGTTTACACGCGAGGTACAGGGAAGCGAAGACGAATGTGTAGTTGGTTTGCATGGAGTTTGTGAAGCGAGAGAATGAAATATTGCTGACCCTTAACAGATTCGTAGAGGAAAAGTTGGATTTTGTTGTGGTTGGGGGCTATGCGGTCAGTGGGTTGGGTAAACATAGGTTTTCTGTAGATTGTGATGTTGTTATATCGAAAAATGAAAGGGGTAAAATCGAGGAGTTCCTGGAAAGATGTGGATTTGAAAGGAACGTTGAGAAAACAGGGTTTGATGAAGCATACGCGGGCTTGTTCCTTAGCTACAAAAAGAAAGTGGGAGAGCTTCCGGTCA
>CAYGJP010000283.1:0-1811 GCA_964350175.1 uncultured Candidatus Bathyarchaeia archaeon
GTCCCAACTACAAGATAACCATAGACTCCACGGGGTACGGCGCCCAAGTCACCGTCAACCCGGACACAGCTATGTACCTCTACAATGGTGACTGCGAAAACAACCGCATCGCATACAACCAAACAGCCGCTGACAACCTAAAAACAGGCTACTCACAATACACTTCTCTCCTTCAACAGCATGACTGGTCAACAACCCCTGATGTGATCCCCATAACCCAAGCATTGGGACTCTACGTGAAGAAAGCCACCTTGGACACCGCCTTTCCTACAGCTGAAATAATGGTCGCTTCGGTAGCGACTGCAATTGCCCTAATCGGAGTTGTGGTTTATTTGAAATCCAAAAAACCATCATCCAACTCTTAACTAGCTGACTGTTTGCGTTCTTACGTCAATTTGTGTCTGAAAGCTTATTTTTTATAGAAGTGCATATTTGATTGCATGTTCGGATTTATAGGTGGAATTCCGACCAGGCTAAAGCATGTTTTCTCCAAATTCAAACGATTCTTCACCAAGCCCCAATACGAAAACTTTTGCAGAACAGAACTAGGACTTATCGCTGCAGGCAAAAAAGAACATGACATACAAAGCATAAATGAGCTCTTCATCGATCCAAAAGACCAAAGCAGCGTAAATCGATTCATGACAGCGCCAAAATGGAGCATAGAGGAAGTTACTACACAAAGCCAAACGTTACTGCTAAGCGAATCACAAATTGGCGACTCCATAGAGTACAAAGTCATCGATGACACTGTTTGCAGAAAGTACAGTTCAAAAACACAGATGACCTGCTACAATCACTCGTCGCAACTGGGAACGGTTCTTAGCCATGATTACGTTACGGGCCTCTATGTTAACAATGACATGATAATGCCTGATGGATTGAAATTGTATGGCAATGAGAAGAAATGCCTTGAGAAAGGTATAGCGTTCAAAACGCGGATACAGTTAGCCGGCGAAATAATAGATGAACATAAGGCAAGGGCTAAGCGTACTATAATGATTTGGGACAGTTGGTACATGTGCCAAGAGACGGTGTCTAAGTGCGTGGCTCGCAAGTATGATTGGATGGGTGAGATAAAATCTAACAGGATCGCTTTCTACAATGATAAGAAGTATCATTTGCATGAGCTACTTGATTTGTTGCGCTCAGAGGGATGCCTGTGCGATGTGGTAGTTAATGGTGAGCTCTATAATGCCTGCCAGCTTGAAGTGTTCATCCCGACGATTGGGCAGGTTTGTTTTGTGGTTAACGTTAAAGCGGATACTAAGGATGTTCATTTGCTCTGCACTAACCTGACTGGTTGTAGTCTTGAGGAGTTGGTTGGGCACGCTCTTGTAATGTGCAAGATCAACAAGTTTCATAAGGAAGCTAAGCTGCTTGGTTTTGGGGAGTATAGGTTTAGGACAAGCGAAGCGGCGCTTATACACGCGCACCTAGTTGTCTTGGCCTATATTCTCCTTGACGTTTTAAGGCGCAGGCTCCTTAGGTATCATATCGTTAAGGGCAAATTGTCTATTGAGCAGGCAGTTGAATGGGTAAGAAAGAAAGCAGCGCATCTCTTTATGCATAGAGTGAAGGAATCCAAAGCACCGATGCGAAGCATTCTCAAAATGATAAACACAAACTAACATGAAAATGCAAACAGTCAGTTATGTTAGAAGTGAAAGATGTATCAAAAATCTATGACCTGGGAAACAACCAAGTTATCCCGTTAGACAACGTCACGTTGACTGTAAAAAAAGGCGGTTTAGTTTCAGTTATTGGACCAAGCGGAAGCGGCAAGTCAACTTTACTATACACAATTGGAG
>CAYGJP010000284.1:0-1050 GCA_964350175.1 uncultured Candidatus Bathyarchaeia archaeon
TGCCATTTTACCGTATAGGTTGGCACTTGCAAAACGATTGTAACATAGTTCTTGCAGGGTGACGTTTGAAAAGTTCTCTTGTCCTAGGAAGGTTTGAAGTAGGGTTAAGAAGGTGCTTTTCCCGTTTGACCCGTCACCTAAGAGCATGAAGGCTTTGTGAAATGGCATAGACTTTAACAGTGTGTAGCCTATGGCTTCTTGTAGTGTTGTGAGCTGATTTTCTCCGAATACGTCTAAAAGAAATTTCTTTATGTTGGGGCAATCTGCTTTTGAATCATACGAGATTGGTAATTTTGAGAGAATGAAGTAGCCTGCATTTGGGGCTTCTAGTTTCTGGGTTTCAACATTAAGAACGCCATTTTCTAAAGCAATTAGACTAGGGGTTTCTTTTACATCTTGGTATGTTGCGCCTTTAACGTAGAAAACAACGTCTGGCAGATAATGCGGTTTCACCTGCTCGCTTAAGTTTTCCACAAGTGAGACATGAAGAAATATTTCTCCTTCAGGATACCATACGCCTGTTTGTGGCTCATAGACATATATGAGGTCGGTTTTCTTGTCGGTTCTGAAAAAAAAGCTCCGCATTAACATGGCTGCGTATTTATTTGAATTAAAATTGTTTTCTCCGTCTTGGGTCCATTTTTGCATCTCTGAAGGGGATAAAGCATTTAGACGTTTTTTTCGTGGTATTGCTGTTTCGTGTCCGTTTTCGCATTTGTACCACTGGGTTTTTGCATCATCTAAGCGGGTTGGTGTTGTTTCCTCGTTGCAGTCTGGGCATAAGAAAACATCGTAGTAGGTGCTCACAGTTTTAGGCTCCTTTTGTTTTTTGCCTATAAATTTTGTCGGATCCATAGAGCCAATACGAAAAAACATAACCTTGCCCATGGTAACGCGCCTGAATTGTGGCGTTGCTATTTCTAAGAACATTATGGGCTTGTTGGAACTTATCGGGTAGGTTGCCTTTTTTGTCGGCGGTTTCGTAGTCGCCTAGCTTTACGCCTTTTTGCGGTTCAAACTTCAAAATACTAAATGTTGTTTCGTTGACGG
>CAYGJP010000284.1:1060-1788 GCA_964350175.1 uncultured Candidatus Bathyarchaeia archaeon
CGTTGACGGCAACTAGGCTTTTCCCTTCAGTGACACCTTTTAGCTCTGCTATTTGGCGTTTCGCGTTGACACATGCACTCTCTAAGGCGTTCAGAAAATCCGTGAAGATTTCGGTTAATTCATCATTAAGTTTTTCAGCGGTCATGGCTCAAAAACTCCTGCTCCTACCTTCACATGAAATGGCTTGTTTGCACGCTGGAGAACTTGCATGGCAAGTATTACCCAATTCGCAGTGAGGTCTTTTGTAGGGCCCGAAATATCCGCATGAAGCACAGATTTTAGGTTTCTTTTGTTGTGGCGTGTACCGGGTTAAGTCGGTTTGGTGGGCCATAAAACAGGGTGACATGGTTAGGCTCTCCTTGTTTTCTTGGCGCGTTTGAGGTACTGCTCTAAAGGTATGCCGTAACGGCTGCCGTCACATACTACGAGTAAACCGCTAGGCATGGCATGGTGAATTTGAAACTTAGATGTATCATTTGGCACAAAACTTAAAAATGCCCTACTGCATTGTTTAGACATTGACAGAGCTCTTACCTTTGCGGGTCGGAGCCCTGTTGGTTGGTGTGTCTCTCTGGTCGGGGGTCACACCAGCCTTAAGTTTTCTTTTTGGGTTTAAAGGATGTTGGCAACGTGGGCATTTCCATGGTTCATCAGTTCGGGGAAACCACTCGTAGCCACACTTTTCACATTTAAATTTTAATGCTTGAATTTTTATCACCTTATTTTAC
>CAYGJP010000285.1:0-1774 GCA_964350175.1 uncultured Candidatus Bathyarchaeia archaeon
GATTAACCTCCTTAACCCGCAGATTCTCATCGACAAGCACTATAGCCTCAGGATTTTTCGAGAATAACTGTTCAAATTTACGTTTGCTTTCACGAAGAAGCCCTTCTTGCTTATTGCGTTCTGTTGTATCGGTGAACACTGTAGCGAATTTTCCTTTGGCTGGCGAGAAAACGGAAATAGCAAAGCATTTTTTCATTGCAGAGAAATAGTCTTCAAAAAATGTGGGTTCTCTGGTCTCCACAACTCTTTCACATATTTCCAGAACGCGCGTGAAAGTTTCGCCTACACCGTAAAGTTCTGAAGCACGATTTCCTATGGCGTCTTCACGCTTTATCCCCGTAATTGCCTCATAAGCAGAATTAACCTCTAATATTATGAAATCTACGGCCTTGCCTGATTTATCATAGACTAATTCGTGAAGACAAAACCCCTCAGTCATTGAGGAAAACAAGGAACGATACTTCTCTTCATTCGCCAACAGTGCTTGTTCGAGTTTCTTGCGTTCAGTGATGTCTTCAAGCTCGGCTATGAAAAAGCGAGGTTTGCTCTCTTGGTCGCGAATTGCATTAATCACGATTTTTCCAGTTATCACGGTTCCATCTTTTTTGATGTATCTTTTCTCTAGGCTAAAGAAAGGTATCTTGCCTGAGCTAAGGTCCTTCAGCTTTGCAATGCTTTCCCCCAGGTTTTCGGGGTGAGTAAAGTCCTTGAATGTTAGTTTGTGTAGTTCGTCTTCTGTGTACCCAAGTATTTTGCAGAATGCATCGTTTGCACTAATGATGTGGTTATCCGCATCTGTCATGGCTATACCGATGGGTGCATTCATCACTATTGCGTTTAACCGTGCCTCGTTTTCCTGCAGCGCGTTTTCTTTTTGCTTCTTTTCGGTTATGTCTGTTGCATATAGGTTTGCGTAGCCTTCTGAGGCTACTGGTATCACCTTGAACTGGAAAATTCTGCCGTTGTGTTCTTCTTCGAACATCAAGCGCTCTTTTGAGGATAACGCATTTGCTACCTGTGTGCGCCATGTTTCTGCTGCCAAACAACCCACTAACAGGCATTCTTTTAGTAATCTGTGGCTTGCAGGGTTAGCAAATAAGACTTTGCCGTCACTGCTAATTCTAAGTACAGGTTCAAGGTTTTCCATTGGGAACTTGGCCATACGCTCTAGTTCTTTTCGCGCCTTTCTACGCTCAGTCACATCACGAAATACAAGCACGACACCTGCTATGTTGCCGTCTTCATCTTTTATCGGGGCTCCGCTGTCGCTTATTGGGATTTCTTTGCCGTCTTTGCTTATGAGACTTGTGTCGTTTGCTAAACCCACAATTGTTCCTTCTTTGAGAACCTTGGCAACAGGATCCTCAACTGGCTCTTTGGTTTTTTCGTTAACTATGCAGAATACTTGCTTTAGCGGCTTTTGCGAGGCTTCAACTATGCTCCAACCCGTCAATTTTTCAGCTACGTTGTTCATGAACGTGACTTTACCCACCTTGTCTGTAGCTATGACAGCGTCACCAATGCTTGAAAGCGTAGTTACCCAGCGCTGTTCGCTCTCACGTAATGCAGCCTCATAATTTTTACGTTCAGTTACGTCTCGGTTTGTGGCTCGACGTCCCAACCACTTACCAGCGTCGTCAAAAACGGGTTGGCAAACATGGGAAATCCATCGGGTCTCTCCATTTCTGTTTTTAATTCGAAGTTCAAGGGCATGTTCCTCTTCTGAGCTAAACAAATCAAAATTTGAACCAACAAGCTTCGCATCTTGGGGACT
>CAYGJP010000286.1:0-1770 GCA_964350175.1 uncultured Candidatus Bathyarchaeia archaeon
CGGTAGTCGAGGGCTTTTTGGGATTTTACGAGGATTTCAAAATGCTCGCTGTCTTTTGTAAACCGCGCAATTGTGAACTTTTCACTCATTACTTTTTCACTTGCCCGAACCCAACTGTTTGATTATGCCGTCTACAGCTTCGTCCGAGAGCATCTCGAGTTTTTTGGTTTCTGCCGGGATTACGGCGATTTTGATGCGTGCGGGTAGTTGTCTGGCTTCGAGTGCTTTTACGAGGCATTTGACGCTAAGTTTCTTGGTTTCTTCTAGGGTCATGTCTTCTTTGTATTCTTCTTTGAACATGTTCAGGACGGTTTCTCTGCCTGCACCTAGGGCTGTTGCTTTGTAGCCGCGGTATGTGCCACTTGGGTGGGTTCCGAAAACGCGCGAACCTGTTTTGTCGACTCCGCCAAAGATTATGCTGACACCGAAGGGTCTGACTCCTGCGTGTTGTGTGTACATTTGTTGGATGTCGCAGATGCGTTTGGTTACGACTTCTGTGTCTATGGGTTCGTCGTAGGTCAGTTTGTTGCTTTGGGCGTATATTCGGGCTTGGTCGATTAGTATGCGTGCGTCGCTGCTTAAACCAACAATGGCTGCGCCGATGTGTTCGTCTACCCTGAAGATTTTCCATGAGTATCCTGCTTCTTCGAGGGGTTCGATGTTTTCTTCGGCGGCTAATATTACGCCTTGGGCGCATTGAATGCCTAGGATGGTTGCGCCTCGGTTGACGAGTTCCATGGCGTATTCTACTTGGAAGAGCCTGCCATCTGGGCTGAAAACGGTTATTGCACGGTCGTATGCTCCTGGTGCTGCAAATACGGACATAATTTTAACCTCTTTATACTCTTTTCACTATTCGCCATTTCTCATGGGATAACAACACTAAAAACCTTTCCTTTTAAAGCAAAAATACTTCCAAGCGTTGTTCGATTCGTTTTATGGGAGAGTTTGAGCTGCTTTTGTAAATTGGATACTTTTTTTGCTGTTTGTAGCGGAAAGTTGCAGTGCGCGCCTCTAGTACATGCGGCTACAGGATACTCTGGTGCCTGAAAAAACTACCCCTTTAGTATAGATTGACCCTTAAGGGGAATTTCAAGTTTAGGTTCTTGCCTCGGGCGCCTGCACAATAACTATCGTTAGACATTATGAGTATAATTTTGAACTATGTGAATCGGTAATTGATATTTTTATAGGTGAATTATTATATGTGGACAAACATATTTTCAGTTGGAGTGAACAATAGTTTGACCTTAAAGGAGTTAACAGTGAGTGGTTCAGAAGCTCTAGAGGTAGCTGATGCGCTTAACTCCACGACGTATAGGATTTTGCAGCTTATTTCAAAAGAACGCTTAGACGTCTCAACAATTGCTAACAGGCTAGACTTCAGTGAAGCCTACGTTAGTGAGCAAATCCGTGTACTTGAAGACTTAAAGTTGATAGAGGTTAACTACGAACGGGGCAAACGAGGCATCCGAAAGGTATGCTCATTAGCTGTTGAGAAAATAACTATCGTTATTAAACCCTGATTTTCTGAGGTATGCGTTAAACTTTGCGGTAAAAAGGGAAGGAATACTTTGTCCCTTTTTGGGGTCTGCTCTTGTTTTTGGTAGCTATACTGAGTGGGTTCCCAGAGGGAAAACTTATTGCAGGGTGCCCATTTTTGTTTCTTATTTAAATAACTACAACTTCTGAGTAGAATGCAGAATTGTAATTTTGGGGCTTTGGGACATAAGTCAGGTGTTGCCGCCTAACCAAAGAAGATTATGCCAA
>CAYGJP010000287.1:0-1768 GCA_964350175.1 uncultured Candidatus Bathyarchaeia archaeon
AGCAATTTTACCTAATTCTGTACCAAACATTTCGGCAAGTCTTTTTTTACTTTTTTGTCTAATTTTTTACTGGTATGTGCAGAAAAAAGCCTGGACCTACGCAAACTCGGCGCAGGTAAGTTTTTTATTTGGACTCTAATCAAATTTTCTGATACACATCATCCGCTTATAATTTCTTAGGTCCCTCGATACGGTTTTCAGCAGGTGCAGTTCCTCCATTGTCTTCTGAAAACGGATGATTTCCTCGTAAATTTTGCTCTGCAGCGGGTTTTCTTTTTTCATGGAACCAATTCAATCCGCCGTTTTAAGGGAGATTGCGCGTTGGAGGGCGTTTCATAGTGTGTTGGCTACCAAACAGCCAATCCGTAATCGAGGAGAAAGGAGAAGGCTTCGAGAACGGAAAAGTTTTTTGGTTAGTTTGGTGTGCCTTCAACCTCACACGCCCTCCATAGCGCATCACAAGACTTAAGATAAGTTGTGTATAAAAGGTTTATGCATCACCAGTTAGTATGAAAAAGTGTTTTAGCCTAGTGCCAAGACGCCTTCTAGAATTTTTTTCTCGGAGATTTCCAATTGTTTGCTTAGCCACGTCTTTAGGAGTATGGAGGTTTTTGGTAGTTCTCCGGTGTAGGTGATGACTTGGTTGTTTTTGAGGGCGTCAGCTTCAAAGGCTTTTTCTGATTCTTTATGCATGAAAGATACCGTTTGGGCTTGTAAAGCCAAGGCTTGGAAGTCTTCCCATTGTTTGCACTGCAGGATAAGGGGCGTGCCTTTTGCAGCTTCAGTTTGTGCTGTTTCGTTTGTTGCTTCTTTAGAGGCAGGTGTAACTGTAACTTGAGCTTGGGCTATGTTGGGTGTTGTGGATAAGTGTTTTATGAGTGTGGTTATTTGGTTTTGGAGAACGTTGATTTTTTCTTCCACGGTTTCTACTTTGCCGCTTAACTCGCCTGTATCCCCCAAATTGCCGGCTACCGTACCTAGCTCGCTTATGAGCCTGTCTAGGTCTTTCTCATGTTCTTTGAGAACGTTAACTATGAAATCTAACGCTTCTAAAGCTTCATCTTTTGATGGTGGTTTCTCTGACATTTCCCACTTCAGTCCTCTTGGTGCTATTATAGAAGCATACTGTACATAAATCTAACGAATCCTAAAAATATATCACAAAAAATACGTAACCGTACTGATTGGTAATACTGTGCACCTTTTCATAAATCCGTGCATTCTTTTGACAACACCACTATTACCGAGTTCTTGGAAATAAATTATTGTCTGTCCCATTTCCCTACACACGCAAAACACCGTTCTTTGTATGGGATGCTAAAGACGGGGAGCCGCTTTCTGTTCTTTTTGACCGTGCCATTTCCAGACTGCCTCCGCTACTTTTTCGGGATACCCGCATTCAACGAGTAAACTTTTGATGTTACGCTTCGCCTTTTCCCCCAAAGCGGTCACAAAAAGTATTGTTGCTGAGGATAGTCAAAATAAACGTTCTGGATTCTCAATACAGTTGAGTACTGGTGTGCAACACAAACGCACAATCGAGGCCCTTTCAAGCGGTTAGGTTACTTTTGTTTTTGACTCTTAGCAGGGAGCCTATGGTGTTGCTTACCCCTTCCCCTCACGGTTTCTGGTAGGGTTTAGCTTCAAAGGGTGCCTGATTTGTTTTGGGTTCCCAGCGGTACTTTTCTTTTTTATTTTTGAGCTTCTCTAGTTCACAGTTATAGCAGATGCCGTTATGGCAGCAAATAGATTCGCCGCAGTTCGGGCA
>CAYGJP010000288.1:0-1767 GCA_964350175.1 uncultured Candidatus Bathyarchaeia archaeon
AGTCGATTGGGCAGGCTTGTCTGCGCGTCCTTTTGGTTCTTTGAACGGGGCTTTGTCACGAAAAGATAATATGCGGACATGAGAAAAGCCTTTAACAAAGAATCACTTACTAATCTACTGCGATGGCATCATAATGGAAAATGAAGTTGTTGTAACAAAGAAAGGTCAGACTACAATTCCCGCTCGACTCCGCAAAAAACTCAAAATAGAAGAGGGAACAAAGCTAGAAGTAGTCGAGACAAACGAAGGCATACTTTTTAAGCTTAAAAGCTCAACGAGGGATTTCACAGGCACTTATCCACAATTTGCCTCTCCTCAAGAAATGAAAAAGCTACTGACCAAACTCAGAGAAAAAGATGCGCAAGCAGCATACTTCATCGCATTAGACCACATTACCACTGGCGACAAAATGCTTTCATTTGCTGAACCCATAATCGCCAATGTTTCCTTTAGAGATAACGTGTACTCTTGCAAAAACGAAGACTTAGGCATCGTTGCCATCTCGCCTAAACTTGAAGAGTGCGTCAAAGACTTTGAAGCTGAAATCCTATTCATCTGGAACGAGTACGGCAAGGAAGATGATGCAAAGTTAACAAGCGACGCTAAAGAACTTAAAACAAGAATCCTTTGCCACATAAAACAATAGGTGCACACGATTGGCCACTCTTAAGGCAAGAAAGGTGCTCAGCGGTTTAGCGAAGAAGGGTTTTGTTCAAGCTGAAGGTGACCACACTTTCCTAATTTTCTATGTAAACGGCAAGAAAACTTCTATCCGCACAAAAGTCAGCCATGGCAGCAACGAAATCAACGATTACCTAATTAACAAAATGTCCCTGCAAGTAAAACTAGAAAGGAAAAAATTTTTGGATTTGGTTAATTGCCCTTTTTCAATCGAACGTTACCTTGAAGAACTAAAATCCCAAGGATATTGCTTCACAGAATAACCCAGTCATTGAAAAGCCAACGGATATCCCTACTTTTCGGCAACGCATTGACGTCAGCGGAGGTTCTGTAAGTTTTGAGGAGTGGGAAAATGCAGCCCGGTTCTTTTGGCAAAAGCGTGGTTTCTGTGTTAGTCATTTTTGCTATAGCGTTGCTTCTTAGTATGCCTAAGCGAACCTTGTTGTCGAAAAAGAACCCGCCGCACTTCCAGTTCTCTTCTCCCTCAAAAGTCAAGGTTCACAATTCTGAAAGTTTTTTATATTCAATAAGTGAATTATTCAATAGGTGAATATGTGTTGAGGTTCATCGACCGTAAAGCCGAACTTAACGAACTGACCACAATAAAGAAACTATCAAGCAAGAAGCTATTTGTTTTGGCAATATACGGGCTCCGCAGAGTTGGAAAGACCCGCCTACTACTAGAGTTCCTCAAGACAGGGGGCCTGTATTTTTTTGTCAATCGAAATAAAACTTCAGATGACTTGCTTTTAGAATTTCAGGAAATCTTAAAAACAAACAAAATTCTAAGCGAGCTAGAGACTCTGCCGTCATGGGAAAAATTTTTTGAAATTTGCACCACAAGAGGATTACCGCCTCTTGTATTTGATGAATTCCAAAACTTTGTCAAAGTAGAACCCTCCATCTTGGGCTCATTGCAAAAGAACATAGACTTACACGAAAGCAATCCTGGTTTGATAATCATAGCAGGCTCACTAATAGGTTTGATGAAAAAAACCTTCCAGAACGTGAAGGAGCCTCTTTATGGACGAGTGACCCCCTCCACCCAACAAGTTGGGTGGCTTCCAGTTTCGTTCAACCCGTCTG
>CAYGJP010000289.1:0-1759 GCA_964350175.1 uncultured Candidatus Bathyarchaeia archaeon
CGGGGGTGGAGGCGCAGTTGCTATGAATGAAACCCTCTACACGGACATAGAATCCATTTCAGGCGTTGCTGCGGTTGCCCCGATTCTGCAGGTGTCTCAAGGACAAAATGTAACAATGGAAAGATTCGGCAGAAGTTTTACCCGTATGGTTCCTGATTACATAATTGAAGGTATCCCGTTGACTTCTATTGTTGAGAATTATCCTATCCTTCCCACTAACATTACCGCTGGGCGGAACCTGCAAGCTGGCGATAATGGCGTTGTTCTTCTAAGCGAAAACAACACCCTCTTCTTTGGTGCTGGTGTTGGCGACAAAATCGAAGTTTTAGGACAGACCTTCGAGGTAATAGGGATTCACGGGTCAACTGGCGTTTCTGACGTGATGACTCTTTATATGAATCTCGCCGACGCTCAGATTTTAACAAACAACACCGGCTACATAACCAGCCTTGCCGTCTTCGCCGATGACAGTTCATTGGTCTCTGAAGTAGCCGCTGCGGTGAGTTCTTTACATCCAGAACTTAACGTGATTACTTCTCAACAACGCTTAGACCAACTTCAGGCTATGCAAACAACTTACACTTCCGCGCTTCAAAACGCCGAATTAACTCTCAGTCAAAACCAAGCTCTTGCATTTCAAGAAATAATTGTGGTGGTGGCTGCTACCAGCTTGATTGTCCTGTTTGTTATGCTATACACTGTGCGTGAACGAACAAAAGAAATCGGCACCCTCAAAGCCATAGGCTTTAGCAACTGGAATGTAATGAGCCAATTCATGCTTGAAGGCGTTCTGCTGAGCGTGGTTGCTGGCGCAGTCGGCATTGCAATAGGCACCGTTGCAGCCCCCTTCATATCATCCATTCTGCTTCCAGCTGTAAACACATTTAGTGGAGCAGGGGTTCCAGCTGCGGCTACTGCCGTTGTCGTAGACCCTCAACTTATGCTGCTGGCATTTGGCGCATCTATCCTGTTAGGCGCGTTAGGCAGCCTATACCCTGCTTGGCGTGCATCAAGAACAAGACCCGCGGAGGCTATGCGATATGAGTGAGTTAGTATTGAAAATCGAAGGTATGTCAAAAACCTATACACTTGGCAAGCGTAACGTCCATGCCCTTTCAAACCTCAATCTGCAAATGAAAAAAGGCGAGTTCGTGGCAATCATGGGACCTTCAGGTTCAGGCAAAACCACTTTGCTGAACGTGCTGGGCTGCATCGACAAGCCAACCAACGGCAAAGTAATATTGGACAACGTTGACGTCGCAGGCTTAGCGGAGTCAGAGCTCTACAAGATCCGAAGAAACAAAATTGGGTTCGTGTTCCAAACTTTCAACCTGCTGCCATACCTGAACGCCCGCGAAAACGTCGAGTTACCAATGGAAAACAAGAGAAGCTCCAAGAGTGAAAGAAGCAGCAAAGCTCGGGAACTGTTGGCAATGGTTGGCTTATCCGGAAGAGAGGAACATCGACCACAGCGGCTGAGTGCTGGTGAGCAGCAAAGAGTAGCCATTGCACGGGCGCTGGCAAACGACCCTGCCATAATCTTGGCGGATGAACCTACGGGAAACTTGGATAACAAAAACAAGCAGGAAATTGTAAAGCTGCTTGCAAACCTCAACATTACCCACGGAACCACCATAATCGTAGTGACTCATGATGGTCAAGTAGCTTCACGCGCCGAAAGAATCCTCTTTCTAAGCGATGGGAAAATAACAAAGGAAAAGAACGGACTTCACTTGGCAAAGAAACTAATGTGCCCCTA
>CAYGJP010000290.1:0-318 GCA_964350175.1 uncultured Candidatus Bathyarchaeia archaeon
GTATTACTTCAGCTATTGCGGCGCCCATGTATGCAGGAATACCTTTGACGCATAGGGATTTCGCGGCTTCTGTTGCCATCGTGACGGGGCATCGAGCGGGAAACGCAGAGAAACCAATCGATTGGGCGAAACTTGCATGCGCCGTGGACACAATCGTCATTTTGATGGGTGTGGAATCGTTGGAGGCTATTGCCGCTAAATTGGTGGAAGGTGGTTTAAGCCCGAAAGTTCCCGTTGCCATCATTGAGCAGGGAACGACAAAACGGCAGCGAAGCCTCATAGGCGAGTTGGGTTCAATAGTGAAAGAGGCAGAGGTGA
>CAYGJP010000290.1:328-1705 GCA_964350175.1 uncultured Candidatus Bathyarchaeia archaeon
TTGCCAGAGACAGATGTAAAAATACTGTTTCCCAAGTTGCCAGTTTAGGCAGGAAACTTTCATGGTTCAAGAAGACCAAGCGTTGAAAGGCAGAACAGTTGCCGTCACCCGACCCACCAACCAGGCGGAAGAAGTAGCAGAAGTTATCCGAAAAAAAGGCGGCGTTCCCTACTTTATACCAACCATAGAGATTAGAGGGCTAAGTGATTTATCACCCATAAAGAAGTTCATTGAGGAACTCGATAGGGGCGAAGTTGACTTTGTTGTTTTAATGAGCGTCAACGGTGTAAGGCATCTGTTTGGTGCTGCTGAAGAACTAAATCAAACGGACAAACTAATGCGAGGACTGGAAAAACCCGTGATGATAGCTGTTGGTCCAAGAACCGCCGAAGAACTCAAAGCTCACCAGATTCACGTAAACTTGGTTCCCACAAAATACACCTCAGAGGGCATAGCTGAAAGCCTACAAGAATTCGACGTTGCAGGTAAAGCTGTAAGGATTCCCAGAACGACCGCAGCAAACCCTACACTGAAGGAGAAACTTGAAGAAAGAGGCGCGTTGGTGCAGGAAGTCTACGTTTACGAATCAGCCCTTCCAGCGGATAGCGCGCTGAAAGAAAAGTTTCTCCAAGACGTAAAAGGAGGAAAAATTCACGCCATAGTCTTCGGCAGCGGCTTGACCGCTCGGAACCTCTTTCAAATGTTAAGTGACCACATTTCCACGGAGAAACTTCGCGACTTGCTAAACGAGAAAGTGACGGTTGTGGCAATTGGTCCAGTGACAGCTGAAACCTTAGGTAAGCTGGATGTGAAAGTGGCTGTGATGCCTCAGACGCACCTGTTCGAAGAAGCCCTAACCGCGTTAGCTACCTATTGGGACACTAACTAAGACGCTGGTTGAGGGTTAGTGGTTAGTTTTGTTACTTCCTGCACCGCTTTTATCGAAACTTCAAGCATGTCGTCGCTTGGCTCTTTAGTGGTTAAAAGCTGAAAACCCAAGCCTGGGGCAATCAGCACTTTCAGGATTGGCGAGTTGCGGTATCTGCCGCTGATTCTCAAAAGCTCATAGGATATGCCTGCGATTACTGGGATGAGGAGAAGGCGGTAGGCGATTTTTGATGCGAAATCCAAGTTGGGCATTATTGAGAAGAGAACTATGCTCACAACGAGGATTATGAATAGGAAGCTGGTTCCGCATCTTGGGTGTAGCCTGGAGAATTTTTTGACGTTTTCCACAGTTAAACCGACGCCTGCTTCGTGGGCGCTGATGGCTTTGTGCTCTGCACCGTGATATTGCAGCACTCTTCGGAATTGTCCCCACATTGAGATTAGGGATAAGTAAATTATGAACATGGTTATGCGTATGGTTGCTTCGGC
>CAYGJP010000291.1:0-1686 GCA_964350175.1 uncultured Candidatus Bathyarchaeia archaeon
GGGTGGTTTGGTGTTTCACTACTTCTTTTTTTGGGTTGTTTTGTTGGTTGTGTTTGGTTGTTGGGGTCTGGTTTGGGTTGCGTTCTGGTTGTGCAAGTTGCCATAAACAGCACTTAGGTAACCTCAAAAGAGAAAAAGCGTAACCCCAAGTTTACCTGACCCAACCCCCTCACAAACCTTTACCGCACCATGGGCTATACTTGCAGGTTGGCCATTTCTACGCCTCTGCGCAGTATCCTTGATCGCGTTTCACAAAAAACCGTCTCGTCAGTAACTGGTAGCCCCATGTCTTTTGCCGTCAACACCAAAATTTTCTGAACAATCACTTGAGCGGCTCGCCCTATTTCTTCCACAGGCAATGTTTCTCCATCAAAGACACCCACGCAGCCACAAACAGCTGGAAAGTTCAGTTCCAACTCTATCCTGTTTTTCTCATAATCATAGTCCACTATTGTAAACGGTTCCAGCCTACAAATGGCAGGTCTCACAGTGTAAATCGCACACTTGCTATTTTTTGTGAGAAAGAAACAACTACCATCCTTCTTCCTGCGAACCCACCTAATTCCAGCTTCACCTGAGCGGTCTAAGAAATTTGTAAAGCCTTTAGCTTCTATCTGCTTTTGTTCCGCTGCATTTACGTCAGGTGGCTGCATGCGGCAACAAACCCCGCAGTTTTTGCATCGAAAACCTACCGAATCTGGGAATACAACGTTTTCAAAGTTCACGGTGAAGGTAACTAGAAAAAACTGCTTATTCACGTTGTGATGAAACCTAAATCATGAAGGTTACAGCCCCCAAAATTTGGGGTTACTTGGGATGGCTGCGTAGCGCCTCAGAATGCAATTTTAAATTTCAAGTCATCTCTTATGGGGAAACAGAAATTAACTGAGACCCCACAATCGTAACGTGCAATTATCATCATAGGCGCCTTTGAGCATTTTGATTTTCACAGCCAAGCCATGTTAGAACTCAGGTGATGCCAAGTAAGAACGGCAATCCAATATATCAAGAATTATTTTCCGCGGAGCTACTGTTTACGGGTGTTGTCTTGTGGGATGGTTATGATGAATCGGGTGCCTTCTCCGGGCTTGCCGTTTTCTTCAATTGCCCAGCCGTAGACTTCCATCAGCTTCTGTATCATGAATAGGCCATGCCCTGTGCCTTTGCCTTTTGTGACGCCTTCAGTGAAAAGCTTTGTCTTGTCAGCTTCGCTTATGCCCACGCCATCATCTTCATAAATGAGCTTCAACTTGTCAGGTTCCTCCTTGAAGTATGCGTGTATGGCGGTGACTTTTTTGCCGTGTTTTAGCGAGTTGTCAATTAAATTGTAGAAGACCTTTTGCAATAGTGAATCTGCTAAAACGTTAAGCCCCTGAAGCTCATTTAAAGCTCTGCTTTTACATTCATCTGAAAAAAGTACACAAGCCTCGTTAAAGCATTCTTCAGCATTAACCATTTTTAACTGTTCCATTCCAATCTTTTCATAGGCACCGCTAAACTCTAAAATCTTCACAATCTGTTCAGCGAAAAGATTAATTTTTTTAATGGTGCTGACTACGTCTGCGTTTTCTCCCTGTTTCTTTCCAAGCAGGTAAGTTAGCCCCACTATGCCGTGAAGTTTGTTGCGGACATCGTGTCTAGTTAAACCGCCAACGACGTTCAGTTTTTCGTTTAGCACTTTTGTTT
>CAYGJP010000292.1:0-1648 GCA_964350175.1 uncultured Candidatus Bathyarchaeia archaeon
CTCAGTAAGCCTCATTAACCAATTTTGCCCTGAACTCTTATTTAAGCTGAAAGTCACAGAAACCGTTTCTGATAAACGCGCAAAAGAAAAAAAGAAGATGTTTGTTTAGGACAGCTCGATTTTGGCTAAAAGCCCAAAGTTGTCCAAACTGTTGAGTTGCACTCTGGCATTTGACAGTGTACACAGTGTGTTGCCTATGTAGAGGGCTCTGGTTATCTCGTAATTGCTGCTTCTCCAGTAGTAATCTCCGCTTTGCGTTGAACTGGCGCTGTCTATTTGGGTTACGTTGCCTCTTAGGGTGAAGCCGCTGTTCGCGTTTACGTTGAAAACGTATGCGCCTTGCCAGTAGCTTGATTCAAGTGCTTTCTCTGGGGTTCCTGTGCCTATGGAGGGTTCTCGGGTGATGAAGATGGGCATGTTGTTTATGGAAACCGGAATAACCAGCAGTTGTCTTTGGGCATCAAACAGGAAAGCATGTGGATCGTAAATGGCATTTGAATCAGAGTAAGTTGCGTTAACGATGTACTTGGCAATTTCAGTAGGCGCATTAACGTTTGTAACATCGAACAGCGAAAGCTTCAGGGTGCTGTTTTCTTTGCCTATGCCGATTATGTGGTTTTCACCGTAGGGATGCAGATAACTTGAGTACCCAGGAATCTTTAATTCTCCAGCGATTTTTGGCGCAGAGGGGTTACTCATGTCTATCACAAAGAACGGGTCTATCTGCTTGAACGTGACCACGTAACATTTGTTGCCCATGAATCTAACGGAGTAAATAGTTTCATCCATTTTGAATCTCTCCAGCTTGCCCACCACGTTCAGGTTCATGTTCAAAACGTAGATGCTGTTGAGTTGGCGGCTCACTTTGAAGACTGCGCCGTCGATGGTGGTTGCGTTGTCTTGGAACCATGTGGTGATGGCTATTCTGAAGTATCCGTTGTACTCGTCCATGGCGTACTGGTTTATCGGGTACCCCGGCACGACATTTTTAGCTTCAAACGTTAGGGTGTCTTGGTTTATGCGTATGCGGTAAATGCTTGTTTCTTGGTTTTCTCCGTTCCAGTTTTGATAGGTAACATAGATGTTGTCTTTGGAGACGAACATGTTGCTGGCGTAGCCCATCATTATGGTGGTTTGAGTGGGTACTTTTGTGGCTTCCATTATGTTCAAACTGACGATTGTGGTGTAAGTGGAGTAGCTGTCTGGCGCTGTAGTGTAGTATATTTTTGTTGGTTCAACGTTGGATGCTGAGGTGTCTGTGAATACCACTGGCAGGTTGGTTGAGCCATTGTTCACTTGGACGTTTTCGTTGACTATGGTGTAGACGTAGTTGCCAATCATGCGGGAGTTGACGTAGTTGCCGCTTATAGTAAAGTTTCTTGCGAGTGCTGGGCTGGCTTTGTTTGAAACATCGTATACTTGCACGAAAGTTGTGCTGCCGCCCCAGTAGGGCATGATTAAGGAGGAATAGGCGGAATAAGAGGAATCTTTGTTGTCAAAGTTGTATGGCGTGTACTGGTTGCCTATGACAGCGAGTTTGCTACCGTCTTGGCTTAGGTACATTCCAGACAGATACGTGTTGTTCACAAAGATTTTTGCGAGCACTTTCGCGTTTTGAGGATTAGTTGCGCCCGCGTCTAAGATGTAG
>CAYGJP010000293.1:0-1646 GCA_964350175.1 uncultured Candidatus Bathyarchaeia archaeon
AGCATCTGACATATCTGGCAGAGTGGAACACGAGAGTGATACCTTCCCCATAAAAGTGGGGGCTTACTCCCCTTTCTTTAAGGGCGACTTGTTAATCAACCCAAAAGACCGTGGATGGAACCATAGGCTATTTACGTTTGATGTTAGAACGCTGGTTCACGCAGTGAACTCCCAGTATGCATGGTGGAAGGAAAAAGCTATTTGTCGCTGAAAATAGTGAACGACGTACTAAATTTAACCGTAACCTCAGGACTCATTTTAGCTGGCATTCTGGTTATATCCATCTGGATAAAAAATCGGGCACAAAAAATAAGCTATCTGAGACTGTACATCCAAACAGTGGCATTTTTTGCTATTTTTTCCACCGTTATTATCTTAGCCCGATGGAACTACCTTGTTATCGCGGTAGTCGTTTTCATATTGCCCCCTTTCATTGGCAGGTTCTTTTGCGGTTGGCTTTGTCCTTTTGGCTTCTACATGGATTTGATAAGCTTGTTGCGGAAGGCTTTGAAAATCCGCTACTGGAACCTGCCTGACAAAGTCAACAAGGCATTGCATAAGCTTAGGTACATCATAGTATCCTCCTTGCTGTTGCTGCCCTTCTTTGTCGATGCTCTGAACATACAGGTTTGGACTGCGTTATTTCTTTTCCAGAGTCCCTTTAGGCAGTTAAACTCGTTTTTTATCGGTCCCTTGGAGACATTAATAACACCTTTCCCTGGAACTTTAGAGTTAGGCGAGTATAGCCTCACGTATCCCTATGTTCGTGGAATAATTGCCTACTTTAACGTGGGGGAGTTCACGACTGTTGTTGCGGTGGCTTTTATAGTGCTTACCGTTCTTTCCGCGTTCATGGTTAGGCGTTTCTGGTGCAGGTTCTGCCCCACTGGTGTATCCATAGCAGCCGTGAACCGATTCAAGCGTCTTAGCGGCATTCCTGTTATGCGTTTGAATAAGGTGGAGGAGAAGTGTACGAAGTGTGGGATTTGTAAGCGGGTTTGTTCTGTGCAGGTTACGGATGTTTACGAGGAGAAGGGCGGCGACATACCTACGCAAATGTGTGTTCTGTGCCTGCGTTGCGTTGAGATGTGCCCCTATGCGGATTGTTTGAGGGTGAAGGCTGCGGGAAAGATTCTTGTCAAGTCACGCAACTGGCTAGAGCAGCCAAGAAGTGAATGCGCCACTGAGTGTAACAGTGCCTATGAAGGCGCTAAAATGTAGAAGGCGATGTCCCAAGGCAAAAGCTCGTGTTTTTGGCTGAGATGTGTAAGATTTAAATGCTCTTACCGCTTACTGCATTATCTAAAACTTGAACCTTTCATGTAGAATAGCAGAGGACCCTGCATATTCTGGCTAACAGGACCCAACCTTCAGTGCTCCTGTTGATGGTGAGTTGCCCTTTGATGCGGGGGATAACTGTAAGACATAGTAATAGGAGAGAACAAACACGTCACTGAGACTCGTCGGCGACATACTAAATCTAACCGTGTATGCAGGACTTATCCTAGCCGGAATTCTAGTAATCTACATCTGGATGAAAAACCGGACGCAAAAAATAAGTGCTCTTAGACTTTTTGTCCAAGTAGCCTCCTTGCTCGCGATTTTCTCCACCGTTATGATACTTGCGAAATGGAACTCCGTTGTCT
>CAYGJP010000294.1:0-1624 GCA_964350175.1 uncultured Candidatus Bathyarchaeia archaeon
TGTTTTCTGCTTGGTATTGGGCGGCGAATCGGGTCATTGCGGAGTTTATGCCCCAGTCTCTGAATATGGCGATGAGTGCTGGGGCGGTTAGGACAATAGCGTATAGGCCGTATTGGTCGGAGCCTAGTAAGCTGGCAATAAATATGGTGCCGACTGATGAAATCAGGGTTGAGACTATTAGCCCCCAGAGTAGGTGGAAGCTGCCTTTAGCTGAAATCTTTGCCATGTCTGCTGCTTTGCTCATTGTGTTTTCCCAGCGGGGTGTTAGAGTTTATGAGTTAACAGATGTTAACGAGAGAGGTGTTTATCGCTTTTGGTTTTGTGTTTTGAGTTCTTTATTTATTTTAGTGGCTTAGTGTGTCTATGTGAATAGACTAGGTAAAAAAAGAAAAAAGACACGCGAACTTGCCGGACCTATCACTGTATTAGTGACCTAACCCAATGGCGGTGAATTTGAGTTTTTCGCTGAAGGTTTCAGGGTTGTAGATTCTTCTGCCGTCTATGAGTATGGGTTGCTTCATGTGTTTTGTGAAGTCTTCGGGTGTGAGTTTTTTGAATTCGCTCCATTCGGTTACTATTATGCAGCAGTCCGCGTTCTTAAGACAGCTAATCGCAGACTTGGTGTATTGGATTTTGTTTTTGAAGATGATTTTTGCGACTGGTACTGCGACTGGGTCGTAGGCGGTTACGTTGGCACCTTCAGCTAGTAGCTGGTTTATTATGGGGATGACGCGGGCTTCTCGCATGTCGTCCGTGTCTGGCTTGAAGGCTAAACCTAGGATTGCGATGTTTTTGTTTCTGAGGTTACCGAGTTGTTGTTTGCAGAATTGGACTGCTTTGAGGGGTTGAGTTTTGTTTACGTTTTCAACAGTCTCCAGAAGTTCAGGGGTGTAGCCGAAGTTTTTGGAGCAGGCGATTAGGGCTTTTACGTCTTTGGGGAAGCATGAGCCTCCGTAGCCTAAGCCTGCGTCTAGGAAGAGGGGTCCTATGCGTTTGTCTAGGCCCATGGCTTCTGCCACGGTTTTGACGTCGGCGCCTGGGATTGGTTCGCAAATGTTGGCTATGGTGTTTATGAAGCTGATTTTTGTGGCGAGCATCGAGTTGCTGGCGTACTTGATTAGTTCAGCCGTAGAAAGAGTTGTTCGGATGACTGGCGGAACTTTTTCACCGTAGAAGCTTTTGTAGAGCTCTTCTAGGGTGTCGCCTGCTTTCTTGTCGTGTGCGCCTATAACTACGCGGTCAGCGTGCAAAGTATCTTCAAATGCGGAACCTTGACGAAGGAATTCGGGGTTCATGCATAAGCCAAAGGTTGTACCGCATTTCTTTTGTGATTCCTTTTCAAGAATTGGTTTGACGACGTTTTGGGTTGTTCCAGGCACCACTGTGCTTTTGATTATTGTAACGTGGTAGGTGTCTTTTTTGTTGAGGGCTTTGCCTATGTCGCGTGAGGCTGCTTCGATGTATTGGAGGTCTATGCCGCCGTCGGGTTTGCTTGGAGTCCCCACAGCCACAAAAGTCAAATCTGTCTCTAAAACAGCTTGTTCTGTTTGGTTAACAATGCATTTGAGATTGCCTTTGTGAACGCTGCCTGTGAGTTTTTCTTGGAGGCCAGGTTCATGGAAGG
>CAYGJP010000295.1:0-1624 GCA_964350175.1 uncultured Candidatus Bathyarchaeia archaeon
TTTGTTCACAGGCAACATGTGCGCTATGTTGAAGAAGTCAAAGCAGGTTGTGAGTGTATGTTGACTGTTTGCTGTGTTTTTGTTTTGTTTGGTTAGTAGTATGTTTTCAGCGGGTTTTTTGGGTCTGTTGCCAGTTTGGTTTGTTTTGGAACAATCACGCCCTCCCACTGGGCTTTGAATTTTTCTGGTTTGGGTTTTTGCAAGCCACAGTTTTCTAAGTCAAGCTCGCACACCAACGCTCTATCGTGTGGGCTCTCAATTTCGCACATCTGCTCTAAGCTCAGGTTTTCAAAAATCCGCCTAAACGGACGAATAGAATTATTATGACACGAAACCGCAACGTTGCCCGGGTTCTGCAAAAGCCACCTTTTGAGTTTTTCAAAAAACGCCATAACCCGCTTCTCAACCATCTCTATGCTTTCGCCTTCAGGCGGCGCTGTAACGTAGCCTCTGTGGAAGTCGACGAAAAACTCTGGGTCTTCATCTTCAAGCTCTTTTTTGCTTCTGCCCTGAAACAAACCATAGCAGCGCTCGATAAGCCTGTCGTCTACAAAAACTGGAACCTGCGGGTGACTTTCAAGCACGATGTTTAGGGTTTGTGTGGCACGTTTAAGGTGTGATGTGAAGGCATAATCGATTTTGTGTTGCGCAAGCTGTTTTGCGATTTTTTGCGCTTGAAGAAAACCTTTCGGGGTGAGTTCTGAGTCACGCCAACCTGAAAACACCCCGTTACTGTTATCGGTTGTCTCCGAATGCCTAAACACAAACAGCTTACAAATCATTTTGCCCTACCCTGCTCTTTTGAGTGCACGTTTTTTGTGGTTCTAAAGATGATTGTTCAGATGGCAATATTGATGTTTCGCCAGCCACCAAGCCAAAAACAGTCAGCGGTGACCCACAAATTTACCCAGAAATTTACAAACAACGTATTTATAGAAATAGTTTTGAAATAAAAACGGAATTGGGTTTGGGATAAAGACTAAAACATAGGGTTGAACAGGCTATCCTGTGGTTGCTGCGATACGTAAACGGTAAACTTCAACGGAAGAAACCGATCCACTCACAAACCTAAAAATGGGCTGTATACTTGGATTGTTTTTGTTTCTTCTGGAATTAAATTTTGTTTTGTGGTTTAAGCTTCTGTCCGGTTTGTTTCCCCTCACAGTTGGATAAGTGGGCAAGCCATCTACCGCTGAAGGGAAGATTTGAGAAATCGCAGCCACATCTTGGGCATGCTGTTGTTTCTTGAAAACTCTTTATTTCTTTTTCCGAGTATCCAAGACTTCCTAATTCTACTATGACGCCTGCTTTTGCTATTTCTATTTGTTTTGTCAACATTCGCACCTTTTATCTACTCTCAGCAGCTTTATTACTTAGTTTTTATGAAAACACTTTTCTGATTCAACATAAGTATTATTTAACTGCAAGTTGAGCCCGGTTTCTACTCTGGAATCCTGCGAACGATATTGCGTTGAATAGTGTTTCGGCGGAGTTGTATACTTGGATGAATATTTGGCGTGGATGTATCGCAGGTGACAGGGCAGCGTTTTGGGTCTATTGTTCTCACAGACTACCCCTCCTTTATATAGAGAACAGAACTTGACCTCTGATAGGACCCTATCGT
>CAYGJP010000296.1:0-1606 GCA_964350175.1 uncultured Candidatus Bathyarchaeia archaeon
TGCTAAACCAGTGGCTGTACGCCGCTCAAATTGGCAACCCGCAGAAATCAATGTACAGCATACGTTTTCCCACACCTATATTTTACTTGATAGAGATGGTTTGGCCCTACGGCACGTTTCACCCCATTTCACTGCTGGTATACGGCTTAGGCTTACTTGGGATAGTTCTGTTGTTGCTGCGCAGAAAACCTGAAGACAAGTATCTGCTCATCTTTTTCTTTGTAATCTACATTTTCTTCACCTTAATCGGCAACAAAGAATGGCGTTACGTTGTACCCCTTTTCCCAATTATAGCAATCGCAGCGGCAGGCCTCATCACATTTGGCTACGAGAGAGCAAAAAAAGTTTGGAACCAGCCCCACTCAAGCTTAAATAGGAAACGTCTTGGAAAAGTTGCGGCTGGCTGCCTCATAGCCATCGTTGTTGTGGCGGTCAGCTACAGTTGTGTTGACGCGTACCAGTGGGTAAACAAGCACAGCCCCTTCAACGTGCCTGTCAAAGAAGCCGCAGACTATGTGGCTGACAGATTAGCCGTAAATGAGACACTGGTGATTTTGTGCCCATTGAACCTTTTCAGCCAAGACATGGTGAAGTTTTACCTACACGCTGCTGAGTCACGACGCTGGCAAGCAGCGCAGTACCCCGATTTAGCAGTTGACGCCTACACACCCAACTTTAACCTAGACGAATTGCGTGAACTATGCACAAACCGCAACGTGAAGTACCTGCTGCTTTTTGAATACGGAGAAATCTACCCCTACTTCAACTCAACACTTACAATGCAAGAAGTTTACGGCATGCTGATGGATTCGCAAGGTTTCACGTGTGAAACCAGTTTTGGAGAATACCCCTGCAAAATATACGTACTATCCTACGCAGCACAGAACGAAATGCACTAAGGTAATTTTGGCGAGTTGTTGGCAAAACTTAATTATCCCAGTGTGAAAAAGTACATTCGGTTGAAGCAAACAACACGCCTTTGTGGCTCAGATGCTTAAGTTGGGCAAGGCGCGGATGTGGAGTTGGGTTAATGACCAAACTGGCAGACTTAGGCTTCCAAAAAGGAGTAATCGTGGAAACAGTAGTCTCCACTTACAACGCCGATGGAACACTTAACGCTGCACCCATGGGCGTAACCATGGAAAACGCCCAACAGGTTACGATTAGACTTTTCACTACATCTTCAACCTACAAAAACCTCAAAACAAAAAAGTGCGCGGTCATAAACGTAACCTGCGACATAGACGTCTTTTACAGGACAGCATTCAAAGAAACCAACCTAAAAAGCACGGTGCCGCCTGAATGGTTCGAGAAAGCCGAAACCGTCGAGTCCCCAAGACTGCGCAGGGCAGATGCGTTTATTGAAGTTTCAGTTGCAGACATAAAGCCACTTGTTGATGAGAAAGCTGAAGCCTTCTGCGACGTCAAACTTGTCAAGGCATCTACTGGAAACTTGCCTAAAGCGTATTGCAGGGCTTTTTCTGCGACCCTCGAAGCCATCATCCATGCTACACGCGTCAAAAAGTTCCTCTCAGGCAGCAAAGAACAACAAAAACAAGCCATGAAACTGCTGGAGACCATC
This sequence comes from uncultured Candidatus Bathyarchaeia archaeon, assembly GCA_964350175.1. GTDB lineage: Archaea > Thermoproteota > Bathyarchaeia > Bathyarchaeales > Bathycorpusculaceae > JADGNF01. The sequence continues at coordinate 1,583 of CAYGJP010000296.1, forward strand.
GGAAACTGCCGCGACATCGTGAAC
>CAYGJP010000297.1:0-1605 GCA_964350175.1 uncultured Candidatus Bathyarchaeia archaeon
TTGCGGTAGACTTCGCGGGAAACCGTGACGGTTGTTGTGTCAACAGCCATGGTGCCGTCGGTGTTGTCAAACTGGATTATTACTTTTGCCATTTTCGATTTTTCCAGCCCAGACTTTTCCGAGCCGTGAAAAATCAGTTTGGCAGCGTTTTCCGCGCGGAGCCTTCGCGTACTTAACTCGCCAAGAGCAAACAAAACTGCGTCCATGATGTTGCTTTTTCCGCTTCCGTTCGGACCTGTAATTGCTGTGAAACCCTTATCGAGATTTACTTTAACGGTTTGGGGTCCGAAAGATTTGAAACCTTTAATCTCGATTCTTTTAATGTAGGGCATTAACTGTGCGCTCTCTTACGTGGAAGCGTTAAACTTGTCTGATTAAACAAATTCATCAACATTCTTATAAAAGCTTATTCACATAAAAAAGCGCTAAGAGCTACGAAAAAACAAAGAAAAACCAGAGAGAATTAATAAATACGGCGCTGAGAACAAGAAATAAAAAGGCAGGGAAGAAGAAATGAGCTTTTTCAAACTCGGCGTAGATGGCATTCAGGAAGCCCTGACACTGGCACTGATGATAGTGTTCTTTTTCGCAGTAATTTACTCCAACATAGAGCTTACGTACAAGATAGGCATCGGCGTACTAGTTTTCGCGGTTATCTTCATAACGGGGTTAGCGAGCCAAGCGTTAAAGCAGCAAAAAGAACAGGACAAAACAGCAAAAAAATAAACCATCACTTATTTGCGTCAATTTTTGGCAGTTTTAGGTTCTTGATTTGTTAGTGTAACTTTTGTCGCAGTCATATTTGGTGCCTAGTGGTGTGCATTATTCTGTTTTTTGTGGGTTTGTTGCGTTGTTTCTGTTAGCCTAAAGTTGCCCGCCAAACAAGTTATACACCAAAAGATGAATCAAACCGAATTGTGCACACCCCTCGGAGCCTATTAGTAATTGTATGCAGAAACCTACAGGGGGTAGGTAGAAACTGCAGAAAAACGGTGGGGGAAGGGGGTAGGTCAAAACCATAGGGCCCTATCAGAGGTCAAAAAACCATGTTGGTTTCTATTTATAGGGGGGGTATAGTCTGTTTCGAGCAACAGAAGAAGCAGATTCTACTGATTTTGTTTGCCGAGAACCACGCTGTCGATTACTTGGCAGAGAATCTGGAAAACTTCTTCGGCGCTCAAAGCGTCAGTATCCAAAATAAAATTGAAAGGGGTAAAATCTTCACCCAACGAGAAACCGTAAAGCTCCTTGTATATGGATTTCGTACATGACTCTTTCTCTTTTAGCGCCTGTAAAGCTTCGGGAATAGTCATGTGGTCTCGCTGAGCAATCCGTTCAGCTTGCTTCTCCACGGAAGCCGCCAACCAAATCTTGAAACCATCTTTAATCAGCCAAGGCATCGTCCAACTGTCCAACAGAACAGTGCCCTGCGCAGCATACTCCAAAAGTTTCTCGTCAACGACTTTGTCAAAACGCGGATTCTTCTTGCGCTCCTCAAGAAAACTTAAGCCTTCAGTGCTTTCCCACCAGCCGTTGCTAGATGACTGGTAGCCTTCGGCGGTTGCTAAAGCTCTAAGCGCATCCCCACCAGAATAATACCTTAAA
>CAYGJP010000298.1:0-1581 GCA_964350175.1 uncultured Candidatus Bathyarchaeia archaeon
CTCCTATGGAGTTACCTGACGGGTGAGATGGTGATTTCCCAACCTGCCGTTGCAAACGACGTAGTTTATGTGGGTTCATGGGATGGGCGTCTCTACGCTTTGAACGCTGCTACAGGGAAACTTGTTTGGAAGTACGCAACGGGCGGCGTAGTGGATTCTTCACCAACTGTTGCAGACGGCAAAGTCTACGTAGGCTCATACGATGGCAAAGTCTACGCTTTAAACGCCACAACAGGACCTGAACCTTTAGATGAGTTCACCAGCGAGGTCCTCTGGAGCTTCACAACAAACGACATGGTTATGCTTTCATCTCCCGCGGTTGCCAACGGCAAAGTCTACGTGGGTTCTTACGACGGCAACATTTACGCCTTAGACGCTGATGGCGGACAGCTGATATGGAACTACACCACAGGGTTCGCGGTGGTTTCTTCACCAGCCGTAGCCAACGGAGTAGTTTACGTCGGCTCAGAAGACCACACAATTTACGCTTTAGATGCAGCAACAGGCGCGTTAGTTTGGAGCTACACGACGGGTAACCAGATTCATCTATCTTCGCCTGCAGTTGCCAGCGGCGTGGTTTATGTGGGTTCAAACGACCACAACCTTTACGCCTTAAACGCTTCTGACGGAAGTCTAGTCTGGAACTACACTACAGGTGGTTTTGTGATTTCTTCTCCAAGCGTGATGTACGGCGCAGTCTACATAGGCTCATATGACGGAAACATTTATGCCTTAAACGCATCTGACGGCAAACTCATGTGGAGTTTCAAAACAGGCGGTCCTGTTGCGTCTTCTCCTGCAGTTGCGGATAACGTGGTTTATGTTGGTTCAGGCGACGACAAAGTCTATGCCTTAAACGCTTTCTCGGGCGAGGTTGTTTGGAGTTACTTGACAGGTGGTGATGTAGCTTCTTCTCCAGCAGTTGCAGATGGCATAGTTTTTGCGGGTTCATATGACGGCAAACTGTATGCCCTGAACGCTTCAGACGGCACCTTATTGTGGAGCTACCTGACCGGCGGCATGGTGGTTTCTTCTCCGGCAGTCACCAACGGTGCAGTTTACGTGGGCTCGTATGACCACGCCGTGTACGCTTTCGGTTCTACCATGCAACCCCAAACAGACACACCTCCGTCTGGTGAGGATATGTTACTGCTGTTCACTTCAATAGTCGCAATGGTGATACTTGTGATATCCGCGATTACAGCCGTTATATTTTACAAAAGAAAAAAGTAAAGCCGAATCAGGGCTTGCTCAAGTGTTCTGCAGCTTTCGGTTTTACAACGACATTATCGCTCGCGTACAACCACAGTTTCTGACAGGAAATTGAATACCCTCTGTCTTCTTTTTGGGTAAAGAAACAGCCCTATCAAGAAGTCCAGCGGAAGCAAAAACGCTTTTCCTATACTTTCCACGGCTGCCTGTCCCATGGTCACTGGTTTGCCATCCAGCCGCGTCACTTTTAAGTGCATAATCATTTTCCCAAGGGATTGCCCGTAAGCGCCATCCATTAGCATCCAGTACAGGAAGTAGATGATTCCGCTTATGCTGAAGCTAAAGAACGGCATCCAACTGGGCCAACTG
>CAYGJP010000299.1:0-1556 GCA_964350175.1 uncultured Candidatus Bathyarchaeia archaeon
GTTACTGGTTGCTCTTCGTGTAACTTTTCTTCTATTTTGGTCTCAGCAACTGGGGCAGGTGGAAGTTCTGATGGAAGTTTGATATTGACTTTATCTGGAAACACTGCGTCTGGAGGCATGATTTTTACTCGTACGCCGAACATGCCTGCTTTGAGTTGAACGTGAGCTTCAGTTTTGCGCGTGTACCGTAAGGCTGGTTCGCCGCATCTTGGGAAGTAGCCTGCGCGGAACTTTTCGAATCTGGCGCGTTCAGTGCGGAGTTTGCCGCTGATAACGATTTCGCAGCCTAAGGCGCCTGCTTCCATAACTTGGTTCATTGCCCAGAAGCCTGCGCGTCTGAAGTGAATGCCTCTTTGAAGGGCTGAAGTTACGCGTGATGCAACTACGTAAGCGTTAAATTCTGGAACTTCGAGTTCGGAAACGGAGATTTGTGGGTTTGTGACTTTGAATTTTTGTTCTAAAATGGCTGCGAGTTCCCTGATGGTTTCGCCGCCGCGTCCGATGACTAAGCCGGGGCGCATGGCGTAGATGACTACGTGGGTGCCCAGTGGGGTTTTGGAGAGGTTTACTCCGCCGTATCCTGCGCGGTCGAGTCTTTTTAGTAAAAACTCGTCGATTTCGGTGTTTTTGATGGATTCTGATATAAACCGTTTGACTATGGACATTTTGTTTATTCTCCTTGCCCAGTGTTCTCGCCTAAAACAATTTCGATATGTGATAAGGTTTCGTATTTTGGTGATGCTCTGCCGTGGGCTCTGGGCGTGAAGCGTTTGATTTTCATGCCTGGGTAAGCTGCTGCGTGGATTATGCGGAGCTTGTCCACGTCTAGGCCTTTGTTTTCTGCGTTTGCTTCAGCGCTTTGGAGTACTTTCAGGACGCGGAATGATGCCTTAATCGGGTATCTGCCCGCGAAGGCTTTTACGAGTCCTCTTCGGTGTCCAGCTTTTTTCTGGTATCTGGTGAAGGGGACTGCTTTCTTTTTCTCCATGACGTCTAGAAGGTATTCTTTGGCTTTGGTGAGCATCATACCTTTGATTGTTTTGCACACTTCTCGTGCGTGTTTATGGGATACCCTAATTTCTCGACCGCTTGCTTTGACGGTCTTCTCAGGGTCCAGTTCTTCGGATATTATGGAGTATCCCCATTTTGGCATTCTGTATCTTCTCCAACTGCGCAACACAAAAGCGTAAAAGCGTATTATAAGGCTTTCCGTATCACAATTATTTTTTCGATTAAATGGGCTAGGTGTGTTTCCGTTTTCACGGAACGCGTTCGCACTGTGAGGTGTGGTATTTGAGGAGGGCGGTTGTGCTTTTATAGTTTTTCCAAGTTCGGGTTTGGTTGTTGTTTTTTGGGTGTTGTTTGTTTTTTGTTTAGTTGTTGTTGATGGGTGGTTGCTTAGTTGCATCAACTTCTCGGGGTTTGTTTTGTTTGGTGTGTTTTGTTGTTGGGTTTGTTTGCTGGGTTTGTTTTGGTTGTGCAAGTTGTCATAATTTGCTGTGGGTTGTGAAGTGTGAGGTTCTTCTTTTGGAAGCCTAAAACCGCTTGTGCTCTGT
>CAYGJP010000300.1:0-1544 GCA_964350175.1 uncultured Candidatus Bathyarchaeia archaeon
TGGCGTCGCCTCGCAGGTAGAAGACATCACCCAGCGCAGGAAAATGGCAGATGAAGTTAGAAGAGACCGCGATATGCTTGACGGTGTTACGTCGAGTATTGGTGCGGGTCTTGCCATAATTAGTAAGGACTACAAAATATTGTGGGCGAACAACTTTTTGAAGCAATTTGCGCCGCCTCACGTAGAGGGAAAAGTGTGTTATTCAACGTTTAACACGATAGACACGGTTTGTCCTGATTGTGGCGTTAAAAAAGTTTTTGACGGCGCATCATACGATGCCCACGAGTACGCTACCCATGGTCCTCAGGGCACCCCGTATTGGGTTGAAATTATTGTCACGCCCCTTAAAGATAACGCTGGAAACGTTGTTGCGGCACTGGAACTCACAGTGAACATAACTGAAAAGAAGCAGATGCAGCAAAAACTGTCTGAGTACTCACAGCAATTAGAGAAACTAGTTGACGAAAGAACCGAGCAACTAAAGCAAACTCAGGCGAAGCTTGTTAAGTCTGAGCGTCTTGCAGCCATAGGCGAATTAGCCGGCATGGTAGGACATGACCTGCGCAACCCACTAACAAGCATCAAAGGCGCAGCATACTATCTGAAAAGCAAAGGTGCCGCCGAAAACGTTGCCAGAGGAAAAGAAATGCTGGAAACTATCGACAGAGCTATTGAATACTCTAACAAAATCGTAAACGACTTACTAGAATACTCCCGAGAAATACAGCTATACCTCACAGAAACTACGCCCAAATCACTGCTGAAAAACGCTTTACCGTTCGTTAAACTTCCAGATAAAATTCAGCTGAAAGATGCCGCCCAAAACAAGCCTGTGATAAAAGTGGACATTGGAAAAATAAATCGCGTCTTCGTGAACCTAATCAAAAATGCCATTGACGCCATGCCTAACGGCGGCACATTAACAATCACAAGCAAAAAGGCAGGAGATAACAACGTGGAGATAGCCTTCAAAGACACCGGAATGGGCATGTCAAAAGAAACAGTGAGTAAACTGTGGACGCCGCTGTTTACCACTAAAGCGCAGGGTATGGGTTTTGGTTTGGCTATCTGCAAACGCATAGTGGAAGCTCATGGCGGAAAAATCACGGCAGAAAGCGCAATTGGAAAAGGCACCACATTTACTGTAAACCTACCTCTCACCCCTGAGCAAGTACCTGATGACGCAGTAACATGGATTTTTAAAGACGCCTCGCAGCTACCTAAGATGACTTAAATGGTCAAACAACTTTTTCTTTCTTTGATGTTCCTGTGAATGGGACATGCGCAAGACATGCCCAAATCGAGTTCACATTCGTGGCTGGAAGATTGATTACTGCTTCACAGCCTTTATTTAATGTTCACAAGTTCTATTCTCAATAGAGCCGTTAGGCGCGAAAATAAAACGTTATCCCTGAAAATGGGATGAAAACATGCAAGAAGCCACAGGGGATATTGCCGAGCAGGACTTCAACGCGATATTTCTAGACGTAATTGACGAAACATTCTCTTCCTTGAGCGAAAACGTAAAAACAGCAATCTACTTC
>CAYGJP010000301.1:0-1531 GCA_964350175.1 uncultured Candidatus Bathyarchaeia archaeon
CATCTACACCACAGTGAAGAGATATTCATACTTGTTTTTTTCATTTGCAGTAGGCAAATGGACGCAGCAAACCTGCAGCGAAATGATTGGCGTCTTCAAAAAGAGCTTAAGAAGCCCAAGGCGAGGAGAAAAAGTCGAGGTATTCACTGACGGAAACGATGACTATACTTATGCTTTTCCGGGTTTCTTCAAAGTTAAACAGCTCAATTATGGTCAGTTGGTGAAAATAAGAGATGCTAATGGAAGACTCATCAAAAAAAGAGATCAGAGTTGTGTATGGTGATCCTGATAGGGATGATGTGGAAACGGTTAAAGTTGAGAATTTTAATAGCATCTTGCGGGAACGAGTTGGCAGGCTGGTTAGAAAGACGAAATGCTTCTCTAAAAAGAAGCAGCGTCTTTGTTGTGCCTTGATTTTCTTCCAGTTTTACTGGGACTTCATCTCCGAGATAAAAAGAGGTGTAACGCCTGCAATGGTTGAGAAATGCTCCTCGCACGTTTGGACATGGCATGAATTCTTCTACTTCAAAACATTAACAAATCCAAATTAGGACATTGCCTGAAATTGTTTAGCCCAGAGACTATGTCCGTCATTACGTCATAATGTTTGAGTCGATTCCGAAACTCGTCTGCCCATATGCGGAACTTTTTCAACCTAGAAAACGAATGCTCCACCACTATACGTTCTTTAGCCAGCTTCAAATTGAAGCTTTTCTGTTCAGGCGTGAGTTCTTTTGCCTTCACTCCTCGTTTGCCCCGGCCAGGGCTTCGCCTCTTGAAGGGCACTTCGGCTTTAAGATTGGGATAATCTTTCTGAATTCCATCATAGCCAAGGTCCACACCCACAGGTACATTGCCGGGCAAGTTGGGATGACTCTGCTTAAACAGCGCGTAGTCATGAGTGCTTCCCTTCGCGTGGGCTGTCTTGTGGACGATTAGGCCTGCTTTGTTTATGGTTATCTGGGTTTTGACGGTTGTGCTTTTTCTTCTTGCCGCTATAATGCGTCTTTCGTTTATGCTTATTTTTGGGTCTTGGAATTTCCTGCTCGGTTGCATCAAGGAATGTCTTGAAGTTGGGAAATTGCGTTTCAATCTCTTCTAAGGTTTGCAGGCGTCTAGCGTTGTTGTATTGCTTTTTGGGTAGCGGCAATACTTCGCTTACTAAAGGTTCTAGTTTTCGGATGCTTTTGAGCACGCTTGTTTGGCTCAAATCAAAGAGGTAGGCGAGCAGGTTCGATGAAACATAGAGGCGATAGTAGAGTAGTAGCGTGAGCAGTCGGTTTGTTAAGGGCAGTTTGTAGGGGTGGCTTGCGTCTACGTTTCTTTTTCTGTCGCCTCTGGAGAGGCGTTTTTGTTCAAAGGCGCTGTATTCCTTTTTTATCTTCGAGTTTAAAGCGTCAAACTCGTGTACTTCTAGTCCGGAGAAACACCTGAAAACTGCGGGCTGTTTAGATAATACGTCATAGTTTAGCATGCAAACAGCTCAAAGACTAAATATTGAGCCCAGAAAATAGTAAAACCTGCGATTATC